>NZ_PPRD01000008.1 GCF_002902575.1 Staphylococcus croceilyticus | reverse complement strand
AGATGTGTATAAGAGACAGGTATATGAATTATGGGCGAGACACAAACAATTACACCCAGATCATTCTTATTTAATGTATTAAATGGAGTAGCATTAGCTATCGTGGTGGGAATGATTCCCAATGCTATTCTAGGAGAGCTCTGTAAATATTTAGGCCAATACAATGAATTCTTCTTAAAGATTGCATTTGTAACTCAAGGCATTCAATATACAATTCCAGTTCTTACTGGCGCACTCATTGCAGTGCAATTTGGAATGACGCCAATTCAAGTAGCATCAGCTGGTGCAGCCGCTTTTGTAGGTTCTGGTGCAGCTGTAGTTTCAGATCATAAATGGATGATTGTTGGAATTGGAGATTTAATCAACACAATGATTACTGCTGCGATTGCGGTTGGAATTATGCTATTAATTAAAAACCGTTTTGGTAGTTTAAATATGATTGCGCTCCCTCTTGTTGGGGCCGGTTTAGCAGGACTGATAGGCTATTTATTATTACCAATTACTAAGTTAATTACTGTTGGATTGGGTGAATTAGTCAATAGTTTGACTAATATGCAACCTATTATTATGACAATTTTGATTGCAATCATCTTTTCAATATTAATTGTATCTCCAATTTCTGCTATAGGAATTGGAATTGCAATAGGAATTTCAGGTTTAGCGGCGGGATCAGCTGCAGTTGGTGTAGCTGCTAGTGCGATTATGTTAACGATTGGTAGCTGGCGCGTAAACAAAATTGGTATTCCGATTACTGTATTATTAGGTGCCGTTAAAGTAATGATGCCTAATTTAATTCGACATCCGATTATTATGTTACCGATTGTGTGTACTGCAGCCGTTTCAGGTCTTGTTGGAGGTTTATTAAACATTCAAGGTTCACCTGACTCTGCAGGTTTTGGTTTAATCGGTTTAGTAGGACCTATTAAATCTATGGCACTTTTAAATTCAAGTACAATGACTAGTTTGTTAATAGTCATTATTGCTTATGGAGTGGTGCCATTGGTTTCTGCACTATTTTTCCACTTCTTATTTGGAAAAGTATTAAAATTGTACAGTCCAGATGTATTTATTTTCAAACAATAATACTAAATTAAAACGTCTAGTTAAAAGAGTAAATGTACTCGGCTAACTAGACTTTTTTTATTGCTCTAATAAAATATGATAATTTTATATGTTTTTAATAATTAAAAAGATGAAATAAAAAAGTATTTTATTTTTAACAGAAAGGGTACAATATTTTTAGGTTTAATGATATATTCTAAGTAATCAAACGTTAAGGTGGCAGACTTTGACGCTTTTCTAACAACAAGTAAAGGACATTTAAAGACTTAAACGCATCAAGATAGCCTATAAAAGCTTAAAGAAAGAAAAACTAAATAGGATATATCAATGCGATTTATGCTTTATTTCGTAGGTGATAAACGTGAAATATTTTAAGACTGAAGATCTTAAATTACAAGACGGCGTTATTAAGCCGGAATTTGGAGTCGTTAGATATGATTACCAAAAGAAATTAAACACTTATAAAGCAGTGGAGAAATGGTATTACCCATTGAAGCGATTATTGGATGTATTGATGAGTATCATCTTATTATATTTTACTTTTCCAATAATGGTCTTATTCGCAGTATTAATCGTTATTGATTCATTTGGCAACCCAATCTATAAGCAAATTAGAGTCGGGAAAAATGGCAAGTTAATTACAATTTACAAATTGCGATCTATGAAGCTCAATGCAGAATGTAATGGGGCGCAATGGGCAGAGAAAGATGACCCTAGAATAACGAAAGTCGGTAAGTTCATTAGAAAAACAAGAATAGATGAATTGCCACAACTGCTTAATGTTTTAAAAGGAGAAATGAGTTTTATAGGACCGCGACCTGAACGACCAGAATTTGTTGAATTATTTAGTTCGGAAATACAAGGTTTTGAAAAGCGATGCTTAGTAACACCTGGTTTAACTGGTCTTGCACAAGTTAAAGGAGGGTACGATTTATCTCCTAAAGAAAAATTGAAATACGATTTGAAATACATTTACAAAGGTAATATTTTTACCGAGATTTATATCTGTTTGAAAACAATTAACATTATCATCACAGGATCAGGATCAAGATAGGTG
Source organism: Staphylococcus croceilyticus (assembly GCF_002902575.1). GTDB lineage: Bacteria > Bacillota > Bacilli > Staphylococcales > Staphylococcaceae > Staphylococcus > Staphylococcus croceilyticus. Next base: position 110,629 of record NZ_PPRD01000008.1, on the reverse strand, counting down.
GATAAAATGCGAAAAAATCTTAATTTAAGTGAATTTGGAAAAATTTTAAAAGAAAATATTGTGTTAATTATTTTGTGCGTTGTTATTTTTGGAGCTATTAGCTTTGTAGTTTCACAATTTATTATTACGCCGAAATATCAAGCAACTTCGAACGTCATTATTAATCAAAAACGCGCAAATGATGACAACTTATATAAAAACCCAAATGAAATTCAAACAAATATTCAATTAATCAAAACGTACTCAGAAATTATTAATTCTGAAGAAATTAAAAATAAAGCATTAGATGAAATAGATACGAAGAATAAAAATAGCCTTTATCAAGGTCTCTCTGTAGATTCTGTAGAGAATTCACAAATCATCAAGATTAATGTATTAAGTGAACATCCTAAAGAAGCAGTAGCCTATGCGAATGAAGTAGCTAAAGCGTCTAAAGAAGAAATTGAAAGAGTAATGGGTGTTGATAATTTATCAATTTTATCAAAAGCGACAAATAGTCAAGTTAAGTCACCAAAATCTCCAAATATCTTACTTAACGTGGTGTTTGGTGTTGTCTTCGGATTAGTGATTGCGCTTTTAATTATGTTCACTAAATATTTATTAAATAACAAAATTAAATCTGAAAAAGAAGTTGAAAATTATTTACATCTTCCTACGATTGGAAAGATTAGTGACTTAGGTGATAAAAAATGAGTAATAAATCAAGTAAATATATAAGTACAGCCCAAGATTTAATCAATGAGGAAATTAAAACGCTTAGAACTAATGTAACCTTCAACGTTACTGAAGAAAATAGCACGGTATATATGATTACCTCTTCAAGACAAGGAGAAGGTAAAACGTTTGTAAGTAAATCGCTTTCTGAATCACTAGCAAACGCACGCTATAAAGTATTACTAATTGATGCGGATATGCGTAGACCTCAAGTACATAAACGCTTTAATGTACCTAATAATTATGGTCTATCAAATATTATTAGTCATCAAATTCCTTATGAACAAGGCATTTATTATAGTGAAGATTCAAATCTCGATATTATACCTGCTGGAACCAAACCACCTAACCCTTCAGAACTTTTAGATTCGCCTAATTTTAAAGATTTCATAGAAGATATTAAAGGTGAATATGATTATGTGATTATTGATACGCCACCAATTTTACCTGTTACAGATGCATTAATCATTGGTAGACTAGTGGATCAAACTATCCTAGTTGCAAACAGTAAAAAAACGCCGAGAGAATTAGTTATAGAAGCTAAAACACGATTAGATAATTTAAAGATTTCTGTATTTGGCGTGGTGCTAAATCAAGTAAAACATACTAATACTAAAGGCTATTATTAGAAAGGGCTTGTATCAATTTGAAGATTTTATATCTTATTACGAAGGCTGATAATGGCGGCGCACAAACACATTTAATTCAACTCGCAAATAATTTTTGCCAAAACAATGATGTCTACGTAGTAGTAGGGTGTAAAGGGCCGATGTTAGAACAATTAGATGCTCGCATTAAAGTAACAATTGTTGAGAATTTAATCGGACCTATCAATGTGAAGCAAGACATTTTAGCAACTAAAAAAATCACCCGACTCATTAATAAGATTCGTCCGGACGTGATTCATTTACATTCTTCTAAAGCCGGCACAATTGGAAGACTGGCATATAAACTATCTAAGATGAAGAAGGCTTTAGTTGTTTTTACGGCGCACAGTTGGTCCTTTACAGATGGTATTGCACCACTTAAGAAATATTTATATTTATTTATTGAGAAAATGATGTTCAAAGTAACAGATCGAGTGATTTGTGTATCGGAGTTTGATAAGCAATTAGCTATAAAATATAACTTTAACCCCAAGAAGCTGATAACCATTCATAACGGTATTACCGATCCATTCAAGTTTACGACATTGTCGCGTGAGACAGGCGATATTCATCAATTCGTTATGATAGCTCGATTCGCCTATCCTAAATTACAAATGAATATTATCAATGCTTTAAATTTATTGAAAAAGATGACCGAAAAACCATTCCATTTTACCTTTATTGGAGATGGCATTAATTTAAATGAATGTAAACAGTTGGCTCAATCTGTAGAAGTAACGCAAGAAGTGAGTTTCTTAGGCAATGTGATTAATGCACAAAAAGAATTACCACGTTACGATACATTTGTTTTAGTGAGTAAACATGAAGGTTTACCAATTAGTATTATTGAAGCCATGTCATATGGATTACCGGTGATAGCGAGTGATGTAGGCGGGATAAGTGAATTGGTGGATAATAATGGAATTATTCTTAAAGATAACGAACCGCTTACTATTGCTTCAGCCTTACAACAACAGTTAGAGAATAAAGATTATATTAAACAAAGTGACCGTTCTAGAGAGAAATATCTTGAGCACTTTACAGAAACTAAAATGTTAAAAGAAGTGGAAATGGTTTATGATGCGTACTCAAGAAAATAGCACATTTTTAAATATATTATTAATAGGCTTAGCAATATTTATTCAACAATCTTTCGTTATTAGTGGCATTAATATTTCAATTGCCGATTTTATTATTTTAATCTTATTCGCTTATATTTTAATCAAGCATAGCAAAATTATAGAAGTTAACTTTATCTTAATATTCGTTCTTGTTTTATATATTTATAGAATTTTAATGACGGTTATTCTAGGCGTCTTCGATGATATTCTCATGATTAATTTAAAAGAAATCTTAGCGACCTCAATTAAATTTGCGTTTGTGGTGATTTATCTTTTAATTGGATCTATTATTTTAAAATTAAGTAATAGTAAGACTATTTTCTTAAAATCTTATGTTATAAGTAGCGCTATAATTGGGATGTTATGCGTGTTTACGAGCATTTTTAAAACGCCATTATTGATGCGTCTGTTATTCTTTGACGAGTTGAGATCTAAAGGATTAATGAACGATCCAAATTACTTTGCGATGACACAAATTATCAGTTTGATTTTAGTATTTAAATTGACGAATCATTTCTTTTATAAGTTGGTACTGTCACTAATCATTTTATTATCTATTTTCACGACAGGTTCAAAGACCGCTTCAATCATCATTTTGTTATTAATCATTGGTTATTGTGTCGTTAAGTTATTTAACAGAAATATTCTCAGTATTGTTAGCGTACTATCCGTCTTTTCTATTCTATTATTAGGTGCATTTTATATGGTTAATTTTGGTGATTGGCACGCTTATGATGTGGATTTAGGGGGCTCTTTCAATAGAATGGCGTCCATCTTTAAAGAAGGGACTGCTTCTATCAATGAGAGTGGGTCAGATAGAAGTCTAGTGTGGCTTAATGCCATTAATTTAATCAAATATACGCTAGGATTTGGGTTAGGTTTATTCGACTATGTTCATGTTGGTACATATTTAAATGGTGTCAGTCTGGTTGCCCATAATACATATTTACAAATATTTGCAGAATGGGGCATAGTCTTTGGTCTCGTGTTTATTTTCTACTTAATCTACTTGCTGTTTAATTTGATTAAATTTAACGAAAATGGGCGTAACATTGTATGGATTGCAGTACTTTTAATATTAATGGTTTATTTTATGACGGTATCTTTTAATAACTCAAGATACGTGGCTTTTGTGATAGGTATACTAATTTATTTAGTTCAAACAAATAAGACAGAAGGTAGACATACCCATGAAGAGTGACTCACTTAAAACGAACATTATTTATCAGAGTTTATATCAGGTCATCAGAACTATTACGCCTATTATCACCATTCCAATTATCTCACGAGCATTTGGACCTTCTGGCGTAGGTGTCGTTTCGTTTTCTTTTAGTATGGTTCAATATTTTTTAATGTTTGCGAGTGTCGGTGTGCAATTATACTTCAATCGTTTGATTGCAGAAGTCGCGCATAAAAAAACGCAATTATCGAAACAATTTAGCGACATTTTTATGAGTAAATTGCTTCTATCATTAACAGTTTTATTACTTTACGTTATTACGATTAGCGTATTTATTCATGAATATTATTTAATATTTTTACTTCAAGGGATATATATTATTGGCGCAGCAGCTGATATTTCATGGTTTTATGCAGGAATTGAGAAATTTAAAATTCCAAGTTTAAGTAATATCGTAGCTTCGTTAATCGTTTTAGTTATCGTTGTATTTTTTATTAGAGATACTTCAGACTTACCATTATATGTTTTCACATTATCTATCGTGACTGTACTTAACCAATTGCCACTTTACTATTATTTGAAAAAATACATTACTTTAAAACGGATGAATTGGCAGAATGTATGGCATATTTTTCGTTCGTCTTTAGTCTATTTATTACCTAATGGCCAATTAAACTTTTTTACAAGTATTGCCTGTGTAGTTCTAGGATTAATTGGAAGTTATAGTGACGTGGGTATCTTTACGAACACGTTTAATATTTTATCGGTAGCGATTTTACTTGTGAATACAATAGATTTAGTGATGATTCCGAGAATTACTAAATTAGCACGTAAGCAAGATAACGCTTTGACACAAATGCTGGAATTAAATATAAATATGCAGCCAATTTTAACAGTTCCGATGGTATTGGGTATTATCGCAATTATGCCAACATTTTATGTGTGGTTCTTTGGTGAGCAATTTAAAAGTACTGTCTCACTGATGAACGTATTAGCAATATTACTATTCATTATTCCACTTAATATGACGATAAGCAGACAGTATCTTATTATTCAAAATAAGATGAAAGTGTACAATATGTCGTTGATTATAGGCGCTTTTGTCAATTTCATTTGTTGCATTATATTTATTCCATTTTTCGGGATTTTTGGTGCTGGGATAGCTAGAATTACTTCTGAACTTCTCATTTTGTTATGGAGAGTGATTGATATTTCTGGCACAGGTATTAAATTAGATATTAAAAATCTTAGTAAAACCGTATTTGCCTCTTTCGTAATGATCATGGTATTACTGTTTCTTAACACTTACCTTACTCCAACAGTCCAATCAACTATTCTCTTATTAGTAGCGGGAGTAGCCGTATATCTAATAACTAATTTAGTGTTGAAGCATGAATTTATTTTACTTATTTTAAAGAATTTAATTAAGCGTGGTGATAATTTTGATCGACATTCATAATCATTTAATTTGGGGCGTTGATGATGGCGCAAAGGATATAGAAGAAACAATCAGTATGATTAAAACAGCGTATGCGCAAGGTGTTACTAGAATTATAGCGACGCCGCATTTCTATATTGATACTTATGAGCCGAATAAAGATGATTTATATGAGAAGAAAGCACTGCTAGAACAGCGATTAGAAGGACTAAATCTTCCTGTTTCGATTAAGATAGGAGAAGAGATTTATTTAGAACCCGCTTCTTTTGAAAAGATTGAATCAAAAACTGCGCTATCGTTAGATGATCAAACATACATATTAGTTGAATTTTCATTCAACGATATTCCATTATTTATATTTGAACTTCTTGTTAAGCTAGTAGACATGGGTTATGTTCCTATTATTGCACATCCTGAACGATATAAGTCTGTACAGACAGATTTTAGCTTGCTTGAAAAGTTTGTTGATTTAGGATGTATCTTGCAATTAAATGGAGGTTCGATTTTAGGTAATCATGGTAGAAGTGCGAAAAAGGCTGCCAAATATATGGTGAAACATCGATTATTCCATCTCATTGGTAGCGATGCACATAATGATGCTAACCGACCATTCATTACTGGAAAAGCGTTTAAGAAGATTAAAGACCAAGACTTTAAACATTTCTTAGAAACCAATGCAGAAGCAATTTGGAACAATCAAAGAATCAATAGTTACAAATACTTTCAATAGATTAAAATATTAAAAACGAGCTAGACATTGTCGTCTAGCTCGTTTTTTAGTTCGTTATACAAGAAGTAATTTAATCCCTCTAAAGATATTTAATAAGAATAATATACCTGCCCAAATAAAGAAAATGACAGCAAGTACAAGGCCTATAAACCAACCCATGCCATGTTGTGAACCAATCATTGCTGGGACAATCATTAATGCTACGAAACTTATGGCAATAAGTACCCAAGTCCAAATGTGATTAAATAAAGCATTTCTAGAATGTGTTGATCCAGGTGGAGATGCGAAAATCCATACAATCAATGGAAAAAGGACTGGCGCAAAGAATACACTTAGATAACTTAGAGCGCCTAGTATATTACCACTTCGTTCGTCATATCTATCTTCGTAATTTGCCATGCTTTTCACCTCAACTCTATATAAACACATAATAAGGTTGAATTTAAGGATAAAAGCCTTAAATTACAACTCTGTAAGTTAAGCAATAAAGAAAAAGAACTTCCAAGAAAATAACTATTCCCGAGAAGTTCTTTTAAGTTCCCTGTATATTAAATTATGCTTGTGAATATTGTTCTTTTTTATCTTTATTTTTATTCCAAGGCATTGGAATGTGTAAGTGTAGTAAATCGAATTTTTTAATAATGAAACCTATAATTAAGGCTAAAATTACAGCTGTAATTGCGACTGCCACAATTGTAATAATTGAAGTGATAGGGTTATTGAAACCGAATAATACAATCGCACCAGCCATTGGTGTCGCCATACCAGTTACACCAATTTTCAAGCCACTGAAATTGATAATACATGCGGTAACCATACCGATTAATGCGTTTGCCCCATAGAGGACTGGTGCGTATTTCACGATAAGATCAATTTGTGTAAGTGGTTCGATAAATACGGCGAAGCGGTTAGACTTATTACCAATTTTAAGTAAATTAAATAATGTGAAGTTCGCAAATGATGCGCCTGTACAAGTGATGGCACCAATAGCCATTGGAACCCCTGTTAAGCCTAATATACTTGCAAGTACCATTGAACTTAATGGTGTCATACTTGTTACTGGAATGATTAAACCTAAAATAATCGCTAACGCGTATGGACTGCTATCTCCTACAGAGTTAACGGCATTCGCGATAGAATTTAAGACTGCCGTAACGCCTGGATTAATTAATGTTGCTAAGCCATATACTAAAGCTGGCGCAACAAGAATAACCACGATTAAATCTAAACCGTCTGGTACTTTTTTCTGAAGAAACTTAATAACGAAAGCTGTTAAATAAGCAGCAATAAATGCAGGTAACAAACTGAAATCTTTTAACGTCAGACCTACGATAACAGCGAATACAGGTGATACTTTTAAGTTAAGACACGCTAGTATTCCGACTGCAATACCACCTAAGCTTCCTGCTAAATCCCCAATTTCTTGTAAGAATTTTATATGGAAAATGCCTCCAATAGCATAACTTAAGAATGCTTGTGGTAAGAAGGTCGCACAAGCAGCCCCTGATAACGCTTGTAATCCTTCTTGGCCATATGGCGCAAATTTTAAGAATAATGTCATAACAATAAGCACAATCACTAATGTGCCGACCCCTAATATGATATTCATTTAAAATAACTCCTTAATATATATAATGTATATTTTAAAACATTTTAATATTGTAACATATATCGCAAGTATTAAATTTGTTAACGATTATATTGTCTATATTTACCGAATTATTTAGAGCTATTGTTTTTTATTTTCAAAAGTTCTGTAAAGATGAGCCGAGTAGTATAATGGCAAGGGTGAGAGGCGCTTGGTGCTACTTAAGCTAATTGTTTCTATCAATGGTATAGTGAATGAAAATAAGAATATTTTAGAAAAAGCGATTAAAAGATTATAAACATTAGAACAAGGAGTTTAGTATGGGAAGCATTGAAAGTTTTCAATCATATAAATTATTGAAACAAATATTCTCAAATTCTGAAGCTTCTTATGAGATACAACAATGGAATCAACAATATGAAGCTATAGAAATTGAAACTAGCAATGGAATTTTTATCAGTAGGTTGGCCCAAAAGACGCCTAATAAAAATGGTTTCTTTTTTGCAATTTGGAAAAAAGATGAAAATAATAAAAATGAACCATACGAAGTAAAAGATATACATGATGCATTGATAGTGAATATCGTTGATGCACATAAATCAGGACAGTTTATTTTTCCTAAGGATGTTTTATTAGATAAGGGCATTTTAAAAAGCGATAATTATAAAGGGAAAATGGCCCTAAGAGTTTATGCGCCGTGGGAAACTGAATTAAATAAAACTGCTATTAAAACACAACAGTGGCAGTGTGACTATTTTAAAGAGATGGAACACGAATAAATAATTGATGAATTATATTAACGAAAATAAAAATATTATGTGTAAATGGAGATTAATACATGGATGGTATCATTGCGTTTCTTCAAATGTTAGTAGTCGTATCTTATTCAATATTTTTATTGGCAGTTTTTATGTATTGTATGTGGAAGTGCGTCTTTTTCGTAAATGATTTAATTAGGAGTTTATTAGGTAATAGATTGCGACAGGATGACCCTGAAGGTATGTCATTTTTTATTTTATTTGTAGCTATATTTTTAGGCTCATTATTATTTATTATCCCTTTCTATATTGTTGTAATGCTAATTGGTAATTTCTTCCAAATTCCTTTAGTAATTATCGGTATTTACATTATTGTTAAAAAGTTAAAACAACAACGAAAAATTTAAGATATTTAATACATAGGAGTGTTGATATGGAAGAGTTTGTAATAGAAGGCCATGATATTTCTAAAGTAATAAATCATCAACATATTATTAAAAAGATAAATATGAATTTTCCATATAATTCTATTGTTTTAATCGAAGGAAAAAATGGTTCTGGAAAAAGTGTTACTTTGAAAATGTTAGCTCATATATTAAAACCATCAAGTGGGGCATTAAAGGTAAATGGTATTGTAAGTTATGCACCTGATCACTTACCCTCAACGATTAATTTAACTGTTAAAGAATATCTAAAATTTATTGAAGATATGAGTTCAAATACGCATTTTAATATGAATATGGAGGAATTGGTTAGCCGATTCGATTTAACTCCTTTTTTGGAAAAAAGAATTAAAGAATGTTCTAAAGGTACTCAACAAAAAGTGAATTTAATACAATGCTTAGCGAAAAAAGCAGACATTTATATTATGGATGAGCCATTTTCTGGTCTTGATAAGCGTACGATAGCCCAATTAAAAGCAATACTCTTGGAATTAAGACAGTTTGCAACAGTAGTCCTAACATCCCATGAAGAGGCGTTAGACTATTCATTTGTTACGCATAAATTTAATTTAGAAAAAAGCTCTTTTGTAGTGAATAAGTATGAAACTAAAGCTAAATCAATGATAGTTAAAACTAGAGAAAGTTTAGATTCCAATCTACGTAAAAATTTAAAAAAACTTGAAGCACAAGTAATAAATAATGTTCAAATTAAAGTGAATGCAGCTAAAAGTAACCAGTTAATTACACTGTTGATTGAAGAAGGCTACTTTATTAAAGAGGTAAGAGAGGATAATGAAGATGGCACTTATTAATTATCATTTTAAGAACTTTATAAGAACATATAAGTGGATTGGCCCTTTAATAAGTTTTTTACTCTTGGTAGTAATTCTATATACTTATTCAGGTCAACCAATACTATCTAGTTTCGCTAGTACCTCAATGCTTCTTCTTTTTATTTCAGTTTGGATAACTGTAATTGTTTTAGATATAGATTCTACAAAGGAGAAACAATTATTATTTACTCAATTGAAGTCTAAAAAGACCTACTTAACTAGTAAATTAATATTCTCTTTTATCATAATTTTGCCATTAGGTTTATGGGCTATCGCTTATCCAATTATTACTTTTAGATTTGAACATATGCCTAATTTGATAGAAATCTTAATAGGTATATATAGCCATATTATTATAATTGCTTTAGGTGTAATTATGACAACTTTAATTAAATCTCTAACTAATGTTTCTGATAAACTTATATGGTTATTCCTTGTCTTAATATGTTTAATCTTATTGTTAAGAGGAATTCTTGTTCAAACATTTCCGAACTTAAAATATATTTTATGGATTTTTCCACCGGTTAGTGATTTTCTTAATACATTAAATAAAAATTTAACAGATGTATTTAGTGTTTCATTCTTACTTATTAATTTTTGGATGATTGGTTATTTAATTGTGATGTTGATATTACTATATACCATTTTTAATAAGTCAGAATATATAGAATGACTCCCATAATATTGAACATAAAATTAGAGGTTGAGACATAAACGCTTTAGTTCTCAACCTCATTCATAGTTTTATAAATGATTATTCCATGCTTCCGTGAATCGTCTCGATGTTATGTTTCATCATTTTATAATAAGAATCTCCTTTAGATCCTTTTTCTCCAATTGAATCTGTAAATACTTCTCCGTAAATACTTTTGCCAGTTTCTTCAGATAAGCTATTCATAGATTTTTTGTCTACACTTGTTTCAACTAATAAATGTTTAATGTGATTGTCTTTAACAAATTTTATAGCTTGTTTCATTTGTGAAGGTGTGCCTTGTTTTTCAGTATTGATTTCCCAAATATAGCCAGGTTTAATATCAAATGCTTTTGAGAAATATTTGAAGGCACCTTCACTTGTAATCATGGCACGTTCTTGTTTCGGAATATCATTAAATTTATCTTTACTATCCTTGTTTAACTTTTCCAACTGGGCAAGATAAGTCTTACCTTGTTTCTCATAGTCTGCTTTATGTGATGAGTCTGCTTTAATTAATTGTTCTTGAATGTTCTTCACATATTGAATACCATTGTCTAAACTCAACCAAGCATGTGGATCAATCTTATCTTTATTCCCAATTTCCCCATTTAAATAGATTGGTTTAACGCCTTTAGACACCGCGAAGACTGACTTGTCATCCGTAGATTTACCTGCTTGTTTTAAGGCTTTTTCAAACCAACCGTTACCAGATTCTAAATTGAAACCATTGTAGAAGATGACGTCTGCATCTGTAAGTTGTTTAATATCTTTCGGTTTAACTTCATATTCATGAGGGTCTTGTCCTACAGGTACGATGCTATGAACGTCAACTTTATCTCCACCAACTTGTTTGACCATATCATAAATAATGGAGTTAGTAGTCACGACCTTCAATTTGTCGTGATGTTTGCTATGGTGCTCATTAGAATTTGAACTACAAGCTGCTAAAACGAGCATTAATATAATAAGTAATGGAATAAATTTTTTCATGTTGTTTGTACACCTCTATACTTTGTTTTTATTTTTGAAAAGAGAAGGGTCAAGATATAGATACTAAATGTTGCAATCACAATCGTCGCACCACTAGGCAGATTGTAAATAAAGCTAAAGTACAATCCGACAATCGAACTTACTACGCCAATCAAACTTGCTAAAATCATCATTGAATAAAGATTCTTTGTGATTAAAAAGGCGGTCGATGCCGGTGTCACAAGTAAGGCAACGACTAAGATAATGCCTACAGTTTGAATACTAGCGACAGTTACTAAAGCGAGTAATAGCATTACAAAATAATGAATCATCGTTGTATTCAATCCACTCACACGGCTAAATGTGGCATCAAAGGTTGAAATCATTAATGGTCGATAAAGTATGATAATCAGTAACATTACGATGATTCCAATAATGATAGTTGTCCAAAATGTTTGTCGCATGATTGCGAGTAAGTTTCCGAATAAAATATGATGTAAATCTGTCGTGCTATTGATAAGACTAATAATGATGACGCCTGTTGCGAGAAATGCAGTGAAACTAATGCCAATTGCTGCATCGGGCTTTGTTTTACTATTGTTTGAAATGTAGCCAATTAATAAACTTGCAATCATGCCAGTGACTAATGCTCCGATGAACATCGGAATATTGAATAAGAATGATAAAGCCACACCAGGTAAAACAGCATGACTCATTGCATCTCCCATTAACGATAATCCACGCAAGATAATCAAACTCCCCACAGTTCCGCATACAATACCTACAACGATTGACGTAATTAACGCTCGGTTTAAGAACTGATAGTCAAATAAATGTTGAATGAAATCAGTCATTTGGTAGGTCGCTCCCTTCATCAAAAGTAGAAGATACATTAAAAAGAAATGTTCGATTTAGATATTGTGACTGCATCGCTTGATGACTAGGACCGAAGAACCTAACAGTGCGATTAAGTAAAAGAATTCGATCGAAATAATGCGTTGCTTTAGATAAATCATGATGCACAATGAGAATGAGTTTGCCTTGATTTTTTAATTGACGAAGTTTCTCCATAATAAGTTGCTCACTGTTAAAATCAATGCCCACAAACGGTTCGTCTAATAAATAGACGGTACTGTCTGACATCAATGCTCTTGCCACAAGTACACGTTGCAACTGACCGCCACTAAGCTCGGAAATTTGTTTGTATTGTAACGAGGCTAAGTCCAAGTCTCTTAATAGTTTTTGAAACTTCATTTTTGAAGCGTAATCGACACGTTTGAACCAGCCGATAGTTTGATAACAACCAGATAATATGACTTTTTCAACATTGATTGGAAAGTCTAAGTCTAATTGCGCTTTTTGAGGAATATATGTAACGCAGTGCAATTGTTTATGTATGAATTTGCCATATAAATACATCTCACCACTCGCATTGAATTCACCGATTAGACATTTCAACAAAGATGATTTACCGGCACCGTTGGGCCCCATAATACCGATAATCTCTCCAGAAATTGGAATCTTTAATGTAATATTTTTAAGCACATGTTTGTGATTTAAATGCAAATTCATGTTGCTAATTTCTATCAATCAACTACCTCCTAAATAAAATTTTAGGTTAACCTAATTTATTTTATAATAAATGCCTAAAAAGAGGTGTGTCAAGTTGAGATAGTAAATAAAAATATGAATCGTGTATGTAATTATTCAAGAAAAGATGGGTTTAATCGCTCTTTAACCATTGTTGTTGATACATTTAATTAATTTGAGTCAGATTGACAATCAAGAATCTAAATGTAAAGGGGAGTGGAACAGAAATTAAAAACTAATTTCGTTTTCCCACCCCGGCAAGGATGACTAGATTTGAAAAAGCTTGCTTCAAGGTATTTTCAAATCAGTCAGCTACTGCCAATATGTTAACGAAGGCTGAGACACTTTATTATTGTCCCAGCCTTTATAATTCTTATAAACAATGTACGGAAACGTTAAAATACATTAAAGTCAGAAAATTTTTTAAATTTATTGAATATTTCGAACAAATAAAGGCGAAAATTTTGTATAATAGCAAGTAAACTAGAAATAGGAGAAAGAGACTTATGACGAAACACAAACTTTCAATCAAAGATAATATTTTTATCGGATCAATGTTGTTTGGTTTATTCTTTGGTGCTGGGAACTTAATCTTCCCAATTCATCTAGGACAAACGGCAGGGTCTAACGTGTTACTCGCCAATCTTGGTTTCTTAATTACAGCAATTGGGTTACCATTCTTAGGGATTGTAGCGATTGGCATCTCTAAAACGAATGGCGTTTTTAAAATTTCTTCAAGAGTAAGTAGAACATACGCTTATTTGTTCACTATCGCATTGTATCTAGTAATAGGGCCATTCTTTGCCTTACCAAGACTTGCGACAACATCTTATGAAATTGCATTTTCTCCATTCGTATCGCCTAGTACAGGTAAAATTCTATTACCAATTTTCAGTATTTTGTTCTTTGTTATCGCATGGTTCTTTGCGAGAAAACCTTCAAAAATACTTGATTACATAGGTAAATTTTTAAATCCAGTATTCTTAATTCTGTTAGGGATTGTAGTACTATTAGCGTTTATTCGTCCAATGGGTGGCATTAGCCATGCGCCTGTAAGTGCGGATTATAGTAATAGTGTATTACTTAAAGGGTTTATCGACGGTTATAACACACTTGATGCTTTAGCATCACTTGCTTTCGGTATTATTATCGTAACGACAATTAAGAAGCTAGGTATTACGAATCCAAATGGTATCGCGAAAGAAACGTTCAAATCTGGTGCCATTAGTATTATTGCGATGGGCGTCATTTACACATTATTAGCTGTTATGGGTACGATGAGTTTAGGGCATTTTAAAGTCAGTGAAAATGGAGGCATCGCACTTGCACAAATCGCGCAACATTACCTTGGTGACTATGGCATTATCATATTGTCATTAATCATTATCGTGGCATGTTTAAAAACGGCGATTGGGTTGATTACCGCATTTTCAGAAACATTTACTGAACTCTTCCCGAAAATGAACTATCTATGGTTAGCGACAGGTGTGGCAGTGCTAGCGTGTATCTTCGCTAACGTGGGTCTAACAAAGATCATTATGTACTCAACGCCAGTGTTGATGTTCATCTATCCATTAGCGATTACGTTAATCCTATTAACATTAGCAAGTCCGTTATTTAATCATTCAACGATTGTTTATAAATTTACGACGTTCTTCACAATGTTTGCAGCGTTCTTTGACGGTGTAAATGCGAGTCCGGAATTCTTTGCGAAGACAGCATTTGCGCAAGCATTAATCGGTTTTGCGCAAAAATATTTACCATTCTTCACGATTGGTATGGGATGGATTGTCCCTGCAATTATCGGATTTATCATCGGTTTAATTGTTTATAAAGTGCGTTTTGGACGCCAAAAACAAATTTAATAATTGCTCAATTTATAAGCTATGTTTAACTCATTTGGTATGAGCTAAGCATGGCTTATTTTTTTATACTTTTAAAAAGTCACTATTGTACAAATAAAATTATTATAGTACTATATAAATCGTAATTATTACGATTTAATATGAGTGAGGAGAATTTGATGACTAAGAGTTATGAGGTTTGGTGGCAAAAGGGAAATGAAACAGACGATGATATGGCCCGCGATCACCAAGAAGCATGGGAGAGAACGATACAACTACTAGATCGTTCAGATATTGAAGGCAAGACGATTTTAGATGTGGGATGTAACCAAGGCGGATTTTTACGTCAGTTATATGACAAGATTCAATTTAAAGCAGGCGTAGGTATTGATTTAGCTCGTTTATCTTTGGAAAAGGCAGACGCCTTAAAAGGGCAACGTCCGCTACACTATTTTTTAACGGACAAACCACAAGATACAGCGTATACATATGATACAGCAGTCAGTACATCAGTCTTATATTTAATCGAAGATGTGCCACAACATGCGCAAGACTTAAAAGCAGTGTTGAAACCGGGTGGCGTGTATTATGCAACGTTTGCAGATTTAACATATAATCCAAGTCGTCAATATATGGATGACACGATAAATAAATATGGCGCGACGCCTTCTCAGAATCACTCGTTAAAGCATATTGTTGATAGCTTTGTCGATGCTGGATTTGAAGTAGCAGTTATGAAAGAACCAATTCCAGATGTCATAGATTTAACGCATTATAGTGATTTTTATTTAACGCCAAATGATTATTTACGCACGCTATATGAAGAGTCATTTTTAATAAAAGCGAGATTGAAAGAAGGTACTGGGGAATGAATAAGAGACTAATAATGACAGTGGCTGTAAGTGCGACGCTCTTACTAGCGGGATGTGGCAACCACCATAAAGATAGCAAAGATATCACGGTGTCATTACCGACTGAGGCAAAGGCAGACAAGCTTGATGCACAAGGTTATGATGCGGCAATGCCCGTGTATAGTGCGGTTTACGATGCATTAGTGAAATACGATAAAGATAAAGGTATTAAAGCAGGCTTAGCAGATAAATGGAGTGTGGATAAATCTGGTAAGGTGTATGAATTTCATTTGAAAGATAATGTGAAATTCTCGGATGGTTCAAAGTTAGATGCCAAAGCGGTTAAATTCTCAATTGAGCGTGCCAAAGCAATGAATAAAGAAACGACAGTGGAAACGTTGAAGAAATTAGATGAAGTTGTCGTGAAAAATGACTATGTCGTCCAAATTAAATTGAAATCACCGTCGAACCAAGTGTTGAACGAATTAACACAAGTGAGACCTTTACGCATTATGAGTCCCCATTCTGTAGAAGGTGAGAAAGTGACTGGTAAATTCAAGAAAGCGATTGGTACTGGGGCGTTCGTAGTTGATCACACAGGTAAAGAAAAGACAACAATGAAACCTAATAAATACTTCGATAATAGCCATCCAGTTAAGTACAATCTAGCTTTCCAAACGATTGAAGATGGCGATTCTAGAAACTCGGCTGTGCAAAGTGGTTCGGTAGATATTTCTGGTGGTTCACTAGGCATGTTAACGGATCAACAAATTAAACAAGATAAGAAGAACAATAAATTAACGGTTGAGGATAGACCAAGTACCGTAAGTCATTTCATGGCCTTTAATCCGAACAATAAAATATTGAGCAACAAAGCGATTCGTGAAGCGGTAAGTAAGAGTATCAATGCGAAAGCCATTGCTGGCAAACCAGTTGATGGTTTGTTTCAGAATAATGTGCAGTATGTTAATAAAGAGAATCAGCAACCTCACGTATTTGATATTGCCGGCGCTGAAAAACTGTTAAAGACTGAAGGTTATAACAAGAATAAAGACGGTATTTTTGAAAAGGATGGTCAACCACTAACATTCAATTTAGTCATTCAAACGGCAGAGTTTCCAAATTGGAAAGATAAAGCAGAACAAGTACAACGTGATATGAAACAAGCAGGGATTAAAGTAAATGTTAAAACATTAGATGCTCAATCTTATTACGACACATTGTGGACTAAAAAGGACTATGACCTCATTTTCTATAGAACGTATTCAGATGCATTAATGCCATATAACTTTATGAGTTCAGTATTTAAAAATAATGATGGCAAATCTGGTGTCTTAGCCAATGATGACACGCTTACAAAACAATTAGATGATTACCCATCAAACGTATCGAAAGAAGACCAACAACACGCCTTTAATGATATATTTAAGCACTTCAATAAACAATATTATGGTGTGCCAATCGCTTATCCGAATGAAACATTTGTAGTAAGTGATAAAGTGAAAGAATTTAAATTCTCAGGATTAACGGATGCGCCAATAGATTATAAAGCATTGAAAGTTAAAGAGTAATCATGCTGAAACGCACGTTTAAATTATTCTTCTATTTAATAGTAAGTTCATTTATTATCTTTGTCTTAGTTGAAAAGACATCCGGCAATCCAGCAATTCTTTATTTGCAACGTCATGGTTATACCTCAATTACGCAAGAAAATATTGAGTTAGCCCAACATAAACTTGGTTTAGGTCGAAATCTATTTCTTAGATATATCGACTGGATTGGTCATGCTTTTACAGGAAATTTAGGTTATAGCTTTAGTACCAACGAGCACGTTACTTCAATGATAATAGAGGCAATCCTTCCGACGCTGACGTTGATGATTGTCTCTGCATGTATCATGTTGCCTGTCGGATATATTATCGGCTATGTTGTTGGCATACGGCCACAAACCCGTTATAGCTCTATAATTCGTGGCTTTGCGCAAGTGATGACGTCTATGCCTGAATATTGGTTAGCAATCTTACTTATTTATTATTTCGGCGTTCGCTGGCAACTTCTGCCATTTGTTGGCAGTGATTCATGGCAACGTTTTATATTACCGATTTTAACTATCGTCTCGATTGAGGGTTGTCATATTTTATTAATGACTGCGCATCTTATTGAAAGAACGCTAGCTAATGATGCTTATCAACTGGCGTTATTACGTCGTTTTCCGTTAAAAGCGCGTATTGTCGTGCAAATTAAAGAGATTTTTGCACCTCTTATGACTATTTCTGTGAATAGCGTTATTCATTTACTTGGAAAAGCAGTCATCCTAGAAGTCATCTTCAGTATGTCGGGGGTAGGAAAGTTACTCATTAATGCAATTAATCAGCGAGATTATCCACTTATTCAAGGAATTGTAGTCATTATTATTGTCATTATCATGCTTATAAATTATGTGGGAGACTTAATTATTTTGAAAAATGAACCTAGATTACGTCGTGATGTTTATAAGAAAGTTGATGATGAGAAGAGAGGTTTGACATGAAGAGACACAGTAAACCATATGTCACAGTAAGTCTAACCATTATTGTCTTAACAGCATTAATTATTTATAGCATTGTGCATAGTACTCAGCAGTTTGCGCCATTAGAATCTCCTGAGTGGCAACATTTATTAGGTACAGATCAACTAGGAAGAGATTTCTTTGCTAGGTTATGTGTGGGAAGTTTGGTAACACTTAGTTTGACTGCGATTGTCATTATATTAAGTGTTGGAATAGGCTTGATGCTTGGTCTAATTGCAGGTGTAGAAAGAAAGTGGCTAGATCAAATCGTGATGTTTATGGCAGATATGTTGTTAGCGATACCTTCTTTCATTATCGCATTAGTTATCTTAAGTTTGATAAGCAATTCAATGCTAGGTATGATTCTTGCACTCACATTAGGATGGATGGGACGCTACTTGCGTTATTTTAGAAATTTGACGCGTGATATTCAGAAACAACCTTTTATTCAATATGCCGTATTAAGTGGTAATTCGAAAGTAAAAACAACAGTTACGCATGTGATTCCGCATTTGTGTAGTAATATCTTCGCTTTAATCACTGCAGATTTCGGCAAGATTATGCTTAGTATTTCAGGTCTTGCATTTCTTGGTTTAGGTATTAAACCGCCAACACCAGAATTAGGCACAATTTTATTTGATGGTAAAAGTTATTTCAATGGCGCGCCATGGTTATTCTTTTTCCCTGGATTATTGTTAGGAGGTTATGCCTTATTATTCCAAATTATCAACAAAAAGATAACCCGATAATAAACGTAGAACAATTAAGTGTGTTTGATAACGACTGTACCTTGATCGATTCGGTTTCTTTAAAAGTGAACAAAGGAGACTTTCATTGTATTATTGGCGAAAGTGGAAGCGGTAAATCATTGTTGACGCGAACCATTCTTGGCATGAAGCGAGACAATTTGCGATATCAAGGTTCGGTAGAGGTTGATTTAAGTAAAACGGATGCAGTCTTCCAAGATGTTTACAGTAATATGTTTCAAAACGTCACGATAGGCAAACATTTTCAATATTTGTTTGAAGCCACAAAATCTACAATGACTTCGACACAACAAACTGACTGGGTAATAGAGCAAATGCGCTTATTTGGTTTAAATGATGGAGAAAAGGTGCTTAAACGTTATCCTTTTGAAATGAGCGGTGGTATGGCACAACGTATTGCTTTCATAATGTCATTAATAAGACGTCCGGGTGTCTTATTTTTAGATGAATCGACGAGCGCATTGGATACAGATAACGTTGAGCGGTTGATGTCGTATTTGATTGAAGCCCAACAGCGTTATGGTATGACGATTATTTTTATCACACATGATATTAATTTAGTTAGAAACTATGCGACATATATGAGTATTATGAAAAATGGTCATATCATTGAAAGCGGGGCTGCGGAATCAATTCTGAATAATCCAACTGAAATCTATACGCAAACGTTAATTGAGATAGCACATAGGAGAAAAGATTATGCTAGAAATTAAAAATGTGACTAAACAGTTTGGTGGGAGAATCATTTTCGAAAATATTAGTTTTGAGATGAAACAACATCATTTACTGATTAGTGGAGAAAGTGGAAGTGGTAAATCTACATTAGCCAAGATTCTAGCGGGATTAGACACAACGTATAGCGGCCAATTGTATCTCAATCATAGACCTCGTGAAGATTATACTGCTAAAGAATGGATGAAAGTCATTCAATATGTACCACAATATCAACGTGATACATTAAATGGACGTAAAACGGTGCGCTATATCTTAACCGAGCCATTGAAGAATTATCATTTTCAAAAAGAAACGTACGCCATGAGAACTGAAGCAGTGCTAGAACGCTGTGCACTGTCGCCTGAGATCTTAAATCAGCGTGTTGACACGTTAAGTGGAGGCCAATTTCAACGCGTATGGATTGCTAAAGCACTAATTGTAGAACCACAAATATTAATATTAGATGAAGCGACTACAAATTTAGATGTGATTAATGAAGAAACGATACTTCAAATGCTCAAAACATTAACAGAAACTCAACTCATCATTATCTCACATGATCAATATGTACTTAATTCGTTTGAAGGTAAAACAATTAAAATAAACTCGGCCCATCATTAATGGAGATAGATTTGTCACTGAAAAAGTATAAGATATAACGTATTTGCATAAATAAATTCTATATAGTTATTAATTTTAAGTTTGAACATGGCTGAAACAGGGGATAAATTTACTGTTAAATATATTCATGAAAGTTGTAAAGAGTTAAAAATGATAGGGCATATCTTAAAGGAGGGAATTTTTATGAATATTTATAGACTTAAATATCAACATTATAAAGACATTGACAGTAATGTTTTAACAGTATTTGTCGAAGCTGATAGTGAAGAGGATGTAAAAAAATTTGCAAAAGTAGTAAGCTATTCAGTAGAAGACATCCAAAAATTATCAGAAGAAGAGTATAAAAAAGAAAGAGCTGAAACTGAATCATTTGGCCTTGAACATGCTGATAAATATATAGATAAATAAGAAATTTAGGTTGAGACGCTTTTGGTCTTAGCCTCTTTTTTATTTGTGTTTCATAATAATCGTTATTTATAAAATGAAGAAATAAGGGAGTAATAAACATGAATAATCAAAAAGACAATTTTGAACATGCTATTGTATTAGGCGGTGGTGGATCACTCGCTATTGGTTGGGAATTAGGTTATCTTTCAGCGTTATCTGAAGCGGGCATTGATGTGAGACACGCAGAGTTAGTCATTGGTACGTCAGGCGGCGCTCAAGCTGGTACTAGCGTGACTTCTGACTATAGTTGGGAAGAGATTTATGATCAACAAATTGCGCCTAAATCTAATGAAGAACCTCCTGTTAATGATATGTCTGAGATATTTGCGCGTTATAACGAAATTGAGAAGAATGCTTCAACACCAGAAGAGTGGATTAAGAACTATAGCGTTTATGCTTTAGAAGACCATAAATTTAATGAAAGCGTCCATATTAACCGTTTAAAAAATAGAATTAAGGTAACGGAATGGCCGTCTAACATGATGATTACTGCAGTGAATGCTAATAAAGCACAACGTGTTGCATTAACATCAGAATCAAATGTAGATATTCACAGAGCCATGGCATCAAGTGGCTCGTTACCAGGCGTTTGGCCAGCGACTACAATTGATGGAGAGAAACACTTCGATGGTGGTTGCCATTCAATGGAAAATGCTGATTTAGCAAAAGGCGCAAAAAAAGTATTAATATTTGCGACAAATCTTCCAGTAGCAACGCCTTATACGCTTGATGATGCGATTAAAGAATTAGAACAAAATGGTTCTGAAGTTAAATTAATTACACCAAGCAAAGAGGTATTTAATAAATTACAAGATCTTGGTGGCAATACAGTTAACCCTGCTATTCGTCCGGACATTTTCAAAGTAGCGCAAGAGCAAGGTCGACAAGATGCTGAAATGATTAAAACATTCTGGGAGTGATAAGTGTGAACAAAGATTTAAGTCATATCCAACCACCGACGCAATTCAAATACAAAGCGGGTCAGACGATTCTTAAACAAAGTTATGAATTTAAATGTGATAATCGCATTTATTTCAGTGAAACAGCACATCAAGATCTCTTTGACCACTCGTATCGTTTATATGTAGATGTGTTATCTCCTATTGGGAACTTTGGTTTGGGTCTAGATTTTAATGAAGTAGATGCCATTTATAATGATTTCATTAAACCTAAAGTAGAGGGCCAAATTTTAAATGAAACCTTGCCTAATATGAATACGACAGCTGAGAATATTGCGATGTGGATCTGGGATGAGTTTGAACGTCATCTTCCTGAAGATAATCATATGTATGAATTACAGTTATTTGAGACTGACCGCCATGGGGTAAGTCTTAATCGTTTTACTATAAATAGCTAATTATGTAGTAATCAATGTCTAAGACAAAGAAGTGGTTGTCTTAGGCATTTTTAGGACGGAATGATGAATTCAAAGTGAGTTCAGCTCCGTCCTTTTTCTTTTATTGAAAAACTATAAAAAAGATGTGCTAAATACTGAGGAATATAATAAATTATTATCAGATTTAGGATTGAAAAAACTAGAAAATAAATTACCTTCTGAAGTATCTGGAGGGCAAAAACAGCGTGTAGCAATTGCAAAGGCAATTTACACGCAACCTTCAATTATTTTAGCCGATGAACCTACAGCATCACTTGATACAGAGAATGCTATGGCAGTAATGGAAATTTTGAAAGAACAATCTAAACAACGCAATAAAACATGTATTATCGTTACGCATGATGAACGTCTCACTCAATTCTGCGACAAAGTCTTTCATATGGAAGATGGTCGTTTAACAGAAAAATAAAAGAAAACGTAACATAAAAAAGCCTGCCTCTATAATTAATCCAGTTTAATTATAGAGACAGGCTATATATTTATCTATATTTAATAGTAAATTGATAATTTATTAAGATTCTGACTGTTCTTCAAGTGCGCGATCTTCTTCATCCATTTCAATCGTCGCTTTTTCAGATTCTTTTTTATATTTTTGATACATAATGACTAAGATAATCGCCCAAACTGGTGCGAATAATACAGCGTAACGTGTACTGCTATTAATTAATAAAACGACAAAGATAAATGCGAAGAATACTAAAATACCATAAGCTGTGTATTTACCACCTGGCATTTTAAATTTACTTTCTTCATGTAATTCAGGATTTCTTTTAACAAATCCTAAATAAGCAACCATGATACATGTCCATATCATAATATTTAGTACGGTTGAGAAAGTAGTGATTTGTACGAATACCTTCGTCGCATCTTTAAAGATAGCATTTAAAACAACTGCGATACTTAATAATCCACATGTAAGTAAGATTGCATAAAAAGGTACGCCATTTTTATTTGTTTTATGTAAAAATGCAGGACCTTGTTTTCTACCAGCTAAACCAAATAAAGTACGGCTATTAGCAAAGATACCACTATTACATGATGATGCGGCCGCAGTTAATACTACGAAGTTGATAATACCAGCGGCAAATGGAATTCCGATTAAACCGAATAATTTAACGTAAGGACTATCATCAGGATTTAATTTATGCCAAGGTACTACTGCCATAATTACAGCTAATGAACCAATATAGAATATTAAAATTCGGAAAGGCACATTATTAATCGCTTGAGGAATTGTTTTATGTGGATCTTTTGATTCCCCCGCTGTAATACCTATTAATTCTATACCAATAAATGAGAAAATAGCCATTTGGAATGACATAAGGAAACCTGATGCTCCGTTAGGGAAAAAGCCTCCAAATTCCCAAATATTTGATACTCTTGCAGGACCATATTGCGTCTTCATAGCGAAGATAACCATTACGATCCCCACGCCGATTAAAGCAAAAATAGTAATAACCTTAATAAGTGATAACCAAAACTCAAGTTCGCCAAATAATTTAGCGCTAAATAAGTTTAAAGAAATTAATACTAAAATTGTAAATGCAGCTGTTAGCCAGTTTGGCATGGCTGGATACCAATACTCTACATATTTGGCTACGGCTGTAACTTCAGCCATACCTGAAATAATCCAAGTTAACCAATAGGTCCACCCTACCATGAATCCAGCCATTGGATTGATATGATGATGAGCAATATCACCAAATGATTTGAATCCTAGGTTAGAAAGTAAGATTTCCCCCATTGCTCGCATAAACATAAATAAAATAAATCCTACGATAACGTAGGTTAACAATATTGATGGACCTGCTAAATGAATTGAAGCGCCGGCTCCAAGGAATAATCCTGTTCCTATTGCACCACCAATCGCAATAAGTTGTATGTGCCTATTGCTTAATTCTCTTTGCAGTTTATCTGCCATAAATGTTCTTCCCTTTCGTGGGTACATATATGACTGAATATAATGACTGAAATTTGTATACCCTTTGTTATAACATAAATAATTTGTCTGAATTTCAAATTATTTATTTTACCAAAATTAATGATACCCTATTTAATAAATAATAATCAATTATTAGTATAAATAGTGACTTTATTATACATTTATTAATAAAAATTTAAAACTTTTATTGTAAAAATAAGTATTAATTTTTTGTAAGCATATTTCTTCTCATCCCTTTCAAATTCAGTAATAATCTAGGATACGAAAAAAATTTGAAAATAAATGAGAGTAGGTAAATAAATGAATGATTTTAATGAAATATTAGAAGGTAGAAAATCTGTAAAAGGATTTGACCCAGAATATAAAATTCCGCATGAAGAAATGAATGAAATGATAGCTAAAGCGACGAAAGCACCATCTTCAGTAAATATGCAACCTTGGCGCTTTGTTGTTGTAGAAAGTGATGAAGCGAAAGCGAAATTACGTCCGTTAATTCAATTTAATACAAATCAAAATGACACGTCTTCTGCCATGATTGTCATCTTTGGTGACTTACAATGTTATGAAGAAGGCGAATATATTTATGAACAAGCAGTAAAAAATGGTCATATGCCTCAAGAAGTGAAAGAACAAATGCTTCCAATCGTGCTTGAAAATTATAAAAGCCGTACGCGTCAATCAATGAGCGATATTGTCAAAGTAGACAGCAGTCTTGCAGCAATGCAATTAATGTTAGTAGCGAAACAACACGGTTATGACACAAATCCAATAGGCGGTTTTAATCATGAAGAAATTGGTAAAGCCTTTGGATATGATTTAGAACGTTATGTACCTGTGATAATTATCGCTATTGGTAAAAAAGCTAAAGAAGCACATACGTCATTTAGAATGCCAGTAGATAGAGTGGTAGATTATAAATAATTTCTTGATTAGAGGTCATACTATTGATGGGTTTTTTTCAATAAGTATGACCTTAAATTTTTTTATTTTATAAAAAGTGGGTATAACTATATTGGATGAAGCTATAAAGGAACTACACAAAGTACTTAATTTATAAGGAGAAAAAAGAATGACAAATGCTTCTAATGAACACAATTTAACGTCGTTGCGTCGTGTGGCATCAGGTTTGTATGAAACAGAGACGTCCGTGCTTCCGTTTGATGAAAGATATTTACTTAAATCTTTTATTTTGGAACGTGCGCAAGGTAATGTTATCATCTATCATTCTCCAAGCCTTGAAAAAGCTCAAGATGATATCAAAGCTTTAGGTGGTGCGACACGTGTCCTTATTACTCATGAACATGAATCGCTCGGAGGTAAAACAGATATCGATTTACCATTTTGGATTCATGAAAAAGATGCCAAAGCGATGAGTGAAACAGTAGATATAGCTGGTCAGTTTACGAAGCGCGAAATGTTAGCGGATGACATTGAAGTTATCCCTACGCCAGGTCATACACCAGGCACAACAATGTATTTATGGGATAATGGCGAACATCGTTATTTATTTACTGGCGACTTTATCTGTGTAGATAACGGAGAATGGCGCACAGTTGTTTTAAGCTCAAGCGATAGAGAAGCCTCTATTAAGAGTTTAGAAATAATTCGCGACTTAGACTTTGATGCTATCGTGCCTTGGGTCGCTATTAAAGATGAACCTTCAGTCTTTTTTGTTGAGAATGAAAACGATAAAAAGGAGCGCATTCAAAAAATAATAAATCGCGTTTGTAATGGTGAGAATACTTGATAAATTAAAAAGGTATCTTAAAAGAAAAACATGAAATTCTATGTAAGACAATTTTCAATAACTGGAGATGATAATCGATGAACGCTAATCGAGGAATCAACCATATCGGTTTAACAGTACCAGACATGGAAGTTGCTACAGACTTTTTCAAAAAAGGTTTAAATGGCAAGATCGCTTATGACAGTCAAAAGAAGACAGATGAACCTCGTGGTGGAGGGCATGTAGAACATATTCTTGGTTTAGAAAAAGGAGCTAGTATCATTCACAAACGTATGATGGTCTTTGGTAATGGCCCTAATATTGAAATGTTTGAGTTTAAAGATGCGCAACAAGGTAAACCACAATCACTACAAGATATTGGTTTCACGCATATTTCATTTTATGTGGAGGCAGAAGAATTCGATAATGTGTTATCACAAGTGAAAGAAGCGGGCGGACAGCCTATTTCTGAACCACATGAGAATACAAAATATGAGGACACAAAAGGCAATAAGACAGTGTATGTTAAGAGCCCATGGGGCAGTTTAATCGAGATTCAAACCATTCCCAATGGATATTATTATCCAGATGATAGTGAAGCAAATGTGTTTATTCCGGACCCGTCTGATGATTAAATTTATTAATTTATAAATATTATTAGTTATTACAATATCGTTAGATTAAGATTTTTAATATTTTCTTATCTAAATTTAAGGTATACTTTCTACATTAAGAACTTTATTAAATAAAGTCTTATATGTTATTTGTATAACGGAATAGCATCATTTACACATTATTTATTGGAATATCATAATTGAAATTGGGTAACAAGTTAAAGACATACAATTTCTGATATGTCAATAGAAGATTAGGGGAGTTTTACAAGATGATTGATATTCAAATTGAAAAATCAGAATTAATTGAAGTAATGCAAAATATTATTAATGAAAAAGTAAACGTTGAAAATGAAGATGCATGTGAATATTTAGCAACTGAGATTGTAAATGGTTTAGAAGATTATAATAGTGATGAAACACAAGCAAACAATTTATTAGGATTAAATAGTGAATTACGCCATAAAGTTGATCAAAAAAATCATGCTAAAAAAGTAACCTTAACTGCTACAGAAGACTCCAGTGAGACAGACGATGCATCTCAAAATGCGAGCAACAACTAATGATGACTATGAGTGAACAATTGGTTGCTTGCACAATAGTTATATATGAAAGTTTCACCTCCTTTGATAAGATTTAAGATCTTCTCAATAGGAGGTGATTTTAATTTTATACATAATAAAAAAGTCCTGTAAGAAATATATTCTTACAGGACTTTGATAGCGGAGGGGGAAGGATTTGAACCAACGCGAGCTAAAAGCTCCTACCAACCATAAATGGTTGGCCTCTTAAGCCAGGCTTGAGTACCCCTCCATGACAATACTTAAGTATCATACTATATAGAATGGTTTTTGTAAATAAATATGAATTAAATGTAAATATTAAGTAAACTCAAATTGTTTTTAATTTTTTCAATGAAAAGACGCATTGTGTCCCAGTTATGTAATATAATAATAGTGAAAATTTTTAAATAATGATTATGAAATTGAGTTGGAATGTTCATTTTATAAAAGAAAGGAATTAGGGGACAGATTATGTGGAAATCTAAATTCGGTAAATCTTTAATTGCTAGCGCTATTATTGGCGCAACAGTATTAGGCTACACTGGACATCACGATGAAGCTAAGGCAGTTGAAACAAATTACTATTATGATGGAATACAATCAAACAGTTATCAAGCATATTTAAAAGCTAAAAAAATTAGCAATAATAGTATTTCTATTCAATATTACCCAAATGCTGCGCAAAATAATTTAAAAGCGGTTGGACGTGTCTCGAACTTAAATGGTTGGAAAGCAGGAAAACCAGAATATAAAGGTCAAGATTCAATGGGTACGGGTACAGTTATTGGGGCGCATACATTTATTACAAATGCGCATGTTATTGATGATAAATTTGGTAGAGCTGCGGCACCTAAATACATTAAGTTTCAAATGAATCGTGATGGAAACCGTATACCTTATGCGTTCAAAGCAAGTGAAGTTATTAAAGTGCCTCAATATGATATTGCTATTGTACATACTAAAGAAAACATGGCGAAATATGTGAAACCAGTTCGTATTGCCACAGATGCAGAAATTAATAAATTGAAATTCAATACGCCACTTTATTCGTTAGGTTATCCTTGGCAATATGGCGATAATACGAAACCATATTTTAATAAACTACGTGTGACGCAATTTTCATCAAATGGCACGGAAATTCAAACAAAAGATATCTTTAGATCAGGGGCTTCAGGTTCTCCGATGTTAAATAGTAGTTTTAATACAATGTATGGGTTAAGAACTTATGGTTATAACTTAATGGGTGGTTCATCAGATGCTTATGCGAAGCAAGAATTGTCTGGTGGCGAATCATTTAAAGGTTATGCTGGGAATTTTGTACGTCAGCACATTAAATAATATGGTTTTATAGACTGATAGGGCATGCTTGCTGGAGTAATCACGAAATGGTGAGTGCTCTGGTGGGTGTGCTTGTTTATTTGAAAATTTTGCGCAGCGACGGTTTATGTCGGTGTTAACAGTTATAATGGAAGTATGATGATATAAGGGGTATTTGGTTCTGCATTTTCAAAAAGAGAAAGGGATGGGAAAATGAAAAAGAATTATTTAATGGTTGGTGCGTTGACGGGGACGTTGTTGTTGGCGGGTTGTAGTTTGACGATTAATGGGCCTGGTAAGTCGACGGAGGATAGTAATAAGACGTCGCAGTCGGATAGTAAGGGTAGCGAGAAATCTGAATCTGAGGAGTCTAAAAAAACGGACAATAATTCAAAATCAAATGAGAATTCTAATAAAGAATCAAAGAATAATAATACTGATAATGAGGTGCAGAATTTATCTCAAGCGGAAAAATTGGCTTTGGCGTTAGAGGATGGAGCAATTTCGGATTATGCGATTACGGCGGATGAATTGAGAAATCATTCATATACAACAAAAAGTTTTGATGGTGATCGTCAACATCATATTGATACTTATTATATGGAACATTTGGGTGCTGGTATTGAAGGTGCACCTAGTGATATGAAATTTTATAATGGACGACCAGCTAAGGGTAATTTTTCGACGCTTGTTGGAATTGGAAATGATAAGATTTTAATTGCTGGTACGCAAAGTTCTGGTGATTATCAATCATTTGTAAATTCTCAAGCTGGTAATGAATTAGATATTCGCGATTTGTATGAGAAATATGGTAATAGTTCTGATTATAAAGCGATAGCGAACCAAATTTCATTTAGCCAGGCACCACAGACTAATGAGACTGAAGATACTGATGAATCTAGTAGTGAGTCTAGTGGTGAAAAGGTAACGCGTGCGTATGTGATTGATAAGGTTGAAGATTATGAGGGACATAAGTTGGATACGTCTACGTATACTTATAAGGAGCCTGAACAAAAATCTAATGGGGACTGGGGCTTCTCATTTGTTGATAAGAATGGTGATTTAGCGGGTTCTTATATTGTTACTGCTGATGGAGATGTAATGAAATATGATGAAAATGGAGACCCGGAATAACTTCGAATAGTGAGAAGAAACGAGACAGAGGTCTAATTTTATATAATTAGATCTCTGTCTTACATTCATAGGTTTGTTTGATTTCATCTAAGCGTTGGATGAAACTATCGATATATGATTGCGGTTCTAACATTTTTGCTAATGGTGCTAGTTGGTAAGCGATGTAATAGGCATCGTATCTTGTGCAATTGACCCAAACTAGTAATTTTTTGTCATAGTGTTCGACTACTTCTTTGATTGAAAATTGTTGTTGGAATTGGTTCCAAATTTGTTTGTC
This sequence comes from Staphylococcus croceilyticus, assembly GCF_002902575.1. Lineage (GTDB taxonomy): Bacteria > Bacillota > Bacilli > Staphylococcales > Staphylococcaceae > Staphylococcus > Staphylococcus croceilyticus. Next base: position 81,163 of record NZ_PPRD01000008.1, on the reverse strand, counting down.
TATTTCGAATAAAACAGGGTTTGATGCACAATCTTTGGTAAATTTTGATTCGAGTACTTTAAATGATTGGATATCTCGTAACGATATAGTATAAATCTTATGCTTTTCTTCATAAGTAAACCAATAATCGAAGTGCATATATAAAATAGAAAGTGGTTTAATAACGAACTTTCGATTCTCCACTTCAATACGAACTAAGTTTTTATTAACAATGGCTTTTTGAAGTGCCATTAATAATTTACCTGGTAATAGTTCTTGTCGAACTTTGAATTGATTTAACATCGTCATTAGCATGTGTTTATCTGAAAGTTTGAGTGAAGCGATAGAGCTCGAAAGATATTTATAAATATCATAATGTAGTATTGGCGTTAAACTTTGAAGTTTAATTAATAAACTTAAAATACCTAAACTATGTTTAGAGCTAGTGTCTTGTTTGAGTTCATAGCCATTATGTTTGTGATTATAGACCACACGCGTATTAGTATGATTCCAATAAGGACTTTCATAGAAAAAAGTATTAATCGTATTAATATCACGTTGAATAGATTTTTTACTTACATCTGTGAAGTTACGTATATCATCTTGTGTAACGATACGACCATTAAGAAGTAATGTGAGTAGGTTAAGTATACGACTCGATTTATCCAAGAATTTTGTCCCCTTTATATCGAAAGTAAACTTACTTTAAAAATTATTTATATCGTACCATATTATTTTTGTGATGTGTATAATTCTAAAATTAAAAAATTGTGGCGATTGAATGAAATTTTTTGGAAAAATAGAAATAGTGGATAATGAGTGCTTATGCACAAGTTATCCACTATTTTATTATGTTTGCGTAAGTGATTGATGTGAAAGTAAAAGTGCATAAATAGTATCGAGATGTGGCGTGTTGAGTTGATGTTTTCGTGCTTGGCGATAGATGAATCCTTGAATCGCTTCTACTTCAAGCGGTTGGTTTGCTATAACGTCGTAATACATACTTGTCCCCATATGATCAGGGTAGCCTGCGTAAATATTCATGATATCTTCGACAATAGTATCTGAAAACTGTATTCCTTCTGCTTTTGCCACTTGTGCTCCTTCTATTAATAACTTTCTACATAGAGTATTTACTTCGTTAATTTTTAATATTTGCGCGGTTTTTCTGCCTAGTGCAGTTATTGAATTAATACCTAAATTGACGAGCAATTTATACCATATTTTTTCTTCAATATTCTCTTCTAAAACGATCTCTATTTTTGTGTTATCTAGGACTTTCTTTAGCTCTATAGTGTGTGCATCTTGTTGTAGATGTAGACGATAGTCGCGGAAATGTGTGACTTCGTCTCCTGTCTTTTGTCCACTGATATAGACCACGGCTTGATAGGTATGTTTGAAAGGAAGATGTGAGAGTAGACCGTAGCCATTTTGAGCCAAAATAAAAACTGTTTCATTATGCGCAAGATGGTGAAGTTGTGGAATCAAGGCGTCAAGTTGATGGGTCTTCACGGCAATGATGATAGTGTCGAAAGTTGAATTTGTTTCTTTAATATCTTGGACTTGGATGATTTCATTAGCCGGTTGAATGGTCATTTGTTTAGATGTACGTCCAATAAGAGTGACGTTTGGCAATGTTTTCTTGAGTTCGTGTGCAATGATTGTTCCTACTGCGCCAGCGCCGATAATCGCAATGTTCATGGATGACGTTCCTTTCCTAAAAAAGATATTTATTATTATACAATTTTTATTATAGAAAAATGTGGTTATTTTAATAAACGAAGTACTGTAATTATATAGATGTTTAATTTACACTTTTATTGAAAATAAATTTTTGTGTTGAAATAATAAACACTATGTTATTTAATAATTAGTTGAAATAGTATATTAGCTATTTTTAAGAAACTTTTTATGACGAAAGTTTAAATTTTGAGAGTAATTTAGAGTATTATTACGCATAAGGCTATATAATAAATGAACTCATACTATAGGAGATTTTGAAAAAATGAAAAATTTAGCGAAATTAGTAGAAATGAAGCAAAATAAAACGAAAATTTCGATGATTACTGCCTATGACTATCCCAGTGCGAAACAAGCACAAGAAGCATGTGTAGATATGATATTAGTTGGAGACTCACTTGGCATGACAGTGCTAGGCTATGAAACCACAACTCAAGTCACATTAAATGATATGATTCACCATGGTAAAGCAGTGCGACGTGGCGCAGACGATACGTTTGTCGTCGTAGATTTACCTATTGGCGCGGTGGGTGTAAGTGATGAACATGATTTGAAAAATGCGATTACTTTATATCAAGCAACGAATGCGAATGCGTTAAAAGCAGAAGGTGTGCATTTAGTAAGTTTCATTAAAAAAGCTACTCAAATAGGTATTCCTATCGTGGCACACTTAGGATTAATGCCTCAAAGTGTTGGGGTAATGGGCTATCGTTTACAAGGTGGAACGAAAGACGCTGCGGAACAATTAATTCAAGAGGCACATGCAGTACAAGAAGCTGGCGCCGTAGCATTAGTTCTTGAAGCGATTCCTAGTGATTTAGCGGGCCTTATTAGTCAACAATTAGATATTCCGGTGATCGGTATTGGTGCTGGTAAAGATACGGATGGCCAAGTATTGGTATATCACGATATGTTGAATTATGGTGTTGATCGTTATGCTAAATTTGTGAAACAGTTTGCTGATTTTTCAGTAGGTGTTGAAGGTATTAAGCAATATGACGAAGAAGTAAAAGCTGGCCTTTTCCCAGCAGAAGAACATACGTATAAGAAGAAAATATTGGATGAGGTAAATAGTGATGACACAAGTAATTAAGACTGTGAAAGAGATGCAACAAATCACGCAAGAGTTGAAACGTTCTGGCAAAACAATTGGGTTTATACCAACGATGGGCGCGTTGCATGAAGGACATTTAAGCATGATGCGTCGTTCTGTAGAAGAAAATGATGTTACTGTCATTAGTGTATTTGTGAATCCTTTACAATTTGGTCCTAATGAAGATTTCGATGCGTATCCACGTCAAATTGACCAAGATGTAACATTAGTGAAAGCAATTAATGTTGATTACGTGTTCCATCCAGAAGTTGAAGAAATGTATCCAAACGAATTAAGTGTGACGTTGAAGGTGGGACGTCTAGCGGAAGTCTTAGAAGGCGCACAACGTCCTGGCCATTTTGATGGCGTAGTGACGGTTGTAAATAAATTATTTAATATTGTACGTCCGGATAAAGCTTATTTTGGAAAAAAAGATGCTCAACAGCTCGCAATTATTGAAAAAATGGTAGAAGATTTTAATCATCCAATTGAAATTATTGGCATTGATATTGTACGTGAAGAAGATGGCTTGGCGCGAAGTTCACGAAATGTATATTTAACAGAAAGTGAACGTCAAGAAGCTGTTCATTTGAGTAAAAGTTTAAAATTGGCTAAGTCTTTATATGAAGAAGGCGAACGTCGTAGTAATAATATAGTCGGTGCGATCAAAACATATCTAGCTGAAAATACAAGTGGTCATATTGATGAAGTTGAGATTTATAGCTATCCAGAATTAGAAGTTGTTACTGAAATTGAAGGACAAATATTTATTTCTTTAGCTGTTAAATTTTCAAAAGCACGTTTAATAGATAATATAATTTTAGGAAGTGGAAAGTAAGCTATGATTAGAACAATGATGAACAGTAAGATTCATAGAGCGCGTGTCACAGAATCTAATTTAAATTATGTTGGAAGTATTACGATTGATGCAGATATCTTAGATGCGGTTGATATTTTGCCCAATGAAAAGGTGGCCATCGTTAACAATAACAATGGTGCACGTTTTGAAACGTACGTCATTGCAGGTGAAAGAGGTAGTGGCAAGATTTGTTTAAATGGCGCAGCTTCTCGATTAGTCGAAGTAGATGATGTTGTAATTATCATGACATACGTTCAATTAGATGAACGTGAATTAATTGACCATGCGCCTAAAGTTGCTGTTATGAATGAAAAGAACGAAATTATTCAAATGATTCATGAAAAAGCAGGCACAATTATTAAATAAATAAGTGAGCCGGTAGTCTTAAAAACAAGTATTTGAAATTCGAGGGGGAGAGTTAATATCTTTCTCTCGAATTTTTTATGTTTTAAAATGCCCTTTATTCTTAATATAAAAAGTGAAATAATAAATATAAAGGTTTTAAACAACTATTTGTATTTGGAATTTTATGTTTTAAGGATGGTTATTTTGCATTTTAAAAAGTTTTTAGTCGTACCGTTATCATTATCATTATTTTTAGGAGCATGTGATATTAATATTAATTTTGATAAGAAAAAAAGTAATGGTAATGATAGTGAAAATACTCAACAACAGACAAATAATAGTCAAAATAATGGCGCTCAAAATGAATCGTCTCAAAATAATAATCAGACATCAAACCCTATTTCAATTGAAGAAGCTAAACAAATTGCTTATGAAACTTGGGAAAATGAAGATAGTGCATTTTTTAAAAAGAGTGGTCTCAAGTATAGAGAAGATAAAAGTGATGCTAATCAAATATTTATAGAATCTCCATTATTTGGGATTAATAGTTCAGTAAAAAGTTATATCATTCTTAACAGATATACGGGGGAAGTCATCGAACAAGATAGTGGTGCGCCCTCACCAGATGGCCCTTTACGTCCTAAAAATGGAAACATCGATAGTGCAACTTATAATGAATTAGTTAAATACTATAACAATTTTGTCTATCGTCAAGGGGACCCAGTTTATGAATATAGTGATCAACCTGTCTCAATTGAACAATATAATAAAGTAAGCAAGTTAGTTGGAGAATACATTCAAAAAAATACTAATCAATAAAAGCAATATACAAGTTATGAAATTTGTCGTAAATAAAATGTAGATACGCGTTACCACTATAATTATTTTAATTATAGTGGTAACGCGCTATTTTATATTCAACAAATAATTTTCTATTTTAATCCTAAATATTCTTCTAAAGATTTACCTGATTTATACACTTTAGTAGCTGTATCTTTACCTAAATAACGTAAGTGCCACGGTTCATATTGATAGCCAGTAACTTTTTCTTTTCCTTTCGGATAGCGTACTATAAAGCCATATTCATGTGCATGCTTGGCAATCCACTTACCTTCTTTAGTATCTCCGAAGCTTTCGTATAAATTTTTATTTGAACCCACGGCTCCCACATCATATGTCAAACCTGTTTGGTGTTCTGAGTGACCAGGACGTGCGCTATATTTATCAGCTGCTTTTTTACCATCTCGCGCAACATATTGATTATAAAGTTGTACTTGAGTTTGATAATTTCTAAAACCGCTAATTTTATATAAATTGATTCCTTCCTTACGTGCTTGGTTAAACATTTTTTGTAATGCTTGTTGAGATTCTGGTTTTTCTCCTGGATTAAAACTAGAAGGAAGACTGATTTCTTTATTAACAATTAAGATATTATCAATGTATGTACATCCATTTTTTGTAACCCTTTTATGATTTTTTTGTGCATTTTGATTCCCGTTAGATTTATTGCTTTGTTGTTTAGTGTCATTTCCCGACATAGCTTTGCTATTTGAATGATTAGAACAAGCCGTTAATATTAACGCGCTAGATACTAATGCTGTGAAAAACTTTTTCACTTTAACATCCCTTTCTAATTATTTTTATAAAAGATACTGACGTTATTAATACAAATAAGCGTAGGTAAAGCAAAATTTATATTTAACTTACGTTAAAATTATTGTATAAATAAAGTATAATATGTTTATTCAATAATGTGAACGTTAAAGGAGTAATGGATGAAGAAATTTTTATTTTTAAGCGGTGCACTTTTAATATTATTATCAGCTTGTAGTACAAATGATTCTTCTAAGGAAGATAAAGAAAAATCACATGCAGAACAAAAGGATAAACAATCTAAAAAAAGTGACGCCAAAACAACTACGATTAATACAGCTAAATTATCTGAAAAGGCAAAGTTAGCCTTAGCCTTTTGTGTTGAAGACGCTGAGCAATATACATTAACTAAAAATGAAATTTTAACTGGAATTTATGAATATCGATTATCTACAGGTAAAAAGATTCTTAAATTAGTTGATTTCACGTTGGTTAAAGTTAAAGATCCAATTAATAATGCTCCAGAAGGTATGCATTTCTATACGGTTTATCCAGATAAAGGGAATTTTAAAGCGTTAATTGGGGTCAATAAAGATAAAATCTTTATAGGACGCATGAAAAAAGATGTAGAAGATTATAATGAGCTACTATCTAAAGGCGAAGAGGTAGATTTAAAAGACGTTTATCTAAAAAATAAAGGAAATAAAGCGTTGCCTGAACTAATAAGTAAGATGCATATTTCAAATACGCCGCCAAAAGATCAGGAAGAGGGAGAAAACCCACTTTCAGATAAAAACTTAGAAAAATCTGGAGTGGTCAATACACATTTCCGTACTCAAGCATATCAGCTTATTTCTGATTTTGAAGATATTCCTGTTAGTAAAACGAATTACATATGGGATGATGTTAAACCAATAGGCGATAAAGGTGATTGGAAAGTTAATTACCGTAATAAAGATGGCGAAATCTTAGGTACATATGTTATGAAAAAAGGGAAAATATCTAAACTTGATCCTAATGGTAAAGTGATAAAACAGGAAAAATAAAATAATAGGTATTAAGGCTCAGAAACAAGATTAATTAGTTTTCTGAGCTTATTTTATCTACATGCTTTCTGTAAAATTAAAAAAAAATACATGGATAATATTGAAAAGATTATTTATTTATATTCACTTTTAATAAATTTTACATATGATAAGATAAAAGAAAAGGTGAATAAAGGAGGGTTAAATATGAACCCCAAAGTAGGTTTCGGTCAAGCCTTTAAGCTATTTTGGAAGAATTATTTCAATTTTAAAGGGCGTTCAAGACGTAGTGAGTATTGGTTTATGCAATTATGGCACTTAATTTTTTATATTCCTGCTTTAATTGTTTACATTACAGGTCTTATTTTCTGTATGGTAGCATTTGCCTCACATGAAGAAGGTTTCATGATTACAGGAGTTATTTTAATTCTCTGTTCTGGAATTTACACAATTATTTATGCGTTAGTGATACTAATCCCTCAGCTTGCTTTAACAGCAAGACGCTTCCACGATACGAATCGCACAATGTTTATACCAGTGCTCGTCGTAGTTTTAAATATTATAGTATTTATAATTCAAGTATTTATTAATGTTAATGATCCTAATCTTGAAAGTGGATGGAGTTTAGGATTCACACTAGGAGCTAGTCTGATTACATTTATTTTAGGTATTTATCAACTTGTAATTACTTGTTTCAATAGTAAAATTGAGAAAAATAAATACGGTGAAAGCCCTAAATTTAAAAATTTAAAACCTCACTATGAAGAAGTTTAAATATTAAAAGTGCCCACATAAGTTAATTTTGTAATTGGCTTATGTAGGCATTATTTATTGTAATTTAATTAATTCCTAGAAAATGTTTTACATGAAACATTGTGAAATTTGATGTGTAAATCTATAATTTAGCAACTTGTTGTTTCGCGTTTTTATAAATTTCATTTGGGAAATGCGTAATACGTAATAGCTCAATCGCATTACGCGTATTGGCTTTGCCTTCTTTAATCTTATAGTCAAAGTAGATTTCATTATTTTCAATAGATTCATTGAAATGATAATTATGATATTTAGCTTGTAATAACTCTGATAGTTCAATGTCATGTGTTGCTGCGATGACTCTATAATCAAGCTCCTTATCTAAATAGCTAAGTACAGATTCGGAAGCGGCAATACGCTCCGTTGTATTTGTGCCTTTAAAGATTTCATCGATAAAACAATAAACCGGCATATTCGTTTCAACATCAAACAAGCGTCGTATGGATTTAAGCTCGGCCATGAAGTAGCTGTCGCCTGATAGCACGTCATCGGCATTTGCCATGGAAGTATAGACTAAGCCGGGTTGATAGTTAAACTTGTCGGCTGTCACAGTTTCGATAGATTGGGCGAGTATAAGGTTAATTGCTACAGATTTCATAAATGTTGATTTCCCTGATGCGTTTGAACCAGTTAATAGAATATTGTGGTTGATGTTGAGATCGTTTGGAACTGCATTTTCCAATAAAGGATGAACTAAATTAGTAAATTCTATCTTCTTTTTTTCTGAAAAGGCAGTCGGCTCACAGTAGGTGTCTAGGGTGCGTCGGTACATGGCTAGCGAATAGTGGTTGTCTAGGGTGCTTACGTAGTCATAGCAGGCTAGCACTTCGTCTTGATATCTAAAATAAGTGTGTTGGATGGTATGGAAGAGGAAGTAATCTGCCATGAATGCCATCTTCAGCATCATGACGAAAGCGCCACCGATGTCTTGGTCGCCAACTGTGCCGAGGAGGCCACTAAATAAACGAGCGCCTTTAAAGTGATTGAAGTTGGTTTTAACTTCAGGTGTACCTTCGATTTGGTCAAGATAATATCCTTGTTTAAGCACCTTAGCTGTATAGAATAATGACTTTAAGTCTTGGTCATAAGTTCGTTTTAAGGTGCCTGATAGCACTATATTGAGTAAAACTGCAAAGATTGTTATTAAGACACCAGTCGATGGAGAAAATAACATTATTAATAATCCTAAAAAAGGTAGGAATGGGCATATCATAAATAAATTATTGCGTTTAATTGGCTTAAGTTGATCTGGAAAGATAGGATAGACGACTTTACCAATTAGAGCTAATCGATATGAAACGCTATTACGAAACTGGATATTATTATTAAATTGATCTAATAGTTGTTTATTATTTGTTTGGAACATATGTCGTAAAGTGGCGTACCACTTCATTTCACCAATTGCGGTGAAGTTAAAGTTGCTACGATGAAATATTTCTTCAAGGTTTAAGTCTGACCACGTTTTATCATCTATGAAAGTGCGGTCAGGATATGTATCACGTCTGAGTTTAAATTGATAATCAAAGCGAGAATTTGGACGCACAAAAGTTTCTAAAGAACGTTTATTCTGCCATAAATATTGAATTTTAGAGATTAGTTTTCTTTTCTCAGAAATTGAAATCACAATGTTAACAATTATTCCTAAAATGATAATGCCTAATACTAAAAGCGCATAAGTCTGATAAATATTCATAATTAACTCCTTAATTATTTAATTCACTTATATAATTATTTCATAATAAGATGTAATTAACAAAAATATAAATTAACTTTTTAGAGTTTTTTAAGTGACTTTTAAAGTGTATTATGTTATCTTTATTTAAAATTAACATCTAGGAGTGACGCTTATGAATATTCTTAATGTACCTACAGCATCTATCACCGAACTAAAGAACAGCCCCAAAAGTATATTTAATAAAGCGAAGGAAAAAGATAATGGTGTTTATATCTTTAATAGAAATAATGTTGAAGGTGTCGTCTTATCACAAGAACAATTTGAAACTTTAAATGAAACAATTGAAAAATATGAAACAGAAATTGAAGAGTTAAAAATCCTAACACGTATAAATGATAATACTGAAAGATTATCCGATGAAGAAGTTAGAGGTAAAAGTATTGTAAACACTAGCTTGAATAGTTTTAATGAGTGGGATTAATAAATGTATAGACTTAAATATCACAAAAAAGCAGCTAAAGAATATATCAAGTTGGATGGTCATCAAAGAAAAATTGTTGATATAGGTCTTAATAAAATAAGGGTTTATGGTATGAATTGTGGTCAACCCTTGCATGGTCCATTGAGCGGATGTAGAAAATTAAAAAAACGTAATGATGGATTAAGAATTGTTTTTAGGGAAACAGTAAATGATATAGAAATAATTGAAATAATTGCGATTGGAAAACGAAATAAAAGTGAAGTATATAATAATAGCTTAAACCGTATTAATTAATAAAAGCGGATTTCGAATTTTTCAATATAAACTAGATATTTCAAAATGATTAGATAATCATCAAATTCATTAGAAGGAATTGGTGATTATTTTTTAGTTTTCACTTATAACGCCATACTTTATTTCTAACTTAGCAATATCGTTTCTCATCGTGATATGCTTAGTTGTGATATAGGAGGATTTGATTAATATGACAGATAAAAAATTATTATCAATATTCAATTTAATGAATTATAAAAATACCATGTTGCTAGGTGCATGCTTATGATGACTTTTCTAGCTATTGCGATTTTTATCATAACGTTAATTTTTGTAATTTGGCAGCCGAAAGGTCTAGATATTGCTATTACTGCTGTTATAGGGGCAGTGTTGGCGCTTATTACTGGCGTTGTAGGCTGGTCGGATATTGTAGAGGTAACAGGAATTGTTTGGAATGCGACATTGACGTTCGTAGCAATCATCTTAATTTCTCTTATACTCGATGAAATCGGCTTTTTTGAATGGGCTGCTTTACATATGGTGCGTGCGTCTAAAGGAAATGGCGTTAGAATGTTTGTCTACATTATGCTACTTGGTGCCGTTGTTGCAGCTTTCTTTGCGAATGATGGGGCGGCATTGATTTTAACGCCAATTGTCCTTGCGATGGTGCGTCATCTTGGCTTCAATAAGAAAGTCATTTTCCCGTTTATCATCGCCAGTGGATTTATTGCTGATACGACGTCGTTACCTTTTACAGTAAGTAATTTAGTGAACATTGTATCTGCAGATTATTTCAATATTGAATTTATTAAATATTTTAGTCGCATGATTATTCCAAACTTATTTTCTTTAGTCGCAAGTATCGTTGTGTTGTGGCTTTATTTTAGAACGTCTATTCCGAAGCGGGTGGACACTCAGTCTATTCAAAGCCCTCACAAGGCAATTAAAGACCAGAAGCTTTTTAGAATCTCTTGGGTCGTTTTAGTAATACTACTTGTTGGTTATTTAAGTAGCGAATTTCTTCACATCCCTGTGTCATTCATTGCCGGAGCTATCGCGATTATTTTCTTAATCTTGGCTCGTAAATCTCATGCTGTTTCTATTGGAAAAGTAATCAAAGGCGCGCCATGGAATATCGTGATTTTTTCATTAGGTATGTATTTGGTCGTCTTCGGTTTGAAAAATGTAGGAATTACGACAGTATTAGGACAAATATTTTCAAATATAGCAGAACATGGATTATTCACAAGTATTATGGGCGTAGGTTTTATTTCTGCCATCTTGTCATCTATCATGAATAATCTACCAACTGTTTTAATAGATGCGATTGCGATTCATCAATCACAAGTGACAGGTTTACTTAAAGAAGGTATGGTGTATGCGAATGTGATTGGTTCAGATTTAGGTCCGAAAATTACGCCAATTGGTTCTTTAGCAACACTTCTATGGCTTCACGTGTTAGCTCAAAAGGATGTTAAAATTTCCTGGGGAATTTATTTTAAAACAGGTATCGTTATTACCATTCCTGTACTATTTATGACTTTATTAGGTTTATATATTACTTTAATTCTCTTTTAAACTAGATAATTTTCTTTAGCTGATTTAACATGATACAGTTTATTTATAATTGAAATAGTATTTATTTTAAAAGGGGTAATGAAATCATGAGCACATTTTCAGAAAAAGAAAAAATTCAAATGTTAGCTGATATTGTCGAAATGAATACAGTCAATGATAACGAAATTGAAGTCGCACGTTATTTAAAAAAATTATTTGAAGATCATGGCATTCAAGCAGAAATTGATGAAGTTGAAGAAAATCGTGTAAATTTAATTGCTTCTATCGGGGAAGGTAGTCCAGTAGTAGGCATTTCAGGTCACATGGATGTGGTATCTGAAGGTGACCCTGAAGATTGGGATTATCCTCCATTTGAGCTTACAGAAAAAGATGGTTTGTTATATGGACGTGGAACATCAGATATGAAAGCAGGTCTGTTAGGCTTAGCTATCGCTATGATTGATATTAAAGAAAGTGACGCTTTACCTAAAGGTACAATTAAATTTATGGCAACTGCGGGCGAAGAAATGGAACAATTAGGTTCAGCTCAATTATATGAAAAAGGTTATATGGATGATGTCGAAGCATTGATAATTGCAGAGCCATCTGAGCAAAACCTTGTGTATGCGCACAAAGGATCAATAGACTTTAGAATCACATCTAAAGGACGTGCAGCGCATAGCTCAGTGCCAGTTATTGGTCATAATGCGATTAAGCCATTAATTCAATTTATTCAAAATATAGATGAAGAATATGAGCGTTTATCAAAAGAATTAAAATATGAAAAACTAGATTTCACTCATCTGATTGAACGTATTCAATCACAATTACAACAAAATAGTGAATTAGATGAAGATGAAGTGAAACGTGTCATTTCAGGATTAGTCATCAGCAATACGATTATTCACGGAGGCAACCAAGTAAACTCAGTGCCAGATGTAGCTACTGCTGAGTTTAATATTAGAACGGTGCCTGAATACGATAATGAAAAAGTAAAAGAATTATTTAAAAAATACCTTGAAGAAATCAATAAACAAGGCGGTAAATTAGAAGAAAATATGTATTTAGATTTAGATCCTGTTTTAACTACTGGAGATAATGATTTAATCAAGACTGGTCAACAAGTCGCTAAGCAAGTCTTTAATGAAGATATCGTAGCATCTCCAACTGTTGCTGTAACAGATGCGTCTAACTTATTAAGAGGTAAAGATGAACACTTCTCATTCTTAATGTTTGGTCCAGGCACAGTGCCTCATCAAGTGAACGAACATGTAGAAAAAGAGAAATACTTCAAATTTATCGACTATTATACAGAACTACTTACAACTTATTTAAAACAACATGACTAAAGTTTAAATTTCAAATATATTTCTATAGGCGGTAACACTTTTAGAAGAAGTGTTATCGTCTTATTTATTAGAATAGATGGTAGTAAAGATAGAAGTGGGGTAAGACTGATGTTTGTCTGAAGTTAGTGGGAAGGGCGTCTTAAAAAACCTTATTATATCAACCTTTAATAAGAAAAGAGGAATTTGAGGTGAAGCACCTTAAATTCCTCTTTTTTTATATTATTTTCTTTGTGAATGATTGGTTGATGCTTTATGAGGGTGTTTATGATGGCGAGCGTGAATGAAGTAATACGCAATGATAGCCACAATAATGACACCAGCCATCGCTAAATAAAGATTTCTATAACCTAAGAAAGGTATAAATATTCCTAGAATAAATGGACCCATTCCTGCACCGAAATCAACAAAAATATAAAAGGTTGATGTAGCTAAGCCCATTTTACTAGATGGTGATTGCTGAACAGCAATTGCTTGAGCAGTTGGAATAACTGTACCATAACCAATACCAATAAAAGCTGCTGCCACGAGTAAAGTGAATGAAGAAGTTGTCATACTTAAGATAACTAACCCTATCGCAAAACTAGCTAAAACTGGATACATTACCTTATTTTCCCCAAAGCGATCGTAAATTTTACCTGTAAATGGACGTGTAATAAATGTCGCAATGGCAAACACGACAAAGAAGAAACTTGATGCTGTGACTAAATCGAGTAAATCAGCGTAAATAGATAAAAATGAAAGGACACTTGCATACGCAATACCGACTAAAATAACTACCATTGAAATTGGTAAAGCTTCTTTTTGTAAAAATGCATTAATACCTTTCGGCTTATGTGTAGCATCTTCACTTGTGTCCATTTCATCCATTGGTAACTTTTTAATAAAAATAGTGAAGACAAGTGAAATAAGGATACTGATTAGGCCAATCGCAAAAATTGAAGAAAAGCCTAAATTATTGTCTAACACTAAACCAAGAAATGGTCCGAATGCAGAAGCTAATGTCACGCTAAGACCGTAATAACCAATTCCTTCACCTTTACGTTCTTCTGGGATAATACGGGAAGAAATCGTACCAGTCGCCGTAGATGAGAATCCGAATGCTAAACCATGAAGAAATCGAATTAACATTAATACCCAAATGTTATTAATCGTGAAATACAATGCAATTGCGATAATTGAGGCAATTACACCTCCGAGTAACACCTTTTTAGGTTGTAAACTATCGATAATTCGCCCAGAACCGAGCCTGCCACCTAACATACCGATAATGAATACACCGGCAGCTAAACCACCTATGCTTTCTGACGCATGGTATTCGTCAATGGCAAACGAAGTCACTGTAACAATGAGCATATAATGAATTAAATACATAAATAAATTAACTAATGTTACAAAGATAAAATCTTTCGTCCACAGACGTTGTGCCATGTTCCCCCTCCTAAATATTTACAATAAGTCATTATGAAATGTGTGTTTTCCTATATAAAGTTATTATAGTAATCAATTATACTAATGTATAATTAGAATTAATGAAGTTAATATAAGTAGAGCTAATATAAAAGAGGTGTGAAATGAACTTTGAACAATTAAGCTATATTAAAACGGTCTATGAACAAGAATCGATTGTACGTGCAAGTCAGTTGATGCATATTAGCCAATCGGCAATGAGTCAGTCAATTGCTAGTCTTGAGAAAGAGTTAGGTTATCAATTGTTTTACCGTTCGCGAAAAGGCACTGTCCCAACTAAAATAGGTAAACAACTCATTCCTAGAATTTTAGAAATATTAGAGGCTAAAGAGCGTTTAATGATTGAGATAGATAGCTTGCAGACGAATATTGTCGGCAAGTTAAAAATTGCGACCATACCCACTATTTTCCATAAATTAATACCTAAGGCATTATCACATTTCAAACGAGATTATCCTAATGTAGATGTTGAAGTCATTGAAGCGGATCGTGAAGATATTGTTTCGATGGTTGAGAATAATGAAATTGACTTAGGATTAACTGGTCAAACGACAATCAATGAAACACCTAAGAATGTTATTGAAACGTCACTTAATTTAATCTCGAATTTTAAATTGATTGTCCCATCTAAGTCTAAGTTAACGTTCAACGATACAGTTGCCTTAGAAGATATTAAAGACTACCCATTTGTACTGTATGATCGTAGTTTTTACCACCATCATTTAAGACAATTTGAACAGACAAATGGGGAATTAAAAATTGTTTTTCGAACGAACAATCCTGTCGTATTGATGAGAACGGTGGCTGAGGGATTAGGTGTAGGCATTGTTTCAAGTTTAATGCTAGAGAACGAGCCATTCTTGAATAATGAATTAATTGAGGCGATTCCTCTTGGCCAGCCTTTTAATTATTTTATTAACTTTGTTGCTGTAACACATAAAGAACGAGGTCATGATATGTCTGTTCAAACTTTTATAAAGTATTTAAAACATTAGTAAAATAATTTTTCTAAAGACACCTCACAAAACTGCCAAAGATTATTCATAAAGCGTTCAAATTATTAATATATAAAAGTGATAATATAATAAATGAATAATATTTTAAGAGGTGTTTTTTATGAGTAATGCGAAAAAAGTTGCAGTCGTTACAGGTGCTGCACAAGGGATTGGATTTAAAATTGCAGAACGTTTATTTAATGATGGCTTTAGTGTAGCGCTTGTCGACTTTAATGAAGAAGGCGCTAAAAAAGCAGCAGCTTCATTAAAAGCTGAAGGACAAGAAGCGGTAGCATTTAAAGCAGACGTTTCAGACCGTGACAATGTCTTTAATGTATTACGTGGCGTTGTAGAACATTTCGGTGAATTTAATGTATTAGTTAATAATGCTGGTTTAGGACCAATGACACCTATCGACACAGTAACACCTGAACAATTTAGCCAAGTCATTGGCGTTAATATTGGTGGTGTCTTCTGGGGTATCCAAGCTGCTTTAGAACAATTTGAAAAATTAGGTCATGGCGGTAAAATCATTAACGCTACTTCTCAAGCAGGGGTTGAAGGTAACAAAGGTTTATCTTTATACAGCAGTACTAAATTCGCTGTGCGTGGTTTAACTCAAGTAGCTGCACGTGACTTAGCAGAAAAAGGTATTACAGTTAATGCCTATGCCCCAGTTATCGTTGAAACTCCAATGATGGAAGGTATTGCGATTAAATTAGCTAAAGAAAATAATCAACCAGAAGAGTGGGGTTGGAAACAATTTACTGATCAAATTACATTAAAACGTTTATCTAAACCAGAAGACGTTGCGAACGTAGTAAGCTTCTTAGCAGGTAGCGATTCTGATTACATCACTGGACAAACTATTATCGTTGATGGTGGTATGAGATTCCACTAATATTAGGCGATAGATTTAACTTGTATTTAACGTTAAATAATTTCTAGAATTAAGTACAATTTAAAACGAAATAGTATATAATATTGTTTAAACTTATGAAACAGAAAGGGAAAAAGTGGATGAGGTTAAACAGTATTAATTTAGTTTCTATAATTTTATGTATATTATCATTCCTTTTAGCCATCTCAATTATGTTTACGAGTATGTTTTGGTATTTACCAGGCTTCTTTGTAATTCTGTTATCAGTAATCTCTAGTATCGTAGGTATGATGAATGGCAATAGACTATTGAATGGTGCAACTTTAATTTTAACAATTGTTTTCTTTGTTATTTTTTCAAGCCCATTACTTTTAGCATAGGACAATAATATATATTTATGAAGTGGCTTACACCCTTAACGGTGTGAGCCGCTTTTAAATTGGGATGGAATGGGTAGATGTAAGTATTAAAATTTAAGGGGGATTACAGTATGGATGTTAGATTTCCGATTGGTCAATTTGAAGCGCCTAAAGATCCAACTTTAGTAGATGTGAAACAATGGATAAGTGAAATTGAGGTTTATATTAATCATTTAAAAGAAACAGTCGATCATTTAAGTGATGAACAATTAAAGAAACAATATCGTGAAGGTAGTTGGACGGTTAGACAACTTGTCCATCATATTGCAGATTCACAAATTAATTTATATGAACGTTTGAAAATGGCTTTAACTGAGCAAGGTGTAACAGCCTTTATGTTTAATCAAAATAAATGGGTAGAGTTACCTGATTCATCTTTACCTATTGATATTTCTCTTCATATTTTAGAAGGGTTAAATAAACGTATTGTTGAAATGGGAAATCATGTTACAGAAGAAGATTTATCACGCAAAATTACATTATCTGATGGTAGTGATGTGTCAGTAGCTGAGTTATTGGCAAAGTTATCTTGGCATGAAAGACATCATTTAGAACATATTAAAATTGCATTATCTAAATAAAAAGTATTTCTAGCGTTAGCATGACAAAATATGGCATTTTAAAATAATTGCTCTAGAGTGAACATAGACACCTTTATTTTATAGATGTAAAACTAGAATAAAGGTGTTTTTTTACTTTAAAAAGTTGTGAGTATTGTAAAATTTACCTTGTTTCATGAAAATTGCATGTGCTAGGATTGATTTATGATAACGTTTTCATAAAAAGATAAGCGAGATGAGATGATGAATTCTACAGAAGTTAAGCAATATATTGAAGATGGAAAATTAACCGTAGGCATCGAATTTGGCTCAACAAGAATTAAAGCCATAGCTATTGATGACCAATGTCAAACGCTAGCGACTGGTTCTTTTGAATGGGAGAACAGCTATCGCGATGGCTATTGGACGTATTCAATGAATGATGCTTGGGTTGGCATTCAAAAAAGTTATGCCGCAATGACACAAGAATTGAAAGATAAGTACAACGCTACTGTAACTAAACTCGCTTCACTAGGTATTAGTGGTATGATGCATGGTTACTTACCTTTTGATGAGAAAGATGATTTACTCGTTCCTTTCAGAACATGGCGTAATAACAATGCAAATAAAGCTGCAGAAATTTTACGTGAAGATTTCCAAGTGAATATTCCAGAACGTTGGAGTATTGCGCAACTTTATCAATCTGCTTTAGATCAAGAACCACATGTAGAGAACGTACGTTACATGACAACGCTTGCGGGCTATATTCATTGGTATCTTACTGACGAGAAAGTGCTTGGTATTGGCGATGCTTCAGGCATGTTCCCAATTGACAGTGAAACACAAGATTATCGTCAAGATATTCTAGATCGTTTTAATGCTCTGTTTTCTGAAAAGGGGTATACCCAAGATATTCGCGACATTCTGCCTAAAGTAGTTGTAGCAGGTGAGTGTGCGGGACGTCTTACAGAAACAGGTGCTAAATTAGTCGATCCAAATGGTGAATTACAAGCAGGGTGTCCTTTATGTGCACCAGAAGCTGACGCGGCAACGGGGATGGTTGCGACGAACAGTGTAGCTCCAAGAACTGGTAATGTTTCTGCAGGTACAAGTATTTTTTCAATGATTGTCATAGAAAAACCAATTAAGGCTGTCTATCCAGAAGTCGATATTGTGACTACGCCAGATGGTTACGAAGTTGCGATGATTCATGCGAATAACTGTACTTCTGATATTAACGCTTGGGTAGATTTATTTGGCGAAGTGTTAGATACCATGGGCGTGCAATACGATAAAGGGGAACTTTTCACAAAATTATTTGAAAGCGCTTTAAAAGGTGATCAAGATTTAGGTAAATTATTATCTTTCGGTTATATTTCAGGTGAATTTATCACAGACGTGCAACATGGTTATCCAATGCTCGTACGTTCTGTTGATAGTAAATTTAATCTTGCAAACTTAATGAAGACACATATTTACAGTGCCTTCAGTACATTGAAAATCGGCATTGATTTATTAAAAGATAAAGAAAATATTCAAATTGATTCGATGTTCGGCCATGGCGGCATTTTCAAAACGGAAAAAGTCGCACAAACATTCTTAGCGGCTGCCCTTCAAAGTCCAGTGCTAGTGATGCAGACGGCTAGCGAAGGTGGCGCATGGGGTATCGCGGTGTTAGCAAGATACATGATTAAAGAGGAAACAACGAATTTAGCAACATATCTTAATGATTTCGCATTTAAAGGCACGGAATCTTTAACAATTGAACCTACGAAAGAGGAAATTGATAGTTTCAGTGCTTACACAGAACGCTTTAAACAAGGCATTCCACTCGAACGTCTTGCGCATGAACAATTTCATTCAGAATAATCAAATTAATAATTAAACAAAGGTAGAAAGTGGGATTAAGGTGGTTAATGATTTACAAAAACAGCAACGCCAGTTTTTAGGTTTACCTATGGTTTTAATTTGGGGATATATCGCCGTAGCAATCTTTATGACTGGTGATGGGGTAGAACAAGCATTTTTATCTAAATATATTATGAGTCTTGGCTATAGTAATGCAGAAGCTGGAAATGTATTAACAGTTTACGGGTTAATCGTTGCTGTAGCTTCATGGATGTCAGGTGTGATGGCTGAAATCTTCAGTCCGAAACGTATCATGACAATCGCATTTATTATTTGGATTATCTTCCATGTTGGATTCTTAACGTTAGGCTTAGCTCAAGATAACTACGCGATGATGATGATTATGTACGGTATTCGTGGATTTGCGTATCCAATGTTTATTTATAGCTTCGTAGTTTGGATTACATATTCTTCACCTAGTCATAAACTTGCATCAGCAATGGGTTGGTTCTGGGCAATGTATTCTATCGGTATTGGCGTATTAGGTTCATACTTACCAAGCTTCACAATTCCATTTATTGGTGAAGAAGGTACTTTATGGTCATCAATTATCTTTATCGCAATTGGCGGTCTTATTGCCATGTTCTTTGTTAAAGATAATAGAGGTGCAGATGTTGAAGCTAAACGCATGACTAAAGGGGAAATTTTAAAAGAATTTGGTCGCGGTATTACGATTTTAGGTAAGAAGGACGTAGCTGTTGCTTTTGTGGTACGTATTATCAACCAATTATCTTTATTTGGTTTAGTTGTATTCTTACCACACGTTTATACATCTGATTTTGGTTTCACGACATCACAATGGTTACGTGTGTGGGGCTTAATGTACTTTGTCACAATCTTTACTAACTTATTCTGGGGTGTCGTTGGTGACAAGATTGGTTGGGTACGCCAAGTACGTTGGTTCGGTTGTATTGGTATGGCTATATCAACGTTGGCATTCTATTACTTGCCATCATGGAGTGGCCCAAATGTATTTGTAACAACATTAATCGCTTTAATGTTAGGTTTCGCAGTTGCGGCGTATGTGCCGATGTCAGCCATTTTCCCAACGTTAGTGCCTGACCATAAAGGTGCTGCAGTTTCTGTACATAACTTAGCAGCTGGATTAAGTAACTTTATTGGTTACGGTCTTGCTAGTGTCGCACTATCGTTTACAACAGCAGAAGTCACAATTTGGATTTATGCAATTCTTTACGTTGTTGGCTTTGTTCTGACGTTCTTTATGAAAGTGCAACAACCGAGTAAACAAGTAAATACCACAGTTAACACACAAGCAAATACAGCAAATGCGCAAACAAATTAGAAGGGTGAGAGAATCATGACAAACATTATTGATCAATTTAAAATTAACGGGAAAGTTGCAGTTGTAACAGGAGGCGCAATGGGTCTAGGTAAAGCTATGGCTGAAGCCTTAGCACAAGCTGGCTCAGACATTGTTATCGCCGATATTAAATTAGACTTAGCCAAAGAAACTGCTAATGCTATCGCTGAAAAAGAAGGTGTTAAAACGACAGCATTAAAAGTAGACGTTACAAATCCTGAAGACGTTAATAAAATGGTTGAAGACGTTGTTAAAGAATATGGAAAAATTGACGTATTAGTAAACAATGCTGGTATGACAATCAATGAAAAAGCAGAAGATGTGTCATACGAAAACTGGTTAAAAGTCATTAACTTAAACTTAAACGGCGTATTCTTAGTAGCACAAGCGGTAGGTCGCCAAATGATTAAACAAGGTAATGGTTCGATCATCAATACATCTTCTATGTCAGGTTTAATCGCCAACAAACCACAAGAACAAGCATCTTACAACGCTTCTAAAGCAGGCGTTATCATGTTAACGAAAAGTTTAGCGATGGAATGGTCTAAATATGGTATTAAAGTTAACACAATTGCGCCAGGATACATGAAAACAGCGTTAACTGAACCAATGTTCAATACTGGTGGAGAAATGATTGATTACTGGATGGGCGCTACACCAATGGGTCGTCCAGGTGAACCAGAAGAATTAGGCGGTATCGTAGTATACCTTGCTTCTGATGCATCATCATTCGCACAAGGTAGTGTCTTCACTATTGATGGTGGTTACACTGCATTATAGTTTCTCTTTGAACGTACGAGAAAGGAAAATTTGCACTTTTTTGGCACTAGTGCTATTATAAAAATGAAAAGGGAGCGGGACAGAAATTAAAATAATTTCGTTGTCCCGCCCCGGCAAGGATGACTAGGTTTGAAAAAAGCTTGATTTAAGCGCATTTTTCAAATCAGTCAGCTACTGCCAAAATGATAGAGTAGGCTGAAACATTTTATTTTGTCTTAGCCTTCAAGCAAACCCGTTAAAAAGACGGTGGCTTTAGTTTTGGAATATAACTATCCCGCACCTACCAAAGTTAGGGATGGTTATTTTTTATGCTTAAAATTAAGAGTTTCTAGAATAAAGTTATGGTGGCCGGATAGGTTGGGTAAACAATTTATATATACTAACTGAACGGAGGAATAACTATGAAACGCTCGACAGAACTTGAAAAGACATTGAAGTCTTTAGATGGCCAAAAATATGGAGCGTATAAACGAACAAAAGGCACTTATGCTTTTGATCAATTTCGATTAGCCATAGATCACGTGCAAGTAGATCCTTTCGCACCGCCTTCAAAAATGCGTATTATTATTGATCGTAATATCGCGCAAATACCAGACAATTTACTAGATACGAAGGATAAACGCATCGCAGTAGCTGATTTTCTAACAAGAACATTTGCTAAGCAAGCTGCGAAATTTAATCATACGGTTAAAGGCGCTGGTAAAAACGGTAAAATCTTTATCGACCATTGTGGACAAGAAATTCTGGAACGTACTGCAGTTGTTATTAACGATAAAGATATCGAAGTCCGTATTGAAGTAGGTATGCCAGCTGCAGGGCGTAAGATTCTTGGAAAAGCAGCAGTGCATACTTTAATTCAAGGACTTCCAGCAATCGTTGACCACTCACTTATTTTCAAAAATATTAATCAACAAGTGCTTCAGAATCAAGTCACACTAAAACTGGATCAAACGTATATTAGAGAACAACTTGAACAACAAAACTTAGTTGCTTTTGTCGCCAATGATTCTATCTTACCTAGAAAAAGTGGTGTCTCTGATGCACCTATGAAAGATGCAATTAAGTTTACAAGTCCTGAATCAGTTGAAACTACATTTAACTTGCCTAGTGGTCGGGCAGTCTCAGGGATGGCTATTCCTGAAGGTATTACACTTATAGTCGGTGGTGGATATCATGGTAAATCGACACTACTTGAAGCCTTAGAGCGTGGTGTTTATAACCATATTCCTAACGATGGACGAGAGTTTGTCCTTACACGCCATGATGCTATGAAGATTCGCGCTGAAGATGGTCGTAGTATTCAAAATGTGAATATCAGTCCGTTTATCGATAACTTGCCCGGTAAGAAAGATACGACTCACTTCTCAACAGAGAATGCAAGTGGCAGTACGTCTCAAGCAACGAATGTGATGGAAGCGTTAGAAGCGCAAACGTCTACATTATTAATTGATGAAGACACATCTGCTACTAACTTTATGATTCGCGATGGCCGTATGCAGAAGTTAATTGCGCCTGACAAAGAGCCGATTACGCCATTTTCAAGTAAAGTTAAACCACTTTATGACGATTACAACGTTTCTACTATTCTCATTGTTGGTGGTTCTGGCGATTACTTTGATGTGGCAGACCATGTCTTGATGATGGATGAATATCATTTGAAAGATGTGACGTCCGAGGCTAAAACAATTGCTGATGAAGATGGATATCAGCGTGGCGTTGAGTCAAATGCTCACTTTGGTGACATCCCAGCTCGTGTGCCTTTAGGTGCTTCATTTTCTAAAAAGGGAAAAGATGATCGTTTGAAAGCGAAAGGTTTGCATACGATTATTTATGGTAAAGAGAGCATCGATATTTCTGGTTTAGAGCAACTGATTGATGATAGTCAGACAAACGCGCTCACGGTAATGTTTGATTACTTTAGACGTCACCTGATAGATGAGCATACCAATCTTATTGATGCTGCCAATCGCATGTACGCATTGATTGAAAAGGAAGGCCTTGAAGCGGTATCGCACTTTGAGGGACACCCAGGCAACTTAGCTTTACCACGCAAACAAGAATTCATTGGCACATTGAATCGTTATCGTGGATTAAAAATTAAATGATTATTGTATAGGAAAAGCGTATTGTGAGACATGAGTAACCATGTCACAATACGCTTTCTTTTCATATTACACTAAAATATATAAAGAATGATATTTTATGCAGAATAAAAGTTGCTTTCTCAAAGTGTGAATATTTATGAGTTTTAATGTATATGGTTGTGGATACCTTCAGCTGCACGGATACCACTAAAGATACAACCGCCT
This sequence comes from Staphylococcus croceilyticus, assembly GCF_002902575.1. Classification (GTDB taxonomy): domain Bacteria; phylum Bacillota; class Bacilli; order Staphylococcales; family Staphylococcaceae; genus Staphylococcus; species Staphylococcus croceilyticus. The sequence goes on along the minus strand of NZ_PPRD01000008.1, from coordinate 57,763 downwards.
AGGAAAGTACCTTCAAGCGCGCGGTAACCATGAACGCCACCGCCACCAAAGCCTGACGCTTCTCCGGCAGCATATAAACCTGAAATAGGTTGCATGTCATGATTAAGGGCTTGACCATCAAGATTTGTTTGAATACCGCCAAGTGTTTTACGACTGATAATATTCAATTTAACGGCGATTAGTTTGCCATTTTTACCACTTAAAATTTTATGAGGTTTTGCGGTACGTACCAATTTATCACCTAAGAATTGACGAGCGTTATGAATAAATGAAATTTGAGGATCTTTACTGAATTTATTATCAATTTGTAAGTCTCTGGCTTTAATTTCGTGTTTAATTGCTTCGTAATCTAATAAATCGTCACCTGTAAGGTCATTCATTTTCCTAACAAGCGTACCTAAATCATCAGCCATTACGAAATCTGGCCCTTTAGTCATAAATGCTTCTACAGGAGAAGTCGCTTTACTACCTAAACGCTCTTGAATCAGCAACTTAATATCTTTATCAGTCAAATCTGGATTCTGTTCAGAGCCTGATAACACAAATTCTTTCTTAATAATATCTTCCGTTAAGATAAACCATGAGTAATCATAACCCGTCTTCATAATGGTTTCTAATGTATGCAACGTATCGAAGCCTGGATAATCAGGCGCGTCCATACGACGTCCTGTCGCATCAAACCACATTGACGATGGACCAGGAATAATACGAATACCATGATTCGACCAGATTGGACTATGGTTCTGAATACCTTCCGTATAGTGCCACATGCGGTCTTTATTTACGACATTCGCGCCAGCATCTTCTGTAATCTGAATGAGGCGACCATCTGTAGAATCTGGCACGCCTTGAATCATTGTTTGAGGCGGAGTGCCTAAACGTTTTGGCCAATATTTACGAATTAACGGCATATTTGCGCCAATACCGCCAGAAGTGATTAACAATTCATCTACTGGATAGTTAAATGTATCGATGACTGTGCGCGATGACTTTTCTCCACGTTCAACGTCGCTAGGTTCTAAGATATTTCCCGCTACATGCGTCACTTGATTGTGCTCAATGCCAACTTCAGTTACTTGATGGCGTGGTAAGAATTCAAATTGACCTTCTTGTTCTTTTTGGAAAATGTATTGCACAAATGGTTCCACAAGTCCTGGACCAGTACCCCAAGTAATGTGGAAACGTGGTACAGAGTTACCGTGACCTGAAGCTGATGCACCACCGCGTTCAGCCCAACCTAAAATAGGTGTTAAACGTACGCCCATCTCTTTTAAATATTGTTCCTTTTCAAAAGTCGCAAAGCGGACATACGCTTCAGCCCATTGTTTCGCCCAATAGTCTTCATCATCGGGACGGTCAAATTGCGCTGAACCTAGCCAGTCGTTTAATGCTAATTCATAAGAATCTTTAACCCCTAGACGTTGTTGAATCTTAGAATTCACTAGGAATAATCCACCAAATGACCAATACGCTTGTCCACCAATTGCTTGGCGTGGCTCTTGGTCTAACATGGTAACGTGATACCCTTTCTTCAATAACTCTGTAGCAGCCACAAGACCACTTAGCCCGGCGCCAATTACAAAAATCTTTTTATTCATATTAAACTCCTTAAAAATTCGTAATTTAAATGCATTCATCATATTTTATCAAGGAATAGAAAGAAGAGAAAATGAAAATGGAGTTTTTAGAGTTATAGCTAAATTTAAAAAATAGTTTTTAATTCATGAGAAACTTTAAGTTTTATATTTAATTTTAGATTTCACTTTAAAAAATTAATTGATTTTACGAATTTTATACCTTATATTAAGTGTAATATTATTCTTGAAGGAGACCTTTTGATGAAAGAATATGTAAAAGGTTTAAAAACTTCTATTTTAGAAGGTATTGTACATGGTTACAAAGATTATATTCACGTTAGAACAAAAGCACATCGAACTATGGAAATTAGCGAAGCCTATGCATATGTCAGATCTAATCATATTGAACATCAAGTAGCTATGCATATAAAAGAATATATGGAGTTTCAAAAAAGTAATGCTGGGCCTTCTTGGAAGTATTTAAAATTTTCAGGTAGTGGGTTATCAAATAATCAACCACTTTCTTTTATATTGAAAAATGAAAAATATTTTAACGCTGAAGCGGTAACACTAGGCAAAAATGCTTTTAACAAAAAAGGGGAAAAGGAAAAAGAGTATTTGAGAGAACTTATTTCAAAGAACCAAAATATAGATTTTGATAAACTTCAGATTGAATACCAAAATCCACATCAAATGGATTGGGATGATTACTTATCAAATCCTAATCAAAATGCTACTAAACAAAAAAATGAGGGTATTTTCAATATTATTACTTACAATATTGATGCTAATACTAAAATGATTAATTCCGTAAAAATATGGACGCCTAATCCTATGAATAATAAAGCTATAATGATGGAAGATTTATCAGAAGAAGTTATGAGAATTATTGCACACGAAGAAGATTATTTAATTGAAAATGAAGAGTTTAAAGAGTTTCAAACTATTAATGATACTGAAGTTCAAATTGTTGATCCAGAAAAAGAATTTGGTTTCGTATTCGAAACAGAAGAAATAGAAAAAACTAATTAATGGTTTAGAAGAAAGGTGTCCCAAATGTTTATAGGAAGAAACCTTGAAAGTATAAGAATACTTAAAGGTATGAGTAGAAAAGAACTAAGTAAGGAATTAAATATTAGTGAACAAGCCATATGGCAATATGAAACTAAAAATATGGTTCCAGAAATTAATAAAATTTATGAACTAGCAAATTTATTTCAAGTGAAAACGGCATATTTTATTGAAAATCAGCCTAAAGAATTTGGTAGAACAAGTCTTAATAAGACTTCACTTGCTTTTCGTGCAATTAATTATAAAGCATCGACGAAGACTCTTGAAAAACAATTTTGGCAAGCTAATTATCTTACTAATCTCACTGATTATTTCTTTAAATTTGTGCAAAGCCCGCCAGTTAGTATTCTAAAGCTAGTAAAAAAAATTGAAGATGAATTTGAAAAAGATTTAAAAAAATCCGAATTTATTAAAGCTGCAGCAAGGTTGGCACGTAAACAACTTATGAATGGTGAAGATAATAGATATTTATTATTTAATTTAGAAAAAAGTGGAGTAATAATTTACGATAAAAAAATTGATAGAAATGCGGAGGCTTTTAGTTTTTGGTCAATAGATAATACTCCTTTTATCATATTAGGTAACAATAAAGGAATCGCAGTCAGAAGAAATTTTGATATTGGACATGAATTAGGACATATTTTATTACATCGTCATATTGAATTTAGTAATTTAGAGCCAGAAGATTATAAAAAAATTGAAAAAGAAGCTAATGAATTTTCTGGAGAATTCTTACTTCCTGAAAAACAATTTATAGAAGAGTTTAATAAAATAACAAAAAAGTCAAATCCAGATTACTTAGTAACATTAAAAGAAAAATGGCTAGTTTCAATTCAAACTATAGCTATTAGAGCTTATAAATTAGGGTTACTAACTAGAAGCCAATATAATTATTTATGGGCTAACCTCAATAAAAAAGGCTACAAATATGAAGAACCTTTAGATAAAGAACTGATTATTTCTAAACCGGTTAAAATGAATAGTTTACTTGATTTTTTATTTAAAAAAGAAATGCTTACTCCTCATTTATTATTAGAAGACTTGAAGGTAAACTCAGAATTTTTATATGAAATTGCTGGAATTGATTCAAGAATATTTGATAAATATATGGAAAAAGAAAAAGAGAAACAAAATGGCGAAATCATAAATTTATTTAAGAATAATTATTATTAAGCTAAATGATTGGATATTTACGGGTATATACTTATATCAATCATTCTAAAAGGGGTGGATTATAGTGGCATCATTAGAAGTATTAAACCCAGCGACAAATGAAGTAATTGAAACGTTAGAATACACAGACGAAGCAACGGCGAAACAACAAATTGAGAAGGCACATGAAGCTTTTAAATCTTGGAGAGAAGTAGACGCACATGAACGTGCTGATAAATTATATAAATGGTTCTCACTCATTAATGAACATAAAGATGAATTAGCCGAACTAATTACTAAAGAAGGCGGTAAACCATTAAAAGAAGCTCTAGGTGAAGTAGACTATGCCAATTCATATGTATCTTGGTATGCCGAAGAAGCGAAACGTATCTACGGACGTACGATTCCTGCCAATACGCCTGATAAAAATATCATTGTAAAGAAATTTCCAGTAGGTGTAGTAGGCGCGATTACGCCATGGAACTTCCCAGCAGCGATGATTACACGTAAGATTGCGCCAGCGTTAGCTGCAGGTTGTACGATTGTATGTAAACCAGCCACACAAACACCATTAACTACCATTCGTTTAATCGAACTTGCTCACGAAGCGGGTATCCCTGAAGACGCGGTGCAATACGTAGTAATGTCTGGTAAAGATGCGGGAGAGCTTTTCACGAAACATCCAATCATGCAGAAAGTCACATTTACTGGCTCAACTGATGTGGGTAAGAAATTGATTGCGCAGGCTGCAGAATCTGTTGAAAATGTAACAATGGAACTAGGCGGACTAGCACCATTAATCGTTCACGAAGATGCTGATATTGAATATGCAGTAGATCAAACAATTGCTTCTAAATTCCGTAATGCAGGTCAAACTTGTATCTGCGCAAACCGAGTTTATGTGCACGAAGCGGTTGAAGAAGACTTTGTCGAAAAACTTACTCAAAAAGTCCATAATTTAAAAGTGGGTAACGGTATGGACGAAGGCGTTACAATCGGCCCGCTTATCAATAAAGATGGCGTAGAAAAAGTAGTAAACCAATTGAAAGATGCAGAATCTAAAGGTGCGAAATTATCTCGATCATTAGAGGATGCGCAAGAACTTGGTGGTAATTTCTTGAAACCTGTTGTCGTATCAAATGCGAACCAAGACATGTTAGCAATGCAAGAAGAAACATTTGGGCCTATCGTACCTATCGCAACATACTCTGACTTAGAAGATGCGATTCTAATGGCGAACGATACGCAATTTGGCTTAGCTGCTTACTTCTTTACAAATGATTATCGCACAGGCTTCCACTTATACAATTCACTTGATTATGGCGTTATCGGTTGGAATGATGGTGGACCATCAGCAGCACATGCGCCATTTGGTGGTATGAAAGAAAGTGGATACGGCCGTGAAGGTGGCACAGAAGGTATCGAACCTTACTTAGAAACGAAATATTTATCAATTGGTAATATGTAATCTAAGAAGCTCGCTTCTCCTCTTACGAGAAGCGAGCTTTTTAATTATCTAAAAAAATTATTGTGAATTAATTATTTTTGTTTAAAATTACTATGAAAATATTTGTGAAATCGTTTACACAAAACCTTTTCAGTGAAAAAATAAGAAAGAGATACATAAATACAGAGGCTGCGATTAAAAGAACCTATGTACTGGGAAACGGATTAACGGCTTCCCAAAAGCAGGATTCTCGGCAGAGGCCGTCACGACTCGACAAAATTTGAGAAACAATTTTGCTCATCGTTCGGTTCTGCTCAAATCCTAAACGCTTTTGTCCAGGCCTCGCTTAAACTTAGGAGGATGTTAAAAATGGGTGAATCAATTCCAAATAAAATGAAAGTAGCATTAATGCATGAACCATATGATATTGAAATTATTGAAAGAGACGTACCTAAAGTAGGACCTAAAGATGTCTTAATCAAAATGATGGCAGTCGGCGTTTGTGGTTCAGACGTACACTATTATGCACATGGCCGTGTAGGTGAATTCGTAGTTGAAAAACCAATCGTTCTAGGACATGAATGTGCAGGTATGGTTGCACAAGTTGGGGATGAAGTCACAGACTTTAAAGTAGGCGATCGCGTAGCAATTGAGCCAGGCGAACCTTGTCGTGAATGTGAATACTGTAAATCAGGTAAATATAACTTATGTCCTCATATGGAATTTATGGCGACACCTCCATATGATGGTGCGTTCTGTGAATACGTAAGTCATCCAGCAGATTTCATTTATCACTTACCAGATTCAGTGACTTATGAGCAAGCGACATTAGTTGAGCCATTCTCAGTAGGTTTACAAGCATGTAAACGTGCAGATATTAAACCAGGATCAACAGTTGTTATCATGGGTATGGGTCCTGTAGGCTTAATGGCAGTTGTAGCTGCAAAAGCATATGGCGCTACAAACATCATTGTTTCAGACTTAGAAGACAATCGTTTAGAAGCTGCAAAACGTTTAGGTGCAACGACAGCAATTAACATTAAAAATGAAGATGTATTAGAACGTATTAATGAATTAACAGATGGTAAAGGCGTGAACTATGCGATTGAAACTGCAGGTAATCCTATCGCTTTAAGAAATGCGCTTGATTCATTAAAAGATGGCGGTACATTAGCAATTGTTGGTTTACCTCAAGAAGATATGAATGAAATCAACGTACCATTCATCGCTAACCATGAAATCAATATTGTAGGTGTCTTCAGATACGCAAATACGTACCCACAAGGTATTCAAATCTTGAGTACAACAGATGCAGACCTTGATTCATTATTCACACATCAATTCGAGCTTGATGATACAAAACAAGCAATGGAATTAACACGTACTAGTAAAGGTGATGCCTTGAAAGTGATGGTTTATCCTAATGGGTTTTTAGATAAATAAAAGATAATAATTTAAAATAAAGTTAAATGAAATCGGGCCAAGACGTAAACGTTATGGTCCGATTTTTTGATTATCTAAGCAATTGTAAATACTTAAATTAAACAACTTTCAGAAATGAAAGAAGCGACTTTCAAATGTAAGATTAGATAAATGCACCTGAATATTTAACCTCCTACCATAAAAGGTAAGGAGGTCATGTTATGAATCAAAAACGTATTATCGGGTTAGATATTATTCGAGGACTTGCGATTGCTATTGTTCTCTTTGCAAATGTAAGAGAGATTATGCCTATTGTAGAGGGAGAGAAACAACCTCATTTCACACAAATAGATCACTTTATTAAACAATTCTTTGCGATGTTTATAGACATGCGTTTTATTACATTATTTACTTTATTGTTTGGTATCGGCATGGGCATTTTTATGAATAATGCACGAAAAAAAGATTTATCACCCATTAAATTAATGTTCCGTCGACTCATCTTCTTGTTTGTAGTAGGTATTCCAGGATTAATCTTAATATTGCCGTACGCGCAATACGCTATCTATGGATGTATTCTGATGTTCCTATTTTTACTACCTAAAGCACGCTATACATTATGGATTTCAACGTTGCTACTTATAGCGAATATAGCGATGACAATATGGACGCCTCAAAATAATAATGTTGATGTTATGTTTTTAGGTGTCATGGCATTTGGCTTATATTTATCACAAAGTGGTATTATTTATAGATTTAAAGAGTACAAGAAATTCTTAATAAGTACGTTAGCTATAAGTTGCATGATCATTATAGGCGCCTTAGTATTAAAACAATTGGACTCACATTTTGCTTGGTATAGTGTTGAAGATATGGTGACGCCTTTCCAAAGTATCATTTACTTTATTCTGCTACTCTTTATTACTGATCGAAAAAGTGTTCAACGCATCATGACACCTTTTGAAAAATTAGGAAAAACAGCATTTACAAATTTCTTAGCTCAAATGATATTCTTAGATTTATTCTTAACTTTCGTATTCCCTTATCCACATCCTACACCATTACAAGCCATTTATATTGGTATACCTATTCTAGTAGTATTCATTCTACTAACATATTGGTGGCTAGCACGCTATCGCCAAGGACCACTTGAAACATTATGGCGTAAATGGATATATAAAAACGTATCAAAGAAATGATAATAATAATGAAATATATAACGGTTAACAATGGTGAGTTAACCGTTTTTCGTTGTAAAAAATTAATTTTACACATAAATCATGTTTAAAAATGTCTTTAACGTAAATAATAAATAATGTAAGAGAAATGATAAGAATTCTCAATCGGAGGGATTTTTAATTATGACTAAAGAAATTCAATCAAATGGCGTTACAGTAGAAGTTCCAGAAATAATCGAATCAGCAGTCGCTTTAGAATATTCATTTGTAGAAGCATTAGCGAAATTAAATATTAATGTAACTGGTATCGCAGACGACAATAATGAAAGTAATTTAGATTCATCAATTAAAGATTCAATTGGTAACTACACTTCAGTAGGTACACGTTTAGAACCCGACACTGAAGCAATCAAAAAAGCAGAACCTCAAATCATCTTAGCGGATAAACATAGACATGAAAAAATCTTTGATCAATTAAACCAAATCGCACCTACTGTCTTACTAGAAAGCTTCGATGCAAACTATGAACAAAGTGTTGATGTATTCAAACAAATCGCTGAAATTGCATCAGAAGAAGACAAAGGGCGTGAAGTTGTAGAACAACACGACAAAAAAGTGGAAGACTTAAGCAAAGACGTAACAATCGATAAAGACAAATCAACAATTGCAGCTGTACCAACTAAAGAAGGCTTATATGTACATGCATCTGATTCTTATGTAGGTCAATTCTTAAATAAAGTTGGCTTTAATAGCTCTATTTCTGAAAATGATGAAAATCAATTACCAGATTATATGGGCGCTGACTACTTAAAAGTTGAAACAGATAAACTTTCAAGCTTTAATCCAGAACGTATCTTTATCATGGTCGACAATGACAATCAAACAGACTATGACAACTTAAAAGAATCTGATGCTTGGAAACAAGTAGAAGCGGTTAAACACAATCGTATTCACGAAGTTAACCGTGAACGTTGGGCAAAATATCGTGGCTTAATCGCTTCAGAATTAATTTTAGAAGATATTACAAAAGTTGAAGAATAAAATGTTTGAAACAACATAAATTGTATAATAATAAAAAGGGTAGCGGAGCTTCGCAATAGTGAAGCTTTAGCTACCTTTTTTGTTGAATCATAACTTGAATATGGAAAGTTGAATAATTAGTAAAATGTCTACTTAAAATTAGAAAAGAGTTCATTTTAAGTAGACATATATTTACATTTTGAGTATGCGGGCAGTGTTAAATGTTATTTTTGAGTTTCTAAGAATTTTTCAGCTACAGCTTTACCAGATTGTGGGTTTTGGCCTGTAATAATACGACCATCTGCTACTGCAAATTCAGACCAATTGTCACCTTGTTTGTAGTTAGCACCACGGTTTTTAAGTTCATCTTCCGTAAGGTATGGCACTTTATCTGCTAAGCCAACTTCTTGTTCTTCACTATTAGAAAAACCTGTGACGGTTTTACCATCAATAATATTGCGTCCTTCGTTGTCTTTAACATTTAATAAACCGATAGCGCCATGGCAAACAGAAGATACAATACCATTGTTTTCGTAGATTTCTTGCGTTAATTTTTGTAAATCTTCATTGTCTTTAAAATCCCAAATTGTACCGTGTCCACCAGCGTAATAAATGATATCATAATTTTCAGCCTTTACTGCATCTGGTGTTAACGTATGACCAAGACGTGTCATGAAATCTCTATTTTGATAATATTTCCAGTCTAAATCTGTCATTACATCTTCTTGTAAACTTTGTGGATCAATCGCTGTATAGCCACCTTCAGGACTTATATAATCTACTTTATAACCATTTTTATATAATACATCTGCGAAATGCACTGCTTCGCCAAACCATAAGCCAGTTGGACGATTCATATCTGGATATTTCGAAACACTCGTAACTACAACTAACGCTTTTTTCGTACTCATAAATTAGCCTCCTAATACCATGTGTTATCTATTTAAATACCCTTTATAAAAATTAAAGAAACTGTGCTTAAGTATAAATTAATTTTTAAGACTACCCGCAGTATTACTTTTTAAAATAAAGAAGTAGTTTTACGTGAAACATCATTAACTCAAAAGGGTATATAGTATGAGAAAGAGTAAATTCAATTATACTTACAAAATAATTGAACGACTTAATAGAAGGGAGCCCACATCATGGCACAAAACAACGGCAAATTAAAATGGTCGAGCTTAATTATGGGAACGTTGCTCCTCATAGTAGCAATTATTATATTTAGCTATCCTGTAAAAAACTTTTATACATTAACTTGGTTAATCGGTTTGTTTATTTTTATTAATGGTATGATTCAACTGTTATTCCGACGTGCAACGAAAGCGTTAGCTGGAGGTAATACAGGTCTAATCATCATTATTGGTATTATTGATATCATTTTTGGGTTATTAGTAATGTTTAACGTAGGCGCAAGTTCTGACTTTTTCGTTTTCATGTTTGCAATGTGGTTTATCGTAAGTTCAATCATTGGTTTATTTACAATCTCTCATAAAAACCGCTTACGATTTTTATCTATTATAGTAAATATACTAGGTCTTATTTTAGGAATTATCCTATTATTTAACCCAATGATGGGCATGATTTTTGTATCATTAATGATTGCCTTCACGTTCGCTATATTAGGCGTCACATATATTATCGACGGCTTAGCTTAGTAAAGTCTAGAAAGCTATTTTCTCACAAGTTGAGGAAATAGCTTTTTTATTTCAATTAGATTGCTGTAATACTCTTGTTTTTTAAAAATGAATTTAAAAATAATAAGTATTAAAATGATAATTAAATAAAACAAATTTCAGGAGGAGATACTTTGACTTACAATTTTGATGAAGTTATAGAGCGTCGCTATACCAATGCTATGAATGTGGAAGGTTACAAAGGTTATTTATTTGGAGACGCTGACGTTTCAGATATAGCAGATAATGATGAATTAATTCGCATGTGGGTTGCTGATATGGACTTCGCTACACCAGAGGTAGTCTTAGATGCTATACGTGATAGACTTGATAAAAAAATTCTAGGTTACACAAATATCTTTGGCTCAGAATATTACGAAGCTTTCGTTTCATGGACTGAACGACGTTTTGGTTATACTTTTCCTCAAGAACAACTCGTCTTCTCTCACGGTATTGTGGCCGGCATCATAGAATTAGTAAGTTATATTTGCGATGAGGATGACAAAGCGTTAATCCTTACACCAAGTTATGGTCCATTTAAAATGGCATGCGATAAAAATAATGTTTCGCCCGTTTATTCACCACTTATTAACAACAACGGTTATTACGAAATCGACTTTGAAGATGTCCGCAAAAAAGTAGAAACAGAAAATATAAAATTGTGTATCTTCGCTAATCCTCATAACCCAACAGGCCGAGTGTGGTCAGAAGATGAGTTAAAACAATTAGGAGAAATTATGCAAGACAACGATGTGTGGGTAATTTCAGATGAGATTCATTGTGATATTAAACGCACTGGCCAAACGCATATTCCATTTGCTAAAGCTGTGCCAAATTACGATAAGATTATTACCACAATGTCCCAAAGTAAAGCCTTCAACATCGCAGGACTCATGTTCTCAAACATTATCATTCCTAATAGAAGATTATTGAAGACATGGAAGTTACGCCACTTTAGCTCCGAGAATCCATTAAGCATCGTTGCAACCCAAGCTGCTTATGAAAAGGGCGAAGACTGGTTGGAAGCAATGAATCATTATTTAGATGACAATTTTAAATATTTAGCAGAATTCTTAGAAAATGAACTCCCACATGCAGAATTTAAAATACCAGAAGCAACCTACCTAGCGTGGGTAGATTTAAGCTATTACATCAACCAAAAAGAAATCGACGAACCAATAGCTAAATACTTTATCAAGCATGCAGGCGTCATCATTGAAGGAGAAGAACAATTTGTTCATAATGCAGAAGGTCATATCAGAATTAATATCGCCATCCCACGAGAAATTATGAAAAAAGGTCTACGAAAAATTAAAGAAGCATTAGTATAAATAGAGGAGAAATTATGACAATTATTCAACCATCAAAAATTGGAAAAACTCCATTTCAACAGTTATTAGGTCATCAGTCTGAATTAATGTCTTCATGGACACAACTTAGTGATTTATGAGAAAATGAGGGTGCGTTAAGTAAAGAATTGAAAGAAGAAATAAGAAGAATGTTAGCACAAAAAAATGGGTGCAAATACTGTAAAGCTAAAGGTCAACCTACCGGTAATCTTAAAGATGAAAAATCTTCTATCTGCATCGGTTTTACCGAAGTATTTATTAAAATGGGCGATCAAATTCCGGATAATATTATTCAGGTGCTTAAAGAAGGATTAACAGACCAAGAAATTGTAGAACTTGTAGCATTTATTACATTTACTAACGCTCAACAAAATTTTGGTGCAATCATGAATTTAGAACCAATTGACTAACAATAATTAAAATGTAGACCCCCAGCACTCTAAATGAGTCTGGGGGTTTTACTATAATCATTATTTTGTAGTAGATTTTCTACGGAATACTAAGAATGAACCTGTTGCTAATAATACAGCCGCGATAGTTGTTACTAATCCGCTATTTGAAGTTTCACCAGTTTCTGGTAAAGCTTTAGTTGAGGTAGCTTGGCTAGTTGAATGGTTAATATCTTGAGAAGTCTGAGAAGTTGTAGTTGAGTTATCTTGTGATGATTGAGCATTAGAAGTAGTATTAGCATTTGTTTGTTGAGAAGTATTTGTAGTTGTTTGATTATCATGTAGTGAAACTTGCGTGTTTTCACCATTTTGTTGGTTATTAGAGTTAGCATCATTTTGGCCTAACGCGCCTTGTTGTAAAACATTGCCAAAGCCATCGTAAATTGTTCCAGTAGATTTGTTTACGTATAAATAAGTTGGGCCATTATCACCTACTTGGCCAAAACCAATAGCATACGAATTTTCTACAGGAGAAAAAGTTTCTTGTTGTGAGTAAGAGACAACTCCAGATTCTGGCATTTTATGATAATTATCAGAGTTTTGGATATAGCTTGCTACTTCATCTTCAGCTTGATGTGAAGAAATTTGACTAGCTGCTTGTGCATGTCCTGTTCCTGCGAATAATAATGTTCCTGCTAAAGCACTAGTTGCTAAAATACCTACTTTTTTCATCATTAAAAACCCCTTTATATATATTATGAATACGACTTCATTATAAAAAATGGGGTTAGACGCTTTATGTCTATTTTAAAGATAATTTTATGAAAAATAGTTGTTCTACATTTTCCTAAAAAGGTTTATTATAAAAATGATTGGATAACTATAACTACATGAAAGCAATTTAGCGTATTTAGGAAGTTGGTGGAAAATTGGCAAGAACTTCAAAAAAGCAATATTTATTAGAATGTGCAGCGTCTATTGTAAATGAGCAAGGCGCAGATTATTTAACGTTAGATGCCGTAGCTAAGAAAGCCGGCGTTAGTAAAGGTGGGTTATTGTACCACTTCAAGTCCAAAGATGGTTTAATACAAGAATTAGTGAATTACGCTAATGAATTATATAAAAGTAATGTCAATCAACATATAAATGGAAATCAAGCGGTGAAAGGTCAATGGCTAAACGCATTTATTGAAGCAACACGAGAACACCGTACAGAAAATGCCCCAATTACATCTGGCATGTTAGCTGCCCAAGGCTCTAATAGAAATTTACTTGTACCCTTAAGAGAGTCTTATCAAGGTTGGCAACAACATATCGAACAAGATGGCTTAGATAAAGCGGATGCCACAATTATTCGCTTAGCTGTGGATGGCTTGTGGTTATCAGAAATATTTGGTATTAGTGCCATTGATGAAGATATGCGCGAAGAAGTACTTAACCGCTTAAAAGAATATATTAAAGAAAAAAGTTAAAAATTCTATAGCCTTAGAGCCAAGTAGTGTATAGCGCATTACTTGGCTCTATTTTTATATATAGGTGTTGAAACTAAACCGACCAGTTGGTATAGTAACTAACGTAATAAATAAATCAACCGAGGTGATAACGATGCAAAAAGTTGTATTAACAGCAGCGATTACAGGCGCAGGAGATACAATTGAAAAGAATGAAAATGTACCAGTTACACCACAAGAAATAGCTGACTCAGCTATAAAATGTGCGAAAGCAGGAGCAACAGTAGCTCATATTCATGTGAGAGACCCTAAGACAGGGGCTGTCAGTCATGATCCAGAACTTTATGCAGAAACAGTAAGATTAATAAGAGAAGCAGATGAAGATATTATCATTAACATCACATCAGGCGGTGGAGGAGACTTCATGCCAAGTAAAGAACACCCAGAAACAGGCGGTGAAGGTACTTGGATTCAAACTCCTGAAGAACGCCATCGTCCAGTTAGGGATTCACTTCCAGAAATGTGCACATTAGATTGTGGCAGCGCAAACATGGGAGATTCAATTTATATAAGTCCAGCTGCATGGCTTAGAGAACAAGCGCAAATGGTTAAAGACGCAGGCGTTAAACCAGAATTAGAATGTTTCGATACAGGTCATGTCAGCTTTGCGAAACAACTTGTGGAAGAAGGCTTAATCGATGGCGACCCAATGTTCCAATTCTGTTTAGGTATTCCTTGGGGCGCAGAGAACGACCCTGAAACAATTGATTATCTTAAATCACGTATTCCAGAGAACGCACATTGGTCAGCATTTGGTATCGGAAAAATGCAATTACCAACAGTAAAAGAAGTCGCAAAACGTGGCGGTAATATTCGCGTTGGTTTAGAAGACAATATTTATATTTCTAAAGGTGTTAAAGCAACAAATGAAGCACTTGTAGAAGAAGCTAAAAAAATATTAGCTGAATTAGATATTGAACCGTTAACACCAGCAGAAGCAAGAGAAAAATTTAATTTAAGAAATCCAAAAGGAGGCCAATAATGAAGTTCGCAGTTGTTGGAACAGGCGTCATTGGTAGTGGCTGGATAACTAGAATGTTAGCGCACGGCCATGAAGTCATCGCTACAGATCCAAGTGAAGGCGCTTATGAAAGAATGTTAGCGCAAGTTAAACAAAATTGGCCATATGCCGAAGAAATGGGCTTAGCAGAGAATGCGTCACTTGATAATCTGACTTTCACGCCAAACTTAGAAGAAGCGGTTAAAGAAGCAGATCATATCCAAGAAAATGTTCCAGAAGTAGAAGAAATTAAAGACGCAGTATTAAAAGAAATTGATTTCTACGCTAAAGCGGATGCCACAATTGGCTCAAGTACTTCTGGCATTATGCCTACAGAGCTACAACAGAATTTATCACATCCAGAACGCCTTGTTGTAGCGCATCCATTCCACCCAGTCTACATTTTACCGTTAGTTGAAATTGTAGGCGGCGAACAAACTTCTGAAGAAACGACACTTAAAGCTGAAAAAATCTACGAAGATATTGGCATGGATGTTTTACATGTGAGACATGAAGTTGAAGGACACATTGCTGACCGTCTTATGGAAGCACTTTGGCGTGAAGCATTGCATATCGTCAATGATGGTATTGCAACTACTGAAGAAGTCGACAAAGCATTTACACATGCTGCCGGCTTACGTTATGCACAATATGGTCCGTTCATGACCTTCCACTTAGCTGGTGGTGAAGGCGGCATGCGTCACATGTTAAAACAATTTGGTCCAGCATTGAAGAAACCATGGACTAAATTAGTCGCACCAGAGCTTACAGATGATTTATATGAAAAGGTAGTAAGCGGTAGTGAGGCATCATCACAAGGTTACACTATGTCAGAACTCGACCAAAAACGTAATGAATTTTTAATTAAAGTTAAAAAATTAGCTGAAGAATATTGGCCAGAAGAAACTGCCGGTATGAAGAAAGCTAATCAGGTGTTATAAGATGAATCAATTATATTTTTATAATACAGAAGTAAAAACTGAGTGGGTCGATTACAACGGACATATGAATGATGCCGAATATAATCGTGTATTCAGTGATGCCACAGATGATTGGCTCGCATATATTGGTTTAGATGTAGATGCGATAAAAACGCTAAATTACACAATATTCACGTTGGAGAACCATGTCACATTTTTAAAAGAAATGAAAGAACATGATGAGATAACAGTCAATGTTTATCTTTATGATTATGACAGTAAACGATTACACGTATTTATGGAAATGTATGACTCTAATCAACAATTAGCTGCAACGTATGAAGTTATGTTAATGGGAATGGATACTCAGTCTGAGCGTCCAGCACCGTTCCCAACTTCTATCGCTGACAATGTGACACGTTACTTTGAGGATTATTCATTATCTGATGTGCCTAAGCAGTTAGGTCATCAAATCGGAATTACACGACGCTCATAAACTAGCAATCTTATAAACTACTCATAGTATTTATTGACAAAAGAAAGCAAAGATTTAAAGGACTTTATGTGCCTTGTTGTTACTTAGTTAGCTTTGTATAACATCCACATTTAGTCCTTATTTTTTGAATAACTATTAATCTCAAAGAAAGGAATGGACAAATGTTAAGTATTAAAAACTTATCGAAAGTCTATGCAGGTGGAAAGAAAGCCGTAGACAATATGAATATCGATATTGAGTCAGGAGACTTTGTCGCATTCATCGGTACAAGTGGTAGTGGGAAAACGACAGCGCTACGTATGATTAACCGTATGATTGAAGCGACAGAAGGTGAAATTACAATTGATGGTAAAAATATTCGTCAAATGAATCCAGTTGAATTACGTCGTAGCATTGGTTACGTGATCCAACAAATTGGCTTAATGCCACATATGACAGTCAAAGACAATATTGTATTAGTACCTAAACTATTAAAATGGTCACAATCTAAGAAAGACGAGAAAGCGAAAGAGTTAATTAAATTAGCGGATTTACCAGAAGAGTATTTAGATCGATATCCTTCTGAATTATCTGGCGGTCAACAACAACGTATTGGCGTTGTACGTGCGTTAGCCGCTGAACAAGATATTATCTTAATGGATGAACCGTTTGGCGCACTTGACCCAATCACACGCGATACACTTCAAGATTTAGTTAAGAAGTTACAGAAACAATTAGGTAAAACATTTATCTTCGTTACTCATGATATGGATGAAGCGATTAAGTTAGCAGATAAAATTTGTATTATGACGAATGGTAAAGTGGTTCAATATGATTCACCAGACAATATTTTAAGAAATCCAGCTAATGACTTCGTACGTGATTTTATCGGTCAAAACCGTCTTATACAAGATCGTCCGAATATCCGTACAGTTGAAGATGCAATGGTACAACCTGTCACAGTTCATGTTAATCAATCATTAAATGACGCAGTTAAAATTATGCGTGAACGTAGAGTAGATACAATCTTCGTAGTAAACGATGAAAATCACTTGCTAGGTTATCTAGATATTGAAGATATTAATCAAGGTCTACGTCGTCAGCAAGAATTAATCGATACGATGCAACGCGATATCTATAGCGTAAGAATTGATAGTAAATTACAAGATTCTGTACGTACAATTCTGAAACGTAATGTAAGAAACGTACCAGTCGTAGACAGTGACAACCGTACACTTGTTGGTTTAGTTGTCAGAGCAAACTTAGTAGATATTGTTTATGACAGTATTTGGGGAGAAGAAGATGAAACGACGGCGACTTCAGAAAATGGCATTATAGAACCTGAATCTTTAGGAGCTGAACAACAATGATGCAATTTTTAACTGAGAACGCAGGTGCATTATTTTCTAAAACGTTAGAACATCTTTATATTTCTGTCGTTTCACTCTTAATTGCGATTATTATCGCTGTACCTTTAGGTATTCTATTATCAAAAACAAAGCGTCTTTCTAAAATTGCATTAACGATTGCTGGCATACTACAAACGATTCCCACACTAGCCGTATTAGCTTTAATGATTCCATTATTTGGTGTCGGAAAGGTACCAGCGATTATAGCTTTATTCTTATATGTATTATTACCTATTTTAAATAATACGGTTATTGGCGTTCAAAATATTGATGGTAATGTGAGAGAAGCAGGACGTAGTATGGGAATGACAGGTTTCCAACTTATGAAAGATGTAGAGTTACCGTTAGCCTTACCGATGATTTTAGGCGGTGTTCGCTTATCATCTGTTTACGTTATCAGTTGGGCAACACTAGCAAGTTACGTAGGTGCAGGCGGTCTTGGTGACTTTATCTTTAATGGTTTAAGTTTATATGAACCTGCCATGATAATTATAGGTACGATTTTAGTTACAGCGCTCGCACTAATTGTAGATTTCGGCTTATCACTTATTGAAAAATGGGTAGTCCCTAAAGGACTTAAAGTTTCCAGATAATAAATGAAGGAGGACATTATGAAAAATTATAAAAAGTATATCGTAGTTTTAATATTGTCTCTAACTGTGTTATCTGGATGTAATTTACCTGGTTTGAAAAACAGTAATTCAGATGACGAAGTTAGAATTACAAGTTTAGGCACAAGTGAATCACAAATCATCTCACACATGCTGAGATTACTGATTGAACATGACACGAACGGTAAAATTGAACCTACCCTTATTAACAATCTAGGCTCAAGTGTCATTCAACACAACGCCCTCACAAGTGGCGAAGCGAATATGTCGGGTACACGTTATACAGGTACAGATTTAACGGGTGCCTTGGGTGAAGATCCAATTAAAGATCCTGACAAAGCAATGAAAGCAACGAAAAAAGGTTTTAAAGATAAATATGACCAAACATTCTTTAACTCATATGGTTTTGCTAATACGTATGCGCTTATGGTAACGAAAGAAACAGCGAAAAAATATAATTTAGAAACAGTTTCAGATTTGAAAAAACATGCGAAAGACTTAAGAATTGGCATGGATAGTGCGTGGATGAATCGTAAAGGTGACGGTTATCCAGGTTTCAAGAAAGAATACGGCTTCGACTTCGGTACAGTTCGTCCTATGCAAATTGGTTTAGTTTATGACGCTTTAAATTCTGGCCAATTAGACGTAGCAGTAGGTTATTCAACAGACGGACGTATCGCAGCATATGACTTAAAAGTCTTAAAAGATGACCGTAAATTCTTCCCACCATATGATGCCAGTCCATTAGCTTCAGATGAATTATTAAAAGACAAACCTGAACTAAAACCAATTATCAAGAAATTAGAAGGTAAAATTTCAACCGAACAAATGCAAAAATTAAACTATTTAGCAGATGGTAAAGGTCAAGAACCTGCGACAGTTGCAGAAGACTTCTTGAAGGAACATAACTATTTTGATGATGAAGATAACAAACAGAAAGGTGGTCAAAAATAATGGAAGGTAATTTATTACAACAATTAGTGAATTATTATCAAACAAACTTTGGCTACCTTTGGGAATTATTCGTTAATCATCTTCTCATGTCAGTTTATGGCGTGTTATTTGCCGCATTAATAGGTATTCCTTTAGGCATCTTAATCGCGCGTTTCGGTAAATTATCAGGTGTCATTATTACGCTTGCCAATATCATTCAAACAGTACCTGTCATTGCGATGTTGGCAATCTTAATGCTTGGTATCGGTTTAGGTATGAATACCGTTATCTTCACCGTCTTCCTTTATGCTTTATTACCAATCATTAAAAACACTTATACGGGTATTACAGGAGTAGACGCTAATATTAAAGATGCTGGTAAAGGTATGGGTATGACACGTAACCAAGTCTTAAGAATGATTGAATTACCATTATCACTATCAGTTATCATTGGCGGTATTCGTATCGCACTAGTTGTAGCTATTGGTGTCGTAGCAGTCGGTTCATTTATCGGTGCGCCAACATTAGGTGACATCGTTATTCGTGGTACTAACGCAACAGATGGCACACTATTTATCCTTGCTGGTGCGCTTCCTATCGTCGTAATTGTTGTATTAATCGACATTCTATTACGCTTACTTGAGAAAAAGTTAGACCCAGCAACATAGTAATGAATGATTAGGAGGAATCCTCACATGGCATTAATTGAATTGAACTATTTATCAACAACAATTGGTAAACATCAAACATTAAACGTTATCTTACCCGAAGATGAAAGCTTTTTTAAAAAAGATGAAACGGCAAAACCTTTAAAATCAATGTTAGTGTTACACGGTTTATCAAGTGATACACATTCGTATAAGCGTTATACAAGCATTGAACGCTATGCGAATGAACATCAACTTGCTATTATTATGCCAGATGCAGATCATAGTTTTTATACGAATATGGCTTACGGTCATAGTTACTATGACTATGTAATGGAAGTGTATGATTATGTGCATCAAATCTTCCCGTTATCTAAAGCTAGAAAGGACAACTTCATCGCTGGACATTCCATGGGAGGCTACGGGACTACTAAATATGCCTTAACGCAAAGCCAACGTTTCTCTAAAGCAGCCATATTATCTGCACCATTCGATATTACAATGCTTAAAGACTATGAATACTATGATTTCTCACCAGAGTCCGTTCTCGGTGAAAATAAAGACGTCAAAGGCACAGACTTCGACCCATATTATTTAGTAGATCAAGCAGTTAATAACAAACAAGATTTACCTGAACTACTGATTATGTGTGGCACAGAAGATGAACTATACCCTCAAAACTTAGAATTTATTAAATACCTTGATGAAAAAGGCATTCAATATAACTTTAAAGAAAGCCCAGGCATTCATGACTATGCATACTGGGACAAAGCTATAAAAGAAACTATCGAACAATTTACTGAAGAATAGAGTATTGAAATAAACTTGGTTATTAAAAAAGAGAAACTTGGGACAGAACTGCTTACAAAGACGAACACTTTGTGAGCAGTTTTTTTATATTTCAAGAATAGAAGAAAAGGTCGAAAATATAGTGAAAATAAGCGCTAATGCACGCAATTTTAAGTTTATCTAAAAGTGTAATAATTGTTCACTTACGTTTATTTGAAAATATAAAAATATAACTCTAAGATATAATTGAAAGGGTGTAAAAACGCTTACACCAAAACAGGGGAATTATGTTCAAAGTAAATAATTTTTAGGGATGAAATAACAACTACAAAGGTGAAAGGGGTAGCAAGTGATGTCTAAATCATATGATTTAATTATTATTGGTGCAGGTCCTGGAGGATATGCAGCAGCAATTAGAGCAGCCCAATTAGGTAAACATGTCGCTATTATTGAGAAGCAACATGTGGGAGGAGTCTGTCTCAACGTAGGATGCATACCGGCCAAGCTATTTTTAGAATATGGCGCTAAAGTAAGAGATATCCATTCTGCAAACAGTTGGGGGATTAAAACAAATAATATAGACATTGATTTAACAGGCTTAGTGCAACGTAAAGATCAAGTCGTAAAGACAGTGACGGATGATGTCCGAGACGCATTATCGCACCATAAAGTTGATTTGATTAAAGGGGAAGCAGAAGTACTCGAAGATTTGAAAGTCCAAGTCAATGACACCATCTATACGGCGAAAGATATTATCTTAGCCACGGGAACGAAGCCATTCGTGCCACCCATCGAAGGCGTAGATCAAGCACACTATGAAACTGCGGACACATTTTTCAATATGAAAGAATTGCCGAAACAACTTGTGATTATTGGTGGCGGCGTTATTGCCTCGGAAATAGCTTCTGCAATGGCTGATTTAGGTGTCGACGTTACTATTTTGGAAAAGGGCGACAGCATTTTATCTAGCGAAATTAAAGAAATACGTGAACATCTCACATCCTATTTAAAACAACAAGGCGTCAATATCATCACCAATTCAGAAACGAAAAAAATTAATGCAAGCACTTTAGAAATAGATGGAAAAGATGGTCCAAGAGAACTACCGTATGAAACATTACTCTTTGCCACAGGACGACAACCCAATGTACATGTCGCTAAAGCACTTCAATTGGAACAAGACGGCAAATTTTTGCAAGTCAATGAACATTATGAAACGAGTTATAAACACGTTTATGCGATTGGCGATTTAGTACCAGGCTATCAATTAGCCCACACAGCAAGTGCACATGGTAAATATGTTGCTGAAAAGATTGCCGATAAAAATCCAGAACCCATCTATCAAGAAAATATACCAAGATGTATCTATACAAGATTAGAATCAGCTTCAGTAGGTTTGTCAGAAATACAAGCGCAAGAGGCGGGTTATGACGTTGAAGTAACTACTGCTAATTTTCAAAAGAACCCTAAAGCAATATTAAAAGGAGAAACACAAGGATTTATCAAAATTGTTGCCAATAAACAAGACGGCAAAATATTAGGTGGATTTATCGTTGGCCCGCATGCCACAGATTTAATTAGTGAAATCTTAGGGGTTAAAGCTTCGGGCGGTACATTAAACGATATCTCTCAAATTATACAACCACATCCTTCTCTATCAGAAGCACTAGGTGAAAGTGCAAACGCATCTTTTAGAAAAGCAATATATATTTAAATAACAAATAATTGATTATTATTTTGCAAGCTCCTAGCAAAATACATCGGAAATCCATACTTTTTGGTAATTTAGCACTTAGTTTACAAATTACACAAAAAGAAATATAATATATTAAACTAGTATTCCTAACATGGCTAAAGAAACTAGAGTTTTTGTTGTGTCACTTATGTAATCTGTTAATTAGCTTAGCGAAGATGAGACAAAATAAAATGTCTCAGCTTTCTTTATCATTATGGCAGTAGCTGACTGATTTGAAAATGCGCTTAAATTAAGCTTTTTTCAAACCTAGTCCTCCTTGCCGGGGCGGGACAATGAAATTATTTTTAATTTCTGTTCCGCTCCCACTAAATGACTAATTACACTAGCTACAAAGTATGAAAATCCCCAGGCTCGCTAAAGCTTCTGGGGGTTTTTATTATAATAATTGTTAATATCTAGACGGTTAATAATAACTTTTAGTTTACAAATTACACAATACAAAATATAATATATACATAACTAGCATTACTAGCATGAAAAAGCCCCCAGCCTTGGCTAAAAGTACTGGGGGTTTTTATTGTGTCACTTATGTAACCTGTTAATTAGCTTAGCGATTAAACTATCTAAAAGTTTAATCACTAAATGACTAATTATACTAGCTACAATGGACACGGCTAGCATTGCTAGCATGGCATCACCTCCATATATTTATTCATCACATATATGGAATTCTATGTGATACATTTCTATTGTAATCCTATTAACGCATTTGTATATATTTTTTATAAGATAAAAATAAAATTCATTTCAACTTTTTGAGAAATGAAAGTAAACATCAAGTAAAATTAATAAACTTTAATTTAGCAACTATTAAAGAGTCACTATCTTTTAACGTAAGATAGTTGACTTCTTTTTTATAATAGACTATCTTATATTATAAGATAGTTAATAAAAAGGTGATGACATGTCAGTATCCAATCAAATGATGAAGGGGCTTTTAGATGGCGCAATACTTGGACTTATAGCAAAAGGCGAAACGTATGGTTATGAAATTTTAGAGAAATTAAAAGAAAATCAATTTCCTGAAATAAGTGATGGCAGTATTTATCCAGTGCTTCTGAGATTAAGTAAAAAAGGCTATGTGAATACAACTACTCGTAAATCAGACAACGGCGGACCAAAACGTAAGTATTACACTATTTCTGAAAGTGGCCAAGAAGAATTACAACGTTTTAAAGAAAAATGGAGCTACCTCAACGCAGGAATGAATAATTTATTCGGGAGTGATGAAGATGTTAAGTAAGGAACAAGAAGACTACTTGTTTAAATTGAAAGCTGAATTATTGTTTAGAGGTAAAGACGAAGAAGAAGTGCATGCAATTGGCGATGAATTACAAGATCACTTTGAAACAGCAGAGCAGAATGGCGACGATGTTAGTGGCATATTAAACACGCCTGTGAAAGATTATGCCGACAACTTTTCCAAAGAAATGAGTTTTACCAAAGGATTACCTAAGTATATTACCTACTTTGCACTCTTTATGTTTGCGATTTATACTATTCCAGACTTATTCAATAAAGAGTTTACACTAACAGTAGGTTATATTTTAAATGTTATTTTCATATTTGCAATAAGTATTATTGCTCCACTATTTCTTTTGAAAAAAATCTTTATTAAATACGGCGAGCAAAAGAAAGTCTATTTATTTGCGTTTATAGGCGGTGCAGTCATATTTGGACTTATGATATTAAGTACCTATATCACTAAACATCATCCTATTTATACAATCGCAACCTTATCGCAAACTCAAAGTATTATTTTAGGTATCGTACTACTCGCAATAGTGATGATTGCATGCTTTATCGTTAAACAAAAAATATTCTCACTCATCGCACTCATTGTTTGCCTACCAAACATCATTGCACAATTATTCAAAGCACATAGTCATTCAGACAGCCAGTTCGCTGTCGTATCACTCATCGCATCAAATATATTACTTATACTTATGAATATCGCATTCTTCGCCCATACTTATTACACCAACCGAAAAGAAAAGAAATATTAAAGTATTCTCTACGAATTGTGTGATGAAATAGTACTGGTATTCTAATAAAAAAGCGTTAAATCACGATTTCTAAGGCTTTAGTGAGACTTATAACGTGATTTAACGCTTTGATTAGTTTAAACAATTTTTCATGAAAATTAATCTACTAACCAACCGCCGTCAATTGGAATAATTGAACCATGAATGAAATCCGAATCATCACTTGCTAAGAATAGTGATAAGTTAGCTATTTCTTCTGGTTGACCATAACGACCAGCAGGTACTGAATTTGTTTTTTCCATTACGTCGGCTGAACCTTCTTCAAACATATCATGCGTCATACCAGTATCTACGGCTCCTGGAGCGATAGCATTTGCTTTAATTCCTTTAAGGCCATAATCGAATGATAATTGTTTAGTATAACCTGCGATACCGTGCTTAGCTGCAGTATAAGCAGCACCGCCACCCCCAGCTACAAAAGCACCAATTGAAGCAATATTAATCACCGTGCCTTTACCTTTTTCAATCATATGTGGTAATACAGCATTTGTTACTAAGTACGTTCCTTTTAAATTGATATTTATAATTTTATCCCATAAATCTTCGGAAGTATCTAATGTTGGCTTGTAATCATCTAAAATGCCTGCTGTATTACTTAATACATCGATAGTACCAAAAACCTCTACACCTTGTTGAACAGCATTATCTACACTTTCTTTATTAGCAACATCAATCGTTACAGGGAATGCTTCTCCACCATTATCTTTAATTTCAGTGGCTGTTTGGTTAACAGTTTCTTCATTAATGTCAGCTAGAATGACTTTTGCACCTTCTGAGGCATAAAGAACGGCTTGTGCTTTCCCCATACCTGAACCTGCGCCAGTAATAAATGCAACCTTTTCATCTAATTTTCCCATTAAGAATCCCTCCAAAATGATATTCATGAACTCCCCTTACTAATCTATACCTTGAGTTTTAATAAATAATCATACCTTTTAATTATTAATTCATAACTTGAACTTATAGGTTTTAAGGAAATATTGAATGCTTTAAGAACTTGAGTTAATAGCAATAAATAGATTAAACATAGATTAATAGGTTATAAATAAAAGGAAGTTTTATAAGGAGTGTTATATTATGGAAAATAGACAAGGTAATGGTTGTGTGAAATGTGGACATACGGAAGTGGAAGAAGGCACATTATCGGCTACGGGTTCAGGTTTGTCTAAATTTTTAGATGTGCAACATAACAACTTTAAAACAATTACTTGTAAGAACTGTGGTTATACTGAGTTTTATAAACAAGATGCGAATAATACAAGAGATATTATTGACTTATTCTTTGGTGGATAAGTTAGGTTTTGACAGTGGCTTAGTAGTCACTGTTTTTCTATGCATAATAAATCTCGATTTGTAGTAATATGACACGTTTGGTATAATTATGCTAGTAATACAATATCATCTGCTAGGGGTGCTTCAAGTGGCTGAAAGGAGTTTAAGGCTCCAACCCTTTTTACCTGATCTAGTTAATACTAGCGTAGGGAAGCAAGTGAGTACATTTAAACTAAGAGGTATTAAAGTGACATAGTTCGTCCGTGTTCTACTTAAATACGTTAAGATACATATATTTGTTTAATATACTTTCGCTTATTTTCTTATGCATTCAGTGTTCAGCTGAATGTTTTTTTGTGCGCAATTTTATATCAGTCATCTGAGATACACCTGGCATCTTAGGAAGGTTATGTATATGAAACAAGAATTAATTAAGTTTAAAAAGAATTTTCCAGCAAGCACACGTATTTTTAAACAAGGAGAAGACGCTGATATCAAAGTGCCGTTTCGTGCCATCGAACTGTCGGATACGCAACTTGAGAACCGTTCTTTTAAGAATGAACCTGTTGTTGTGTATGACACTGCAGGACCGTACCATGATGAGAACTATGAGATAAATATTAATCGTGGTCTTCCAAAGCTTAGAAGTTCATGGATTGTGGAACGTGAGGATATTGAAAGTTACGAAGGACGCAAGATTCAATCGATTGATAATGGCTTTAAGAAAGATGGCCACAAGAACTATGTGGCGCACCCTTTTCATTATCAACCGAAACGTGCGATGAAGGATAAAGTCGTAACGCAAATGCATTACGCGAAACGTGGCATTATCACGAAAGAAATGAAGTTCGTTGCGCTTCGTGAACAAGTAGATCCAGAATTCGTGAGAGATGAAATTGCGCGAGGTCGTGCGATTATTCCGAATAACATTAATCATCCTGAATCAGAGCCAATGATTATCGGTAAGAACTTCAAAGTTAAGATTAATGCGAACATTGGTAACTCCGTCGTGTCTTCGTCTATTGAAGCGGAAATCGAGAAATTGGTATGGGCGATTCATTGGGGCGCAGATACGATGATGGATTTATCAACAGGTAAGAATATCCATTCTACTCGCGAATATTTGATTCGTAATTCCCCAGTGCCAGTAGGGACAGTGCCGATTTATCAGGCTTTGGAAAAGGTAAATGGGGTAGCTGAAGACTTAACTTGGGAAGTCTATCGAGATACGCTTATCGAACAAGCTGAACAAGGCGTCGACTACTTCACAATTCACGCCGGTGTGTTGTTACATTATATTCCATTAACTGTCGATCGTTTAACAGGCATTGTATCACGCGGGGGTTCAATTATTGCGCAATGGTGTCTCGCACATCATGAAGAAAGCTTCTTATATACACATTTTGAAGATATTTGTAAAATCTTAAACAAATATGATGTGGCAGTATCATTAGGAGATGGTTTACGTCCAGGTTCTATTTATGATGCCAACGATGAAAGTCAAATTGCAGAACTTAAAACGTTAGGTGAGTTAACTGAAATTGCTTGGAAACATGATGTACAAGTTATGATAGAAGGACCAGGACACATCCCAATGCATAAAATTAAAGAGAATCAAGATTTAGAAGATGTCTATTGTAAAGAAGCACCATTCTATACATTAGGACCTTTAGTAACTGATATCGCACCAGCTTATGACCATATTACGTCAGCTATTGGCGCAGCTCAAATTGCGAGTCATGGCACAGCGATGTTATGTTACGTAACACCGAAAGAACATCTTGGTTTACCAAATAAAGACGATGTGCGTGATGGCGTGGTAACGTATAAAATCGCAGCACACGCAGCCGACTTAGCGAAAGGATTACCAGGCGCGACTGTTCGAGATGACGCGATTAGTAAAGCGCGCTTTGAGTTCCGTTGGATTGATCAATTTAACCTTTCACTAGACCCAGAACGTGCGAGAGAATTTCATGATGAAACCTTACCATCCGAAGCTGCAAAAATTGCTCATTTCTGTAGTATGTGTGGTCCTAAATTCTGTTCAATGAAATTATCACATGACATTCGTGACTCTTATAAAGAACAATTAGAAGGTATGAAAGAGAAAGCCGAAGAGTTTAGAAAATCAGGTAATAAAATCTATCAATAATACTGAGATATCCTATGGCAGTGGCTCTCGAAGTCACTGCTTTTTGTTAGTTTTAAAATGCATGGTAAGACTTCGGGTTGTGTGATGTTAGAGGTCGGGATGTCTAAAATATAATAAAGAAATGCTGATTTGATAGTATTTTTATAATTTTGAGCAACAAATATACTCAAGTATCCCAACTATTGATACGATAGATATATTACTTAATACATATTTCCAGGGTTATACAGCTAGGAGGTTAAAAGATGGATTCTAATGCTGAATTTAAAAAAGGAATACTCTTTGCGCTAGGGGCACATTTATTATGGGGTATACTCCCAATATATTGGCGTTTAATAGGTGGAATTAGTGCATTCGAGATTTTAGCCTATCGTATTGTACTTTCGATGGTCTTCATGATTTTAATGGTCTTTATCCTAAGAAAATCTCAAACATTTAAACATGATTTAACACATCTTTTCACAAAACCAATACAACTTGTCGCAATTATCATTGCCGGTTATGTGATTACAATTAACTGGGGAACGTTTATATGGGCAGTATCTAATGGACATGTATTACAAGCAAGTCTTGGTTATTATATTAATCCGTTAGTAAGTATTTTATTAGCATTTATTTTCTTAAAAGAACGCTTTAATAAATTTGAATCTCTTGCGATTCTTTTCGCAGCGATTGGCGTTCTATATATGACCATCCGAGTAGGCGAATTCCCAATTATTTCATTGATGTTAGCCTTCTCATTTGGAATTTATGGTTTATTGAAAAAATTAGTTCAAGTTGAAGCAATTAGCGGTATTACAATCGAGTGTATTGTGACAGCACCAGCCGGATTAATTTATATTATCTACTTATGGCAAACAAGCCAAACATCTGTAGGTACAAACATGGATACTTTCTGGCTAATGTTCTCAGGTGCCGTTACAGCCGTGCCACTCATTTTATTCTCAGCAGGTGCACGACGCATTCCATTATCATTAACAGGATTTATTCAATACGTTAGCCCAACCTTAATATTCTTGTTAGGTATCTTTGTTTTTAAAGAACAATTTGACATCCATCAATTCATCACATTTATCTTTATTTGGATCGGTATTGCACTTTACAGTATTTCTCAATATGTGAAAATGAAACGCAACCCAAGACCAGAATAAATATATTTTGACTCCTTTGCTAGAAATAGTTGAAGGAGCTTTTTTATATCTTTAGAAGTTTATAACATACAAAATGTAAATCATTGTACTTCTTGGTTACTACAGTTATAAAAAACAAAAAAGCTAACGCTACAAAGTGCGCTAGCTAACCCACTTATGTTATGTAAAAAATCCACTTTAGAACATAAAATTTAGTTACATATAAGTGAGGTTAATTGATTCATTCAAATGCCTCTTCTTTTGGATGAATATTCCCATCTTTATCTTTACACAAGCCCATTTCTTCTAATTTATCTTCTTCAGATTCAATGTTTGTTAAATAAAAGTGGTGCTCTTTCTTAAGTTGTCTATTTTTAAAGAAAAGCATTAAACATAAGGCACTGTTAAAAATTAAAAATAACTTTTTCATTTTATCAATCCCTTTTTGATTGTGATAAACACTAGACTTAGTTTAATAACGTCAACGAAATTATTATATAAATTATGATATAATAAAAATACTGTATATATTATTAATTCTATTAAATATTATATTTGTATTGTAACGCATATATCAACTTTGAAGTAGATGATTTTTATAATAGTTAAAAAATCTATATAAAGGATGGTATTGTGTTGCCTGGATTTTTAGATGAAAGAAGGGGTTTATTTGCAAACTATTAAGCAAGATGGATCAATATTACATATCTATTTTGAGAATCCTAATAATAAGATTGAAAAACTATACATAAAAAATGAATTTGATTCACTCACTTTAGAAAACACTAATGAAGATTTACATTTTAAAATAGATTTAATTAAAGTTGCTAAGAAGTTTATACGATATGAAAATAAAAAAATATATATAATAGTAGAAGAATCAACGCCAATTTTAACAACTCAACGTAACTTAAAAGTTATCAATAACCAAACTGAAGTTGTAGGCTTATCTGAAGTAGTAGTTAATGCTAATGAGAACATTAAAATACAGCCGTATATAACTAGAAATGGCTTTTTACATTTAGCATTGGATGAGCTTGCTTTAAATAAAACATATTTTTCAAGAAGACATATTGATACGCTTAAAATAAACAATAATGAAGCATCCATAGAAGGTCAGTTTGCACTACTAAATTCGACATTAGAGAATGTGCAACTATTAAT
Source organism: Staphylococcus croceilyticus (assembly GCF_002902575.1). Classification (GTDB taxonomy): domain Bacteria; phylum Bacillota; class Bacilli; order Staphylococcales; family Staphylococcaceae; genus Staphylococcus; species Staphylococcus croceilyticus. The sequence continues at coordinate 27,668 of NZ_PPRD01000008.1, read as the reverse complement.
AAAAACTAGACTGACTCCGAGAGAAAAATACGTAAATATAAACTTTAAAAAAATTACTGAAACGAGCAATACATACACTTATAATTTTTCGGTAGATATCTACCAAGATTTGATAGACTTTATGAAGTTTGAATATGAAAATGAGGATATTATAGATATTTACTTAAACATTAAAGTACAAGAATCATCGGAAAATATAAGAATAAAAATCGGAAATCCTAGAATAATAGCTGAAAAGCTGTTAAAAGGAGAAATTATCACTGAGTTTAACGGGAATATAGTCTCACTTACTCCTTATTTCACTATGAAAGGCCGTAATTTATCTTTTAGAATTAATACCTACGATATAAATAGTTATTTAACATATGTGGATGAGTTAAAAAGACCAAAGCGTCCCAACTTTTTAAAGAAAGAAAAGCAAAAAGTGTGGGTAATTGGTGAAAAATCTTATAAAGCACAGGATAATGGTTATCACTTCTTTAAATATATGAGAACACATCACCCAGAGAAACCTGTTTACTATATTATCGAAAAAAATTCTAAAGAAGCTAAAAATGTTTTGCCTCTCGGTAATGTAATATTCTATAATTCAGCAGAACATTTTAAAATTATGCTTAAAGCAGATTACATCTGTACTACACATCATCCTGAATTAATTTATCCTACAACTAGTAAAATTTATACACGTAAAGTAAAAGCCATTAAAGTATTTTTACAACACGGAGTTTTAGGTGTAAAAAATTTGTGCAATATCAATGGTAACCAGTTAAAAGATTTTAACATAGATTTATTTATCACTAGTTCTAATAGAGAAAAAGAAATAGTTGTGAAAGATTTGAATTTCTTTAGTAAACAAGTGGCTGTTACAGGGCTAGCTAGATTTGATGAATTGTTTAATCCTAATTCAGAAGTTAAAAATCAAATCTTAATTATTCCAACATGGAGAGATTGGTTAACAAGTATTGATCAGTTACAAACTTCGGAATATTTAAAAAGAATGAACAATTTACTTCATAGTCAGAAATTAAAAGAACTCGCTAACGAAAGTACCAACATTGTTTTTTGTTTACACCCTAATATGCAGCCTTTTATTGATTATTTTGATGTCCCCAGCTATGTAACGCGTATTAAGCAAGGAGAGGTAAATGTCTAGAAATTGATAAAAGAAAGCAAATTAATGATTACAGATTATTCAAGTGTTGCTTTTGATTTTAGTTTTTTAAATAAACCAGTCATCTATTATCAATTTGATAGAAATGAATTTCTAGGAAAAGAAGGCTCTCATATTGATATAGAAAAAGAATTACCGGGAATTATTGTTAATTCTCAAGATAAATTAGAAAGAGAACTAGATAATTTACAGAAGAAACAATTTGTTATTGATACATCACTAAAGGAACGTATTAATCGTTTTATTGCATATAAAGATCAAAACAATTGTGAGAGAATATTTGATGCAATTACTCACTTTAAAAAGACTAGTAAAGTTAAAAGTAAAATTAAGTATGATATTCTTTCGCAACATATACTGAATCGTTTTAGAAAAAATGAAAAATATTTTAAAGTAATGGAAACATTTAACGCTGGATTAACACGCTCATTACCTGTTAAAAAAGATTTAATTGTGTTTGAAAGTAATGTAGGGAAATTAGTGAGTGATAATCCGAAATTGATATATGATGAATTGAAGAAACAAAATAAAAATTATCAAATTGTTTGGGCTACTAATACCCTTTATCCATTCAACGATCCAAATGTTAAAACAGTTAAGAGATTGTCACCTGAATATTTCTATTACTTATCTAGAGCAAAATATTGGATAAACAATCAAAACTTCCCGCATTATATTAATAAACATAAAGATACGATTTATATACAAACATGGCATGGGACACCATTGAAGAAAATGTTGAACGATGTTGATACATTCCAAGGACGAGATGAAAATTATAAAAATAGAGTTAATCACGCCATTAAAAACTGGGATTATTTAATCTCTCCAAGTCCGTACGCAAGCAAATGTTTTAAAACAGCATTTGATTACCACAAAGAAATTCTTGAGGTGGGTTACCCAAGAAATGATGTGTTTTATAATACAGAAAACAAAGATATCACTGAGAAGAAAAAATTAATCAAACAAAAATTAGGTATTGAAGGCAATAAAAAAATCATTTTATACGCGCCTACTTTTAGGGATGACGAAATTAATAAAGCCAAAAAACATATCATCAATCTAAAACTTGATTTACATAAATTGAAAGAAAGTATTGGAGATGACTATATTTTAATTTTACGTCCGCATATTATTATTAGTAACGCGTTAAATTTAAGTGAATCATTAAAAGAATTTGTTATTGATGGCGCTAAATATCCAGAAATCAGCGATTTGTATTTAATTACAGATATATGCATCACAGACTATTCTTCAGTCATGTTTGATTTTGCAAATACAAAGAAACCATTATTATTCTTCACTTATGATTTAGATTTTTACAAAAATAAATTAAGAGGTTTTTATTTCGATTTTGAAAAAGAAGCACCAGGCCCATTAATTAAAACAAATGCTGGTTTAATCGAAGCAATAAAAAATATTGCTAACGTACAAGAAGCATATAGTGATAAATATCAAGCCTTTTACAATCGCTTCTGTACCTTTGAAAAAGGCATCGCTTCTAAAACAATAGTGGAAAAATTCTTCAAATAAGACTGATAAATATATTTTGACTCCTTTACTAGAAATAGTTGAAGGGGGAGTGGGACAGAATTCTTTTTAAATTCGTCGTCCCTCTCCCAACTTGCTTTGCTTGTAGAATTTCTTAGTGAAATTCTCTTTGTTGGGGGCCCCGCCCGCAAGGATGACTAGAACTGGAAAAGCTTGATTTAAGCGCCTTTTCAGTTCAGTCAGCTACTGCGAATTTGCAAAATAGCATCATCATATTATTTATGTCCCAGGCTCATGTTATGTTTGTTAGTATAAAAGAGAAAGAGAGGTCGCTTATGCTAAAAACAATCGATTTGAACATTATTAAACGAGCGTTAAAAATATTTATAGTTGCTACAATTTGCTTAATCATTACTACGATATTTTGTTACTTTGTACATCCTTCATTTAACGAATTGAGAGATATGGGAAATGCGAGCGAAAAGATTGGCAACACGAAAGGAGTCGAAAAAGTTTGGAAGTATATCGTCAATAATGGTTTCCGCGTTCCACTACAAATGTTTATCTTAGCCTTACTACCTATACCATATCTGTATTTGATGAATCTAGTGGTTACTATTATTATGCCCGGAATTATGTTGGGTTTCCTTCTAAGTTTGGATACACATAAAGGATTGATTGGAAGTATAGCATTTATCCCGCACTACACATTTGAAGTAATGGGATTGTGTATTTTAACAAGTGCATTGTATATGTTAAACAAAGCCATCACACGCCGTTTTACCAATCTTTTTAGGAAAAGTAAAAAAGAAAACTACGCGATTAAAGATAACTTAATCAACGTAATTAAATTTTATGTAATGATCGCATTACCATTAATCATCATTGCAGCATTTTTAGAAACCTACGTATCAAACTTTTTATTTAATCTTATGAGTTAATGATTTTTACATAGAGAATGTAAAACAAGTGGCAATCAAAAAAGAGAATCCTATCTAGCGTTAGATAAGATTCTCTTTTTTAGTTAACATAATAGGACGTTATCAGAATTACACAAACATCTTCTGTAAAAATCCTTTTTTATTAGTTTTAAGTATCTCAAGTTTGTGTTTTTGTTTATTAATTAATTTATCATATGTAATCAATAAATTAGCTATTTTATTTTGTTCATCTTTTGAACATAAATTAATTTTAATATCTTTTAATTGTCTATATTTTAAATTCCATGTATCAGAAGTTAAACCTTGAGAATTAATTTTGAATTTATGAATCATTTTATGAGTTTTAAAATAATAAGCTATAAAGTCTGGATTTATACTTTCATTAGGTATAGTTACAGTGTAAGCAGGACTTACTATTCCATCATATTCTGATTTGCCGCTTGCTCCTTGCCACATACGCATAGAATTATAAGCTATATCATCTTTGTAAACTTTTCTATAGTTACTTTTATCTTTACTGGAATTGTCTTTTCTATCAATTTCATCGAATTTTATAATCCCATGATTGATAGTTACAGATAACATGTCCCCTTCGCCTGAACGTTCATTTCTTTCTTCTAAAATGTCCCCAATTTTAACTATTTTCCAATCAGGATAGTTGTTCTCTTTATTATCTTTGAATCGCATTTCTTGAGAAAATAACTTTTGCATATAGCCTTTCTTCTGTGCTTCAAGAAGCTCAAGTTTCTCTTCTTCTAACTCAATCTGGCGGTCGAGTTTGCTAAAAAAATTACCGATTTTTATTTGTTCTGAAGTGGGCGGTATTTTACACTTAACTTTATTTATAGTTATTTTACTCAAGCTAGGAACACCAGTAGATTCATCATATTTTTTCCAATTTATTTTTCTAAATAGGTTTAATATGAAATATAAATTATTTTCTTTTAAGGGAGTGCAGTAAAACAAGGTGTCTACAGTCCAAAATGGTCCTTTTAATAAATAGGGTTTATTGATAGTGCCTTTTCTTCCAATTCCTATAGCATCATTTTCATATAAATAATTAGAAACACTGAGCATGTAACCTCCAGTTCCATAAACTGGATATTTACCTGTAGTTAAATGTTTGTAATCTTTTCCAGAATTAACTTTGATTACATCTTTAAGTTGATAATCTTTCCATTTATCTTTAAATTCTGGAAATCTTAGTTCTGGAGTATTTTGTTGTTCAGTCATGTTTTAACACTCCTAGTTCTTTGAGGTATTCATTGATTTCTGATTCTACTTGGGCGATTTCTTTATCGATGTCTGCGAGTTGTTGTTGGACTTGGTCTAGATCAATCGGTTCTTCTTCTTCAAAAGTGTCGACGTATCTTGGTATGTTTAAGTTATAGTCGTTCTCTTTGATTTCATCCAGTGTTGCTACATAGCTATATTTATCAATGTTTTCTCTATTACGATATGTTTCAACGATTTTGTTGACGTCTTTGTCGGTAAGGTGGTTTTGGTTTTTGCCTTTTTCAAAAGATTGAGAAGCATCAATAAATACTACATTGTCATTGGCTTCACGACATTTCTTAAATACTAGAATACTAGTAGGGATGCTTGTGCCAAAGAATAGATTGGCTGGTAAACCAATAACTGCATCTAAATAATTCTTTTCTTCGATTAAATATTTACGGATTGTGCCTTCCGCAGCGCCACGGAATAATACACCATGAGGTAAGACTACCGCCATAGTTCCTTGATCATCTAAGTGGTAGATCATGTGTTGAATAAATGCAAAATCTGCTTTGGATTTGGGCGCAAGTTTACCATAATTGCTAAAACGTTCGTCGTCTAAGAATGAAGGATCAGCACTCCATTTAGCACTGTATGGTGGATTAGCCACAACAGCATCGAAACGTTCATCCATGAAGGCTGGTTGTTCTAACGTATCGTCGTTAACGATTTGGAAGCGTTTATAGTTCACGTCATGGAGTAACATGTTCATTCGAGCTAGGTTATATGTTGTACTATTGTATTCTTGTCCATAATAATTACGAACTCTAGCTTCATCACCCACGCGTAATAGTAGTGAGCCAGAACCACATGTTGGGTCATAGACGCTTCTTAAGTCTTCTTTTCCATTAGTAACAATCTTCGCAAGGATAGTAGAAACTTGTTGAGGTGTATAGAATTCGCCTGCTTTTTTACCCGCGCTAGCAGCGAACTGGCCGATTAAATATTCATATGCATCGCCAAGCATATCGATTTCAAGATCGCTATGTACGAAAGGTAGTGTTGAAATTTGAACCATTACTTTTGAAATGAGTTGTGTACGTTTTGCATTTGTATTACCTAAACGGCTTGAAGTTAAGTCCATATCATCGAAGAGGTGGATAAAGTCATCTTCACTTTCATGACCACGTGTAGAGTTTTCAACATTTTTAATGGCGTTGCTCAAATCTTCAATTTGGAATGTTTGCGTTTCAATTTTATTGATTAAATTGCTAAATAAATATTGAGGTTCTATTACGAAGCCAATACGAGTAATTAATTCTTTTTCAACAATCGGTTTATATGTATCGTTGTTCATAGCTTCTTCGTATGAAATATTGTCTTCATTTAATAATTTTGTAGCAATTTCTTCGTTTTTCTCACTTAAGAAACGATAGAAGATTAATCCTAAAATGTAGTTTTTAAATTCATTTGCATCCATGTTACCACGCAAATCATTGGCAATAGACCATAATTTTTTCTGTAATTCTGCTTGTTGTTGACGTTGTTTTTCTGTTATAGACACAAGGTTTTCCTCCTTAAGTGATTGATTTATATTGTTTATTATATTTTATTTCTTATTTTAAATCACAAATTAAAATAAGTTAAACGGTAAACCGCCTAACTTATCTAGTTCGCTGCGCCATATTTTTCTGTTGTTTCTTGAACGAATGATTTAACATTTTCAATCTTTTGAGTACGTACGAGTAGGCCACCCGTAATACCTTGTTCGACAACAGTATTGTCTAATTGACCACTAAATTCATATTCATTAATAACTGATTTTAATAAATCAACAGGGTAATCTTTTGATTCTGCAAATTCTTGGATTTCTCTCTCTTTAACACGGTCTTCGAAATCAAAATAAGCATCTTCAATAACTGTAGATTCATCTAATTGGGGAATCACTTTATCTAAGAAATCTCTAATTAGTTCAGCTTTAAGACGCAGTTTATCGTCATCTGCTTTATCTAATAACTGTTTGATTTGGTTACGAACACGTTCTGTTTGTGCTATGTCTGTTAAATCGATGTTATTTAATAAATCTAAAATATATTGAACATTAATGAGGTCATTTCGTAAGACCTCAATTTTAAAGTCTACATCTTCTAATACAGATACTTTATCGGACTCGCGTGTCGTTTTTACTTCGTCATAAATGTTAAGGTATTTACTTTTGTAATCTTCATAGGTTTGTTCATCAATACCCATAACATCCGGTGTGAAATAAAATTCATCGAATGTTTTGAGTCTTTGCATTAAACCTGCTAAAGTGCGGTAAATCATGACAAATTGATACTTTTCATCTTCTCGTTCTAGTAAGTCTACATTGTCCGGCGTAGGTGCAAGTTTAAATAATGACTCTAATTCAGTTTTGAATTTTTCTAATAATGTATCAAATGATGGACTTAAAACTGTGTCAGTATCATTAGTTTGTGAGAAGAGCTCGATGGCTTTGTCTGTATTTTCTTTAAGATTTCGGTAACATACGATGTTGCCGTATGGTTTAGTTTCATCTTCAACACGATTTGTACGTGAGTAGGCTTGGATTAAACCATGGTATTGAAGGTTACGGTCTACATATAGTGTATTTAACTTTTTACTATCGAATCCTGTTAAGAACATGTCTACAACAATTAAGATGTCTAAACGTTCGGCAGGGTTACCTTGTTTTACACGTTTAGAAATGTCATTAAAGAAACCATCAAATGAATCTAATGAATAGTTTTTATCAAATGTGCCATTGTAGTCTGCCATGATTTTTTCAAGTTCTTCTTTGGTATGAATATCATTCGTTTGGTTTTTGCTATCTTCATTAGCTTGATAGGTGAAAATAGTTGAGATATTGAGGTCATGTTTGCCTTCTTCTTTAAGTTGCTTGAAGATTTTATAATATTTAATTGCCATCGGTATGCTTTGAACAGTAAAGATTGATGTGTACATTTGATTTCGCGTCTTTTTATGATGATTTTGAACAATATGTTCAGCTACTAATTTTAGACGGTCGTCAGCCATCCATAGTTCACTTTCATCAATATTCTCAACGTAAGTGTCTTCCATCTCATGTAATTCATTCGCAAATGTGCTGATATATTCCACTGAGAAGCCGAGTACGTTCCCATCACGAATGGCATCTTTGATGAGGTAAGTGTGTAAACATTTTTCAAAAATATCAGCAGTGGCACGACCATCTTGGCTGGCGTTCTCTTCGAAACGAGGCGTACCTGTAAAACCAAAGTATTGCGCATTGTTGAAATGTTGTCTAATAAGACGATGCATTTCTCCAAATTGCGTACGGTGGCACTCATCAATTATGAAGACGACTTTATCATCTTTATATTTATCCATAACTTTAGCGCCAGACTTAACCGCGTTCGACATTTTTTGAATAGTCGTTACGATGAGTTTTTGGAAAGGATCATCGAGTTGTTTCAAGAGTTTATACGTATTATCAGTTAAATCGACAGAATCCATTTGGAATTTATTAAATTCTGCAAGCGTTTGGCTATCCAAGTCTTTACGGTCTACTAAGAAGATGACTTTCTTGATGGATGGATCGGCAGATAAAATTTGGCTTGTTTTGAAAGAAGTGAGAGTCTTACCACTTCCGGTAGTATGCCAGACATAACCGTTGTTATTTGTTTCAGTTGCACGATTAATCAGTGCTTCAACGGCATAGACTTGATAAGGACGTAACGCCATTAAAATTTGATCTGTTTCGTTGGTAATCATGTAGCGACTAATCATCTTCGCGATACGACAACGGTCTAAGAAATCTTGGATAAACTCTTTTAAATTATTAATGCGGCGATTATCTTTATCGCTCCAATAGAACATGAAACTCTTGTAGATTTTCTTATCACTATTGGCATAATAACGCGTTTCTTTCTTATTACTTACAACGAATAGTTGAATGAAGCGGAATAAGCCTCTGTAGTTATGTTTGCGATAACGTTCAATTTGATTAAAAGCTTGCGTAATCGCAATACCACTACGTTTAAGTTCAATTTGAACAAGCGGTAAGCCGTTGATAAGAATTGTAACGTCATAACGCCCTTTATATTTATCATCCACAGTTACTTGATTGGTTACTTGGAACTTATTTTGACACCAGTGTTCAGTATTTAAGAAATAGAGGTAGACCTTCGTTTCATCATCACGTTCTAAAGTGTAACTATCACGTAGCTGCATTGCACTTTCAAACACACTTTTATCACTGATATCCGTCATTAGACGTGCAAACTCTGTATCTGTTAGTGGCTTGTGATTAAGCCTCTCCATATTACGTTCATTTAAAATTTGACGGAAGTTCTCAACCAATTGATCATGGTCTCTCAAAATTACTCTCTCATAACCTTGAGACTCTAATTGCTTAAGTACATCATTCTCTAATGCCAATTCACCTTGATAACTCATAACATCACCCAAAAATAGTACTTTATGTTAAATATAGCACAAGAAACATTTACATTGCGAAAAATACATAATTTTAAGAGATTAAGAACGAAATAATTTTCCACTGTCAAATACAAAAAAATAAAAATTTAGTATTTATCAATAAATAAAATATAGTAAAATCAAAGTGTAATACTAAATTATATTTTTATAAAATACATAATTTAATTGGAATGGGAGAAATTTATGGAATATATAGATATTATTAAGGAATCAGCAAGTAGATTAGCAGTAAATACAAGAAGTATGAGTAAAACTCATATATCTCCAGATATATCTAATAAAGTATTGGAAAACGCTGAAAAAGCTTCGAAAGGTTTATTATCAAAGGAATATATTATAGCTATACTTGATACTTCTTTAACTGGTAAAGGTAAGGAAGGGATTTATTTTACAGGAGAAAAAATGGTTATTAAAGAAATGCTAGAAGCTCCTAAAGAGATATACTTATCTAATATTAGCAATGTTCAAGTTGATGCGAGAGAAAAAAGTGATAAAGTTAAAGATTACAATATTATAAATTTTAAGGATGGCTCTGATTATCATTTTTCAGAAATATTAAGCGATTACGTTAATGCAGAAGCTTTTGCGAAAATAATTAATAGTGTTCTAGATGAAAATGAAGAGGAAGAATTTGTAGAAACTAATCAAGTTGTACCTTTACAAGAATTGGATGAGGAAGCTAAGTTAAACTATGTAAAAATTTTATGTAATTATGCTTACTTTAATGACGATATCATTGATGCAAAGGAATATGCGGAAATTATTTCATTTGTTGTTAGAATTGACTTAGATAAAGAGAAAAGATTAGAACTTCGTAGTTATATGTCTGGTAATGAAAACCAAGAAGATACAATGGAATTAGTAGAAAAATTGATTGAGCAATGTAAAGAAGTAGATCAAACATTAATTATTCAATCTTTAATGAAAGATTTAATTTCAATATATATGTTAGAAAATAGTAATGAAGAAGGAATTCAAGATAAATTTATTTTTTCATTAGCTGAAGAATTAGAAGTATCAAAAGAAGAAATAGATTTATTTGTTATTACTTATCATCAAGATAGAGCTATTTTAGATCAAAGATTAAATGATACTGATATTACAAAAACAGTTAAAGATTTGTCTTCAAAAGCCGCGGCAGTAGGGGTACCTATGGCTGCTCTCTATATGTCTGGTACTGCTGGAGTAAGCGCTATTGGTATGACAAGTGGCTTGGCTACTCTCGGTATGGGAGGCATACTAGGTTTTTCAAGCATGTTTACGGGTGTCGGGGTGTTGGCTTTATTAGGAATCACATCATATCAAGGTATGAAAAAGCTAACAGGATTAAATGATGAAAGAAATAATAAACAAAGAGAATTAATGTTACAAGAAATCATTACAAATAATCAAAAGAGTCTTCAAATATTAATTGAGGACGTAAACAACATAACAGATAAATTAATGGAAGAAATTAGAAAAGGACATGAAAATACTGTTAAAATACAAAAACTTGCTAAAATTTTAAATAGCGTAAGTCAAGGTTCAAAAGAAGTTATTAATCGCGTAGATCATTTTGAATCTGAAAATATTTTAGTAAAAGTACCACAAGTAATTAAAATGGATAAGCTAGAAGAATTAGCTAATACTGAAGATAAAGAATTGTTAAAAGAAAAAGTATTGGAATGTTATGAAGTAGATGAAGATTTAAATCTAAAATTGAAATTTAATATTACTAGAGAAGAAGCGGATGAATTAGTACTTGCGTTAGAAGGTTTAGGTTTCTTTAATTTAACTGAAAATGCTACTGCAACTGTTAAAAGTACAGCTAAAAACTTTTTATCTAACTTAAGAAATTAGGTGACCTTTTATGAGTAATAAAGGATTTAGTGATGAAGAATTAAAGAAATATGCGAATGTTTTGAAAATTAATAGGCATCAACAAGAGAATGTCGGAAAACGAGTAACTGAATTAGAAAAAGAAACAAGTAATCTTAGCAATATCACTGATAATAATTCAAGAATGTTAGATGAATTACTTTTGCAAGCAGAGTCATTGGATAAAGAAGCACTTAGTCAAATTAGTAAAGCGGATGTTAATAACGCATTAAAAATCACAAAAGAAGATCAAATTTTAATTGATAAGAATAGCAAAGTATATAATAAAATAGATGCCGTTGAGTTTGGAAGTAATTGGGATGAGTTTCTTGAAAATAATTATGATTATGCTCAAAAATACAATATTAGTTTAAATGAAGATCCGTTTGAAGAATTATTAACGGAAGAAGAGAAAAGTAGAATCATTGCTAAAGTACGCGATCAATATAACTTAGCACCTCTTAAACTAGATAAATATGATTATTTATTTGCTTCTCTGTCAGGAATTCTTAGTGGATTGATTGACGTATTTTTAATTGGTGAACCTTTAAAAGCTAAAAAACAGAGGTTGAGAAGTATGAAAGGTTATAATAAGGAACAATTAGCTGCGTTAGAAGATTCAAAACTGAACAAACATGTTCATAAAAAAGTGGATAATATAATTATGAAGTTTACTGATTTTGTTTATGAATATGATAAAAAGCATGATCTACTGGTGAAAAATACAAGGAAAAAATATGACTCTGTAGCGGGAGCTATTGGTTATCTTGAAGAAAGATTTAAAGTGCCTTACGATGCAAGGTATGCAAAAGATTTAGGAGTTTCAAGTGAAGATTTAAATATGAACCCTAAGAATCATCATTTAAAATCTTTAGCACATCAACCAGACATAATAGGTTTATTCTTTTCTATCCTAGATCAGTTTTTAGATACTACTTCTGTGGTTGAGCAAGGGAAAATAAAAATAATAAAAAATCCACAAAAAGAAAATAAAATAGAACTAAGAGGTAGCGACTTTTTATCTAAAATTCTGTGTGGAGTGTTAAATTGGCTAGGCCATTTAATGTCTGATATAGGAGGCTCTAGTGGTACTAGAGGACATGAAAATAAAATAGGTGCAGGTATTCCAATGCCATTTTATGAATTAACCCAATTAATTACTTTAAAAGTTAAAGATAAAGATGGAATCCCAGTAACATTTGCTAAAATAGCAGAACATGCCTACACAAATGGTTATGATTTTAGATTTGGCGTTACTTTAGCTATCCCCGTAGTACTTAACGAGTTGTTTATTAGGGTGTTTTGGTGTATTAAAGAAGTATTCTATCATCAACGTCCTTTAAAAGAGATACTTAAAATTAATACTAGCAGAGAAATTGATAGACTACTTTTAGTAGGACATGGAGCTTTATGTGCTGTAGATGGTATCGATGCATTTATAAGATCGGGTGGCGGACAAAATTTAGTATTCATGTTATCTAGAATGAATTTAGTAGCTTGGACGAGATTTGGTATCGCTGCTTTCAAAGAAACAGTAAACATTTATAGTGACTTATCTAATTTGAAAAAATTAGATGAAGATTTAGAAAAAGAATGGAAGAGAATGGTTACAAATTAATAATCTACTTTAGAGTCGCGTCAAAAAATTAAATATATAAATCTTAAAGCTCATTAGATGATTAAGTTCATTTAGTGAGCTATTTTCTATTTAATTTTGCAATAAAACACTAAATACATGAATAACATGATATGCTAAATTTTGGATACAGAATGTTAACGTATATCAATACAACGCGCCATTTTGTATGCGGAAATTTACATATAAACTTGCTAAGTTTGAAGTGAGGTGACCTATATAATGAAACTTGCTGAACAGATTAAAAAGCATCGAAAGAAGAATAATCTAACTCAAGATCAATTAGCTACTGAATTACATACGACACGACAAACTATCTCTAAATGGGAACAAGGAACGATTGAACCAAATGCCCAAATGATTATTCAATTGGCTGAGAAGTTTGGTATTTCAACGGATGAATTATTAACCGGAGAAGAAACTACGCTTCATAAAGAGGAAGTAAATCCAACGTCTCAACATTTAAATTTTTGGGACTTCTTATCTCAAAAATGGTGGTTTGTACTCATAATTGTCATTATTATTTGTGGCACAATTTCTCAAATATTCACAAGTTAAAATATAGGTTTCCTAAGATAACTTAGGAGGTTGCTTATGTCTTTATTAAATAAAAGTATAAAAATCATTGGTGTTATTATTCTAACTTTCATCCTTACAGTAGTGGCTCAAAATATAGCCATTCTATGGCACTTAATAAATTTACATTCATTTGAAACAGTTTTACATGCAATAACTTATGTAATTTTAACCTTTGTATTCGTCAAATTAGTTATAAATAAATTGTTTAAAGACAATTTAGCGAATTATCGTATCAATAAATTTCAGTTCAACAAAAGCTATATCATCATTGGTTTGCTTATACCAATAATAATGTTTTTGATATTTATTTGCTTTGTGCCAGGGCATTTTGAAGTGACTCAAACAAAGGACACTAATGAATATCTAGAAATGTTATTTGAAATTGTTGTTTTGGGAGGTATTTGTGCACCAATAGCTGAAGAATTAACAGTACGAGGTTTGTTAATGGGCTACATTGAAAAGAAAACAAACATCACAGTGGCTATCCTAATTACATCAATCTTATTCGCTTCAGTACATTTGTTTAACGGGTGGATGTCTGGAGTAAGTCTAATATTATTGCTAACCAGTGGAACAATTGCAGGTATTTTATACGGGTTAACGGCGTATAAATATAAGTCTATTTGGGCAAGTGCGTTCTTACATATATGCTGGAACATGGCAGATCTCCTTCATGTCACAAACCATAATGAAAACTATGGCGTTATTCAATACATTACCAAGACCAACAATATATTAATAACAGGTGGAGATTACGGTAATAGCGCTTCTGTTATTTCAATAGTTATGTTTTTAATAGCAATAATTGTTTTAATAAAAATACCTCATTCAAATTCACAATAACGGTTTTAACTTAGATACCTTCAATGTGAATGTTTGTCTAAAAGATGTCTCAGAAAATGAGCAAAAAAATATAAACATTTCTCGATATTGTACTTCAAATGAGGAAATATTTAAATATAATTTAATGAACTACCGATATTAAGATAGTTGTCTTAGTGTCGGTAGTTTTATATTGAAAAATAAAAAATACACTTATAGCATTGGGAGGACTATAAGTGCATTCATCACCATTATAGGTAGTTTGGAAAATACAAATGTTTGGGTGTTAATAAAATGTCAGGAAAGTAACATTCTATTTGCTGGGATGCTTAGCAATATAGAATTTACTCAAAATTTAGGGAGTAATTTGTTTGAAATGAGAGGAGTATACGCATTTCAATACTTCAAAAAACTAAACTATAATAACCCCGAGTAGATACTCTATTATGTATCTATTTGAATTTTACCCATCCATTAATAATTGAAACCTTTTTATTACTAAAAAGTATAATTTTAATATTTATTTTTTGTGAATAATTATCATAGAGAATTATTTCATGATAATAGAAATTAGAGCGCTGATGAGTACTACGCTTGCATAAGCGTTATTTAACATATGTACAAGTATACTATCTTTTAGACTTCCTCTACGTTTATATACTAGATACAAACCCATCCCCATTAACATGTACATTAAGAAAGCAATGAGATTTCCCGCAGCATGATTAGCAGAGAAGATAACTGAGGATAATATAAATGGAAGAATAAATGAACCTTTGTTAAAGATAGTTTCTTTGAAAATACCTCGGAAAGTATGTTCCTCCACATAAGGTGCTACAAAAGTTATTGCTACAAAAAATATTATTAAAGCAATAACAATTGAGGGTGTTAAGGTATCAATACGTTCTAAATTTTTCATTAATGCTTTATCATTATTAGATTGATGTTGACCGTAAATAGCCACCATTAAGATACTCATTATTACGATCATAATTCGAAGACCAATAAACCATAAAATATTGATACCAATATCTTTACCTTTTAAAGGTTGATGAATATTTTCATATGTATGACGACGATAATATGTTCTTACTGCCCATATAACCAATGTTGAAAGAATTATAAAACCTATAGCCAAACCGATGATTAATCCTAAACTTTTATTAGTTACTGCCAATCCTAATGTACTTAAAGCTAGAATAGCTGGTAATTGTATAAAAATCATAAAAAAGAAGAAAATCAATACATTAAGAAATCGATTTCCTTTAGGTCTAACCGATTTGTCATTTATTTGATTATTTTGCTCATTTAATGAATCAACTTGTTCCAAAATAATAACCTACTTTCTAATATATTTTTTGCATAAATTAAATGTAAATGCACGTATAATTTATATTAACATATACAAATTTGTACCTAGTAAATCACAAAAAAATTAAGAAAAACTTTACGTTAGATATAAATATTATTTGAAAATTAGAAAATAGCTTTAACGAAAGTTGTGATAGTTGATAAGGAAGTAATTAACAAAAAGGGACGGTAAATTATTAAATATTAAAATAATAATGTAAGTGACTGTAAGAGAAATAAAGAATGGCGTTGTATTGTAAGTATGAATATAAAAGTTAAAGTGCCCATTTAAACAACTCTAAGATAGATAACGAAACGTAGTTGAGCGCGGGGGCCCAGCACAAAGACTTTCGCATAGAAAGCCTACAAACAAAGCAAGCTGGGGATAATGAGGGAGTAATACTTTTAATGAACCTAAGTGCTAAAGCACTTAAGTAAGAAATTCTAGAGATGAACTACGAGTGTTGTTGCGCGACTCTTGGCGGAAAAGAAAGAGCCTCAAGACTACAGGCTTGAGCCTTTCCCGCAAGAAAGCGTCGCAACAAAAACGAGTGGATGTTCATCTAAGAATTTCTTTACAACCCAGCCCCCTAGGCAAGCGACTCAACTTAAGTGAGTGACTATCTATCTTAGAACTCAAATATATTAAATGAATTCACTGACATTTTCCTTTTTATAAAGTACTAATAACACATTAAAAATTGTTGGGAAACGTTTACTTATTATTTTTATTTATTGCACATTTTGTGTAATAATAAAATTATAGAAATACAGGTAATCATTTTTATTGTAACGCCAAAATACATAATAAATTTCAAATATCGTGTAATTGTAAATATTTTGTCAATTGTACATAAATATTTTTTTAGATATTTGAGAATGTGTTGTATTATATTTTGTAATCGCTTACAATAAATGTGAAAGAAATCACAAAGGAGTTGTACAAGATGCAAAACTTAAGAAACAGAAGTTTTTTAACACTATTAGACTTTTCACAAAAAGAAGTAGAATTTTTACTGAATTTATCTGAAGATTTAAAACGCGCGAAATACGTGGGAATAGAACAACAAAAACTTAAAGGTAAAAACATCGCTTTAATCTTTGAAAAAGACTCTACACGTACACGTTGTGCATTCGAAACAGCAGCTTATGATCAAGGCGCACACGTGACATATCTTGGACCAACTGGAAGCCAAATGGGCAAAAAAGAATCTGCTAAAGATACTGCTCGCGTATTAGGTGGCATGTACGATGGTATCGAATACCGTGGCTTCTCACAACGCACAGTGGAAGAACTCGCTAAATATTCAGGCGTACCTGTATGGAACGGCTTAACAGACGAAGATCATCCTACTCAAGTACTTGCAGACTTTTTAACAGCAAAAGAAGTCTTGAAAAAACCTTATCACGAAATTAATTTCACATACGTGGGTGATGGACGTAACAACGTAGCAAACGCATTAATGCAAGGGGCAGCAATCATGGGTATGCGATTCCACCTTGTATGTCCTAAAGAACTCAACCCAACTGACGAATTATTAAATCGTTGCAAAGATATCGCAGCTAAAAACGGTGGCGAAATCTTAGTGACTGACAATATTGATAAAGGCGTAAAAGGTTCTGACGTTATCTACACAGACGTATGGGTATCAATGGGTGAACCTGAAGAAGTTTGGGAAGAACGTATCAAATTATTAGAACCTTACCGTGTAACTAAAGAAATGATGGAAAAAACGGGTAACCCTCGTGCAATCTTTGAACATTGCTTACCTTCATTCCATGATACAGAAACTAAAATCGGTAAAGAAATTCAAGAAAAATATGGTTTAACTGAAATGGAAGTTGCGAATGAAGTGTTTGAAAGTGAACAATCTGTAGTCTTCCAAGAAGCAGAAAACAGAGCACACACTATCAAAGCAGTAATGGTTGCAACTTTAGGAGAATAATCGAAGGGGGACCTACCTATGTCTAAAATCGTCGTGGCTTTAGGTGGTAACGCCTTAGGACAATCACCTGAAGAGCAATTAGAATTAGTAAAAGGAACAGCAAAATCTTTAGTAAGTTTAATTAATAAAGGATATGAAGTTGTTATCAGCCATGGTAACGGACCTCAAGTAGGTAGTATTAACTTAGGTCTAAACTATGCAGCTGAGCATGAGCAAGGCCCACCATTCCCGTTCCCTGAATGTGGTGCGATGAGTCAAGCTTACATTGGTTATCAATTACAAGAAAGTTTATTAAATGAATTACATTCATTAGGCATTGATAAACAAGTAGTCACTCTAGTTACGCAAGTAGAAGTAGCTGGTGACGATCCAGCCTTCAAAAATCCAACGAAACCGATTGGCTTATTCTATTCTAAAGAAGAAGCAGATAAAACGATGCAAGAAAAAGGTTATCAATTTGTAGAAGATTCAGGACGTGGTTATCGCCGTGTTGTACCTTCTCCACAACCTATTAATATCGTTGAATTGGATAGTATTGAAACTTTAATTAAGCATCAAACTCTTGTGATTGCAGCTGGTGGCGGTGGTATTCCCGTTGTTAAGGAACAAGGTAATTATAAAGGTGTAGACGCTGTTATCGATAAAGATAAAACCAGTGCCTTATTAGCCGCTCACCTGAAATCAGATCAATTAATTATCTTAACTGCTGTAGACTATGTTTATATTAACTACGGTAAAGATAATCAAGAAGGTTTAGGTGAAGTCACTGTCGCTGATATGGAGAAACATATTGCTGATGGTCAATTTGCGAAAGGTAGTATGCTTCCTAAAGTTGAAGCAGCATTACAATTTATTGAAAAGAACCCTGAAGGTAGCGTGTTAATTACATCTCTAGCAGATTTAGGCGATGCCTTAGAAGGTAAAATTGGTACACTAATTAAGAAATAACACTAATAACGGTTATTTATATAACTCCCCATATATTTATAATAAATAAGACGAGCTTGGGCTTAATGTATGTAATTTACATATTTAAGCTCAAGTTTTTTGCGATTCGGGAAAATTAAGGGAGCTTAAAAATCCCCTCACTATTAGCGATAGTGAAGGGACGGGTGCTTGTTTTACCCTTTGTTTATATTTTAAGGAGTAAATAAGTCATCTACGGTGGTATCAAATTGTTTGGCTAATTTAAATGCGAGTTGCAAAGTTGGATCGTATTTATTATTTTCAATGGCATTAATCGTTTGACGAGATACATTTACATTCTTACTTAATGTATCTTGAGACATGCCGATTTTTTTTCGATAGTCTCGTATTTTATTTTTCAAATTAATCAGTCCTAAGGCGTGTATTTCTTCTTAACTATAAGGTAATTACCGATTAACAGTAAAGCTACAATTAATATATAGCCCAATTCAGGAAATTCATTAAATGGATAAATTGTATGACGTCCTTGATACAATGCGAATATCTTTAGAATCATAGCTATGAAAAAGGTATAGACTAATCCTACAAATGTTTTAGCAAAAATTTCTAAAAACATAGTACGTTGGCGCTCATCATAACCAGTAACATCTTTGCCTTTAGTATCAAGTGTTTCATTAGGGAGAAACTTATTTGTAATGACAGTCCAGATTATTCCAAAGATTAGAACACTGATGAACAATAAGATATAAAGCATACATTCCACCTCTAAATGTCAAAAGTTTTTTACACTTTTAGGTTAACATCTTTAATGATAATGTCAAATTCTTTTTACATTTTAAATTTGGAATTGATAATCGCTCTTTTCTCAACAAAAAAGCCTACAACATAAGCTAATATGCGTAGTCATAGGCTTTGTACTATATAAGGTTAGTGTGAGGGTTGTCTGAAGTTAGACGCCCAACCCTCTAAAAATCTACCATATTTAACTTAAAATAAAGTCGGTAAGTTCTTCGGCAGTGACTTTTCCGAAATAGTAATTTAAATCAATGTTATTTAAACGTTCGATTAAATCTGCTTTGACCATGCGTGTGCCAAGCAAGTGTTCTTCGACATCGTGAATGTCGCCTTGGCCAAAGAAATCGCCATAAATACGACAAGCGGCAATGCGGTTATGTTCGATAGATAATGTAATATCAATCGTGCCACAACTAAAGCGGTCGTTACGGTTATATTCATATCGTGGAGAACGACCATAGTTCCATTCCCAATTATCATACTTTTCAGCAAGCAATTTATCGATGCCCGCCCAATCTTCGTCGGTTAATTCATAGCGTTTGGCATCTTTAATGTCATCAATGCCCATAATTTGCATGATAATTAAATCCTTAAATTCTTCAATCGTAATATCTTTATATTTCGGGTCTAAGGAATCGCGAATTTGACCGACGCGAGCGCGTACGGATTTAATGCCTTTCGATTCAATCTTCTTACGGTTAGGCTTCAACACTTTCACCATAGGTTCATAATCGACATCAAGCAATAAAGAGTAACCACCATAAATACGGTTGTTAAGAATCGTCATAGCTGCGCCAGAAATCTTTTTATCGTTCAATGCTAAATCGTTACGACCACTTTGAATCACTTCTGTTGCACCTAAATTGTGAAGCGCTTGAATGGCAGGGCGATAGAAACGTTGGAAGTCGCCATAAATAGACGTATCTTGTTCTAAAATACAACATACATTTACGGCGCCATCGTCAACGTAAACTGCGCCACCGCCTGTATCACGGCGTACAACTTTAATATCATTGTCATCTACATAGTCTTGGTTAATTTCTACTGCCGTATTTTGAAAGCGACCAATTTCTACTTTCGGTTGGCAGTAATACGGTAATAAGATGTCTTCATCTAGGAAGATGTGGTTGTTCACATAAACTTGCATTGCTAAGTTTACGGCACCATCGTCAATATATTGGCCATTTCGAATAGGTTCTATTAAATACATCGTTCTCGTCTCCTAAGTTGTTAAATTTCTTTGTGCGTTAATGATTAATGAGGCGATATCTTCAGTTAAATGAATTGTTCTGTTTTGAATGTTTTTTGGAATGCGATAGGCTTTTTTATTTAAAGTCATAAATACCGCATCTGGATTATGGCGTGTCATGCGTTGAAACGGATGCTTAACAAACTGCGGTGTTGTGTAGCCAATGCCAATTTCTAGATATAACACTTTGCCATCTTTGTGCGCGTCTAAGAATGCATTATAACGATCTAATTGTGCATGGAAATCTGCGTCTTCTACCATGCCAACTTGCGCTTTACGTTTGTTGATTTCCATTGGTGCATCGCATTTGGGACAATGTGGAATGAGTTCATATGGAATCTTCATATCCTCTTGTTTGGCCACCATTTCACGAATCGCATCGTCATCGCGATACGTTTGCGCATGACAATGTTGGCTACATTGCCAAAGGATGTATTCGCCTTGAATATGAAAGACTTTATCCATATTATAATCAGCCACTGCAAAGGCGTTATCCGCGTTGGTTGTAATGATGTGATAATCTTTGTCGGCTAACATCTCTTTTAGCGCAACATACGATGGGCCCACGGGTTGATCTAAGTAGTTGAGCTTCACAAAGCGACTTTCGAACGCCCAATATTCTTGCCAACTGTCAAACGGATGCAGACTCGCTTGCAACATATCGAAGAAGTTATATTTTTCTATAAAGTCCGGAAAATGCTTCGTGAAACGCTCACCGATATATGTGAAGCCATCTGACGCAGACATCCCAGCGCCTATCCCCACAACAACGGCATCGGCTTCATCAATAGATTGAGCTAACACTTCATATTGCTCAGTGTTCTCATGGCGAGACAGTTTAAGCGCCTGCCACTTAGCATCTGTATTAGTCTCTGTTGTCATCAGCGAAAGCCTCCTCATATAATGCTAAATCTTTATCTGTGAACACATTGAAGATGACTTTAAGCGGTGAACCTGTTTCTTGTAGATAGGCTAACGTTGTATCAATCGCAATGCGACTAGCTTCATCTTGTGGGAAACCGAACACACCTGTTGAAATACAACAAAACGCTAAGTGTTGTAGACCATGTTTGTCGGCAAATTCTAAGCAACTGCGATAACAACGTGCAAGTAAATCTTTATTCATTTGAGAGACGGGTAGTTTACGAATTTGTGGTCCTACTGTGTGAATCACATGTTTAGCTGGCAAATTATAGCCTGATGTGATTTTAGCTTTACCTACGCCTTCTTTGCGACCTTGTTGCTCAATGATGTCTGCACAAGCTAAGCGCAATTGGACGCCTGCTTTGGTATGAATAATGTTATCGATACAATTATGGTTTGCTTGCATACAGCCTAAGAAACGACTGTTGGCTGCGTTAACAATACCATCTACAGCAAGCGTTGTAATGTCACCTTGCCATAAATAAAGTTGCTCACCTAAAACAGGTGTTAAATCTTCAATGTGTGTAATGTCTTGTTGGTTATTCAATGTAGATAAATATGCATTTTGTACTTCTAAAAATGCCGAAGACACAGGCTTCGGTGGACGCACGTTAGCTAATCCACGATAAAGCTCCCATTGTGCCTCGGCAGTGTCAGGGTAGTCTAACGGCTTATTTCCATACGCTTCTTTCCACATCGCACGGATTAAATAAGCCAGACGTTCTTCTTGTGTATTTACCATTTATTCGTCATCCGGATCTGGTAATGCATTGTATGCTTCTTCATCTACATTTTCTAATTTAACTAACCAATTTTCTTCTGGTTTTTCAGAATTTAAGATTGAAGGTTCATCTTCGGCTCTTGTATTACGTTCCACGATTTTACCTGCAAGTGGTGATTGCACGTCTAATACTGTTTTAGATGCTTCAATGCTGACAATTTCATCGTTAACGTTCACGTCGTCAGCGCCCATAAATTCAACATAACCTACTGTACCTACATCGTCTTGAAGTTCAGGTGTCATTCTATAGATATATTGGTTTCCTACTTTTTCTACATATAAATAATTAGCTAATTTAGCCATTTCATAACATCCTTTCTCTATTTATAAATACGCGTGTGCTAAGCATTCGATTGTACGGCATCGTTGTTCGATACCTGGTAATAATGGCACGACCAAGACTTCATCTGCTTCGAAAGTCTCAATCATCGCATCTAAGCGTGGTTTCACGTGTTCTATCGTGCCAGCTAAGATGCGTGCGCGATGTTGTGCGATGAGTCGTTTGTCACGATCATTCAGTTGATAGTCCTGCGCAGTTTCAATAGATGGGAAACGCTCGAATTCCGCAAATTGACGTTTGCCTAACAACCACACATCAAGCGCATGCAACAGTTGCTGTGTCTCATCTTCCGTATCCGTCACAATCACAAACGCCGTTAACATGACCTTAGGCGCCATGTTTAATTCTGTTTTTTGAAAATGACTGCGATACGTCGCAACGCTGTTTTTCGTCGCATCTATTTTATCCTGGCTAGGTAGTAAAAACGTACCCAGCGTGTAGCCCATACCTTGAGTAGCCGCAAACTTGGCAGAGCGTTGACTCGTACTTAAGAGCCACATTTCAGGATGGCGAGGAATCTGCGGTTGCGCGATGACTTTCCCAACACGTTGTTCCTCAGGTGGTTGCGTTAAATAACTGCGAATATCCTCAATACTTTGTCTGTAATCAAGATAGTCAGTTTTATCCTCATCCATCGCGCGTTTCACTATCGCGGTACCAGGATTGTTCCCAATACCCAAGTCAACACGACTAGGATACAACGCCTCCAACATCTTAAAATTCTCTGCCACTTTAAACGGACTATAATGAGGCAACATAACGCCACCAGAACCTAACTTAATCCGTTCAGTTTGTCCTAAGAGATACATCATCAGTAACTCAGGACTACTACCCGCAAAGGCTGGCACATCATGATGTTCTGTTAACCAGAAACGTTTGTAACCTAAGTCGTCAGCGAGCTTCGCAAGTCTTGTTGTATCTTGCAACGCATGTGTTGCGTCTTTGCCTTCATCTATCATGGCATAATCTAAAATACTGAATTCCATCGGACACTCATCTCCAACTGTAAAGTACCATTCCCTTGATTTATATACCCACCCCTATTTTAACGTGTTTACATAGTTTTTGTTAAATTTTGCTTGGCTATCGAGAAGGATTTCCCAGGCAATGTTTTTCATTTTCGAAAAGGGAATGGAAGGTGTTCACAAACAAGTCGATTGAGTATTGAGATGTGGCGTGTTACTTTGGAAATACTACAACATGGACGAAAGAGGATGTCGATAATGACACAATATCAACCCTTATTACAACCAATTACTTTATCTAATGGCATAGAATTAGCTAACCGTTTCGTGCTGTCTCCAATGACAACGAATTCTTCGACGAAAGAAGGGCATATTACAGAGGAAGATATACGCTATGCTAAGCGACGTGCCAGCTCAGCACCTTTACAAGTGACAGGCGCCGCATATATTGAACCATATGGTCAATTATTCGAATATGGTTTTAATATTTCTGACGATGATTGTATCCCAGGTTTGAAAAAAGTGGCCCAAGCTATGAAACAAGATGGCAATAAAGCGATTATTCAACTCGCACATGCCGGCAGATTCTCAAATACAGCAATTATGAATTATGGCGAGGTGTACGGACCAAGTCCTATGACATTACATTCGCCAATTAAACACAATGTATTAGAAATGTCGGTTGAGAAAATTCATGAAGTTATTCAACAATATGCAGAGGCGACATCACGTGCAATTAAAGCTGGATTTGATGGTGTCGAAATCTCTGTGGCACAACGCTTATTAATTCAAACATTCTTCTCTACATTCTCTAATAAACGTCATGATGAATATGGCGTGGATACGCTAGAGAATAGAGCGCGTTTTGGCTTAGAAGTCATGGAAGCAGTACAGAATGTGATTGATCAAGAAGCGCCGGACGATTTCATTTTCGGATATAGAGCGACACCGGAAGAAACCAGAGGTAGTGATTTAGGCTATACTATTGATGAATTTAATCAACATTTGGACTGGGTGTTAGAAGTCGCAAATATTCAATATTTGGCAATCGCGAGTTGGGGACGCAATATTTATCAAAATAAAACACGTACACCAGGCGAGCATTACGGACGCCGTGTGAACCAAGTAGTGTACGAATATTTAGATGGACGTGTGCCGTTAATTGCGAGTGGTGGTATTAATTCTCCAGACACTGCACTAGATGCGTTGAACAATGCAGATATGGTAGGCATGTCATCACCATTCGTAACAGAGCCCGACTTCGTACACAAATTAGCAGAAGAACACGAAGACGACATTGATTTACATGTGAAACCTGAAGAATTAGATGAATTGGCTATTCCGCATGCTGCATTTAAAGACATTGTCCAAATGATGGATTACGGCGAAGGCTTGCAGAAGAAGACACGTGACGAACTACGCAAACTCGAAAAAAATTATGATGAAGATTAATAGTAGGTCCACATTAATTTTTAAAATTAATGTGGATTTAATTTATATTTTATCATGTAATATACATAATTTACTTAATATAAATAATATGATCTAATTAAATTATAAAAATGTTGAGGTGATAAAATGAAAATAACTCCGAAAACGCAAACACTTCATCAACTGTTGCAACCTGATAGTGACGTTGATTATTCAGTTCCTGTTTATCAAAGAAATTACTCTTGGAAAGAAGAACAAATTGATATGTTGTTCAATGACATTAAAGTTGAAGAAAAAGGTTATTATGTAGGTAACTTGTTAATTAATAATACTGAAGAGGAAAATAATATTATTGATGGGCAACAAAGATTAACAACATTATCTCTATTTTTATTAGCTCTACATGAAAGGTTACAAGATTTTAAGCTAGTAGAAAAAACAGATGATGTTGAAGAAAAGTATGTTTATGCTAAAGCAACTATTAAAAAATTTTTGTTAAATGATAAAGAGCCTAGATTACATTTGTTAGATAATGATAAAAAAGTTTGGGAAAATTTAGTTAAGATATTGAAAGATGGTCAACCAGGTGGTTGGAAAAGATATACACTATTTAAAAGATACGATTTTATTAGAAACGAATTAACTGGAAAATTGCATGACTTGGATGAAACATTAGAATTTTATAATAAATTAATTAATATTGAATTATTACAAATATCAGTTCCGGATTTAAGTGACGCTTATCAAGTGTTTGCAAGTTTGAATTCAAAAGGGTTGCCTTTAACTCCGCTTGATTTATTAAAAAATATTTATATTTCTAGAGGAGGAGAAGTTGAAAAGTGGAATGAACTGAAATCACTTTTTGAAAAAGAAGATGAAGTAAATGAAACTAAACTAAGACAATTTATTTTAAATAACTATGATGGTTTAGAAAATTATTCGACTAGTCAAAGTTTGACGAAGGGCAGAATAGTAAAAGAATATGAAAAAATATTTAAAAATCAAGGAGCTCAATACATAGATAAGTTAATTTATAGAGCTAAAATTTATAATGAAATTTCTAACAATGAAACTGATTATAGTTTTAATTTGTCAGGTCTTGCTAAATTAGATGCAACTACTTCATATCCCTTGTTATTAAATCTTTATACACATAAAGAAACCTACGAATTATCTAATACTCACTTAGAAAAAATAGTTTCTATTTTAATTAAATTATTTGTTCGCCGTAATATAGCATTGGTTCCGAAAGCGTCAAACTTAAGAAACGACTTATTAAATCTAAAAAATTACATTTATAATAATCAATTACGAGGAAAACAAGTAGTTGAACATATTGAAAATCATGTAACTAAGATAAAACCAAACGATGATTTGATTAGACAAAGTTTAAAAGATGGAATATATGATAAAAATAAAAAAACAACTAGATTTATTCTTATTTCATTGGAACGAGAACTTGGTGACTATTTTAATAAAGCTAGAAAAGATACATTAGACGAGTTTACAAATAATGGAAGTTTGATTTGGTCAATTGAACATATATTACCTCAAGGACCTAATTTATTAGATGAATGGAAAGATATGATTAGTCCAGATGATAGAGAAAAAGCTAATGAAGTACAAGAGGAATATGTGCATTTATTAGGTAATTTAACTTTAACTCCATATAATAGCGAATTAGGGAACAGAAAATTTAAAGAAAAAATAGACTTTAAAGATAAAGATACGGAAGTAGGACTAAAATTAGATTTAGAGCTTAATAAATCAATAGACACAAATAAAGACACATGGAATATTGAAGATATCATTAATCGAAATGAAGTCTTAATTCAGGATGTATTAAAATTATTTTAATTTCAAATAGTAACCATGACATATATTTGATAATATGTCATGGTTTTTATTATCAATTTGTATTAGTAAATATATATTTTAGTTAGTCGAATTTGTGGATTATGTTAATTAATAATTTCTACATTATTATCTTTTAAGATTTTAAGAAATTTGTTAGGAATGTCTTTTTTATCGGTAATTAAGTAATCTATTTGACTAAAATCTGCAAACTTAAAAAAAGAAGGCTTATCAATACAAAATTTAGAAGAATCCACTAACATAAGTACTATATTTCCTTGTTGAAGCATTTTTTTCTTTGTCAATCCTTCTTCTTCTCCTCCAACGCTAAATCCTTCTAATGTCATAGAATTACAACTTAATAAAACAGCGTTAGTAAAATAATTTTTTAAAACTTCTATAGCTTGCGCTCCTACCAATGTACCTGAATGTTTACTTAAAGTACCTCCAGTAGAAATAAAATTAATGTTGGTATCGGAAAATTCATACAATAAATTAATTGAATTCGTAATTATATCTGGAGTGAGATTTTTACTAGATAATAATCTTATTACTTCTAAAGCAGTGGAACTTGAATCTACCATTAAAGTATTAAAATCTTTAATTAATGGAATTGTTTTTTCGGCAATAATTTTTTTGAAATCTAAATTATTGGTAGATCTATATCTATAAGGAAGATCATTATTATTTTTTATAATTGCTCCTCCATGAGTTCTTGTTAAAACTCCTTGGGTTTCTAAATATTCTAAATCTCTTCTTATGGTTTCTTCTGTCACTTCAAATTTAATAGCAAGAGATTTAACTTCTACTTGCTTATAAGAAGTCAACATATTAATTATATTTTGGTATCTTTGAAATTTTTTCATGTTTCCCCCCTCTTAATAATTATAAATA
>NZ_PPRD01000077.1 GCF_002902575.1 Staphylococcus croceilyticus | reverse complement strand
AAACTTACCTTTACAAAGCTATATTTTTAATATAAATAATTCATGCATAAAACATTTATTTACTCATTAAAAATTCTTAATCTTATCTTATAAATATTTTATTTTAATGTTGTTTTTTCTTTTAACTCATTTATAATATATGTATTAGGCCTAAGCTTAAAATTTAATACTGGAGGACATCGAGATTTGAAACAACATTTGAAACAGAAATTCTCTATTAGAAAGTTCACGGTCGGTACCGGCTCTGTTTTATTAGGGACGTTTCTAATTTTGAGTGTTCATGATGTAGCTCATGCGAGCGAATTGAACACAAACAACACGAAATCAACAACGGCTAATAGCTCAGCTAATGCTGATGCTCAAGCCCCAGTAACTCAAGCACCTACGAAAGAGGCTTCTCAAACTGAAACTACAAATACAAATAATACAGTTGCTAAAGAAACTCCGACAACTGAAGTGCCTGCTAGCGAACAATCAACTAGTCAACATAACGCTGTTGCTGATAACTCAGCAACGCCTAAAACTGAAGTTGCACCTTCTTCAACGACTAAAGTTGAAGATAGAGAGGCAAAAACTGACGCTGCTCCTCAAACTGAAACAAATACAATTACAGCTGCTTCAGATACAACAAGTCAACCAGCAGTACATAAACGCTCACGTCGTTCGGCTACTGCACCACTTTCATCGGAAGGTATATTAGAAAATACTGCTGCCACAGCATCACCAAATATGGATGATCCTAATGGAGCAACTGTTCATAGTAGACCTGTTAAGACTCCAAAACCTAAGGATTCTACTACAATTCCTACTCAAAATGTAATATTCGAAAAAAATCCAGATCCTAATCAATATACATTTGCGATAACTGACTTAAAAGACTTTAACGCTGCATATCATACAAAATATTATTATCGTTTATCAAAACCATATGATGATTCTAAAAATGTAACTATTGAATTAGTAGACGGTGAGACAAACGCTGTAGTAGAAACTAAACGCATTAATTCACCTGGAACTGTAACAATTGGTGAAACTTCTTTAGCAAGAGCTGTCGCTGCTAAAGATCCTAGTAAAGCAAAATATGGTCATATCAATTTTACTTTCTTACAAACACTTGATTCTTTCCAAAAAACGGTTTCTACAATCAGAGGTCGATTTGCGATTGATGATCAAGGTAGCTTAGAAGACCAACGTAGTGGTATTCAAATTTACGACGTCTTTAACCAAGCGAATGAAGGTACAACAATAACTGATCCTCAATACTATGTACCTGAAGTTGTCCCTCAAACGACTTATTATCGTGTCGTAAATAAAAATAACCCTACATATCAAGCTAATAAAACCGATGTTAATGCACAAACATATGAACCAAACGAGACTGAAACAGAACTTGCACGTTATGTAATGAAAGGTATGGATGGTCAAACATATACTGCATCAAACGTACGACAATTTGAAGGCTATCATTTATATCAAATGGCAGATCCTGCTAACATGACTGGCCCTATTACACGTCCTTATCAAGTAGGTTTAAGATACGTAGATGCCGAAACTAATAATGGTGGGGTTAAGCGTATCAAAGAAATCGTTGAAGAGGATGGTACAACTCGCGTAGAAGTTTGGACATTATCGGCAGACCATATGTCTGAATCAGCTAAAAACACAGGTATCGATACTACAAATTATGTTAAAGTATATGAAACAACATTAAAACCTGGTCAAAGAAATATGAATGATTTAGGTAAGGAAATTTTGATTCCTGGTTATTCTAAACCATTTAGAATTAACGACGCTAGCCAAGGTGATGGCGCGTTAGGTAACGTTTTCATTCCTGACCAAACAATTAAAGGTGTTCAAGTAGGTCGCGGTAGTAACTTCCGTTTACAAAACTTATTAACGAAAGCACACCCTGTTATCTATTACTACACTAAGATTGAACCAGTAGAGGTAACATTAACTGCGAGAAAGGTAGTTAAACGTAATAACTCTTTACCTGATGGTCAATTAACTAATGGACAATTTACATTCAATATCGTAGCTGGGCCAAATTCACCAGCGATTCCAGCTGCATCTCAATCTAAAACAAATGCAGCCGATGGTTCTGTAACATTTGATAAAATTTCATTTACTAAACCTGGTACGTACACTTATACCATCACTGAAAATAAAACAAACTTAAGTTCCGACTATGATGCTGAGCCTTTAACAGTGACTGCAACAGTTAACGTGACTGAAGAAAACGGTGTCTTAAAATCAAATGTGACTTATGCTTATAATTCTGATACTGATGGAAACCAAGCATTTACAAACTATTATGTTGCACCTAAACAATTAAACTTTGATGTGCATTTCACTAAAGATTTAACTGGTCGCCCATTAACTGATGGTGAATTCCATTTCAACATGAAAAATGCTGCTGGTGAAGTCATTGCCACTGGTACAAACAACGATCAAGGTCAAATTAATTTTGATTTCCTCGATGGTAAACGTCCTACTTATACAAACGCTGATGCGGGTAGAACCTTTACTTATACGGTTGAAGAAGTACCTGGCGGTCAACCAGGCGTAACTTACGATCCAATGAAAGCAACAGTAACTGTAAATGTTACTAAGAGCGAAACTCAAGACTTACATGTGCTTACAGTAACATCTGTAGCTCCTAGAGATACTGAATTCAATAACGTTTATACACCTACGCCTGCAAAAGCGAAAATTGAGTTCACGAAAGTATTAGCAGGTAAAAAATTAACTGATGGCGAGTTTGAATTCACTCTTTCTGAAGATGATGAAGTACTTCAAACAGTTAGAAACGTAAATGGGAAAGTAACATTCCAAGATATTTCTTATACTAGTGAAGGAAACCATACTTACACTATTAAAGAAGTTCGAGGTACAGATACAAACATCGACTATGATCCAATGGTAGCAACTGTAATCGTTAATGTTATCGAAGATCCATCTACACATAATCTTGAAGCAATCGTTGACAACCCTCAAGATACTGAATTTGATAACTACTATGTTGCACCTAAGGAATTAAACTTTGACGTAGACTTCACTAAAGATTTAGCGGGTCGCCCTTTACGTGATGGCGAATTCCACTTCAATATGAAAAATGCTGATGGTGAAGTTATTGCGACTGGTACAAACAATGAGAATGGACGAATTACATTTACATTTGTTGATGGTAAGCGTCCTACTTATACGAATACAGATGCCGGTAAATCATTCACTTATACTGTAGAAGAAGTACCAAGTGAAGAGCCAGGAGTTACAAGTGATCCTATGAAAGCGACAGTTACAGTGAATGTAGCAAAATCTGAAAGCCAAGGTCTTCGTGTACTTACAGTCACATCTGTAGCACCTAGAGATACTGAGTTCAATAACTCATTCACACCTACTCCTGTGAAAGCAAAAATTGAATTTACTAAAGCATTGACTGGTAAAGCGTTAACTGACGGTGAGTTCCAATTCACACTTTCTGAAAATGATGAAGTCATCCAAACAGTAACAAACCAAAACGGTAAAATAGTATTCGACAACCTTTCATACACTGAAAAAGGTATGCACATATACAACGTTAAAGAGGTAGTTGGTACTGATGCAAATATCGACTATGACCCTATGGTAGCAGTGGTATTAGTTAACGTAATTGAAGACCCTTCAACTGGTGCTTTAGAAGCTGTCATCGTTAACCCTGACGATACTGAATTCGATAACTACTACGTTAAACCAAAAGAATTAGACTTTGGTGTTAAATTTACTAAAGAATTAGCTGGTCGTCCTTTAGCTGACCAAGAATTCCACTTCAAAATGAAAGATGCAAATGGTGAAGTTATTGCAACTGGTACTAACAATGCAGATGGTGAGATTACATTTACATTTGTTGATGGTAAACGTCCTACTTATACAAATGCTGATGCTGGTAAATCATTTACTTATACTGTGGAAGAAGAGCCTAGCGAAGAACAAGGTGTTATAAGTGACCCTATGAAAGCGACTGTTACAGTTAATGTAACGAAAGACTTACATGTTCTTACTGCAACATCTGTAGCACCAGCGGACACTGAATTCAACAACATTTATACGCCTGCACCGGCGAAAGCGAAATTTGAATTTACTAAAGTATTAACTGGTAAAGCATTAACTGATGGTGAGTTCCAATTTACTCTTTCTGAAAATGATGAAGTTATTCAAACTGTAAGCAATAAAGACGGTAAAGTTTCATTTAATGAAATATCTTATAACGAAGAAGGACTTCATACGTATACTGTTAAAGAAGTGGTTGGTACCGATACAAATATCGATTATGATCCTATGGTTGCTACAGTTATAGTTAATGTAACGAAAAACAGCACAACTGGTAACTACGAAGCTAACGTAATCACTCCTGACGATACTGAATTCGACAACTTCTATGTTGCACCTAAAGAGTTAGATTTTGGTGTTAAATTCACTAAAGAATTAGTTGGTCGTCCTTTAGCTGACCAAGAATTCCATTTCAACATGAAAGATGCGAACGGCGAAGTTATTGCGACTGGTACGAACAACGCAGATGGTGAAATCACATTTACATTTGTTGATGGTAAACGTCCTACTTATACAAATGCAGACGCTGGTAAATCATTCACTTATACTGTGGAAGAAGTGCCTAGCGAAGAACAAGGCGTCATAAGTGACCCTATGAAAGCGACAGTTACAGTTAATGTAACGAAAGACTTACATGTTCTTACTGCAACATCAGTTGCACCAGCGGACACTGAATTCAACAACATTTATACGCCTGCACCAGCGAAAGCGAAATTTGAATTTACTAAAGCGTTAACTGGTAAAACATTAACTGATGGCGAATTCCAATTCACACTTTCTGAAAATGGTGAAGTTATTCAAACCGTTACTAACAAAGACGGAAAAGTTTCATTCGATGAAATTTCTTACAATGAAGAAGGATTTCATACTTATACTGTTAAAGAAGTAGCTGGCACAGATAGTAATATCGACTATGATTCTATGGAAGCAACAGTTACAGTTAATGTAACGAAAAACAGCACAACTGGTAACTTTGAAGCTACTGTCATTACACCTGATGATACTGAATTCGATAACTTCTATGTTGCACCTAAAGAATTAAACTTTGATGTTGAATTTACTAAAGCATTAACAGGTCGCGACTTACAAAATCAAGAATTCCAATTCAATATGAAAGATGCAAATGGCGAAGTTATTGCGACTGGTACTAACAATGCAGACGGTAAAATCACATTTACGTTTGTTGATGGTAAGCGTCCTACTTACACAAATGCAGATGCTGGTAAATCATTTACTTATACTGTTGAAGAAGTACCAAGTACAGAAGTAGGTGTTACAAGCGATACGATGAAAGCCACTGTAACTGTGAATGTAACTAAAGACTTACATGTTCTTACTGCAACATCAGTTGCACCGGCAGATACTGAGTTCAATAATACTTTTGTACCACCAACACCGCCAACACCACATTTCCAACCTGAG
The DNA here is from genome assembly GCF_002902575.1 of Staphylococcus croceilyticus. Taxonomy (GTDB): domain Bacteria; phylum Bacillota; class Bacilli; order Staphylococcales; family Staphylococcaceae; genus Staphylococcus; species Staphylococcus croceilyticus. Next base: position 79,825 of record NZ_PPRD01000077.1, on the reverse strand, counting down.
AAATTCGATTTATCAGTGGAAAAATTTGATATCACAGGTAAAAAATTATTAGATGATGATAGCGAATTAGCAGATAAATACGCTGATACAGCTAACGATCCATATGCAGATCAAACAGATAATAATGAGCCTGAAAACATTAACACGAAAGAATTAAATCGTGGCGATAAAATCGTTTACCAAGTTTGGTTAGATACAACTCAACTAACTGAAGCAAATAAAATTAATCAATTAGGTATCACTGATGATTACGATGAAACAAGTGTAGAGATTACTGATGTCAAAGCTTATGATGGTGTAACTGGCCAAGATGTATCGAACTTATTCGATATTACAAATGATAATGGCGTAGTCACTGCAACTACTAAAGAAAGTTTAGTAACTGATCATGTGATTGATAATGACCAAATGCCATTTGGACGTTACTACAAATTTGAACTTGTAGGAACTGTGAAAGCTGATGCTGTAGCTGGTAAAGATATTACAAATATTGCGAACCAATCTGCTCAATACTTTAATCCAGCTAAAGGTGGCAATGAAGTACCACCTCCACCATCAACTGAAAAACGTATCAATAGAGTGAAACCAGATCCAGCTAATCTTCAATTAAAAGTAACTAAACATCTTGAAGGCGGACAACTTAAAGGTGGCGACTACACATTCGACTTAATCGACTTAGCTAACCCTAGTCAACCTGTCGAAGAAGCTACTAACGATATTGATGGTAACGTTAACTTCACAGCAATTAAATATAACCAACCGGGCACATATAATTACGTTATTACTGAAAAAGTAGGCACAGATGCAAACGTTGACTACGATACAATGACAGTAAGTGCTATTGTGACTGTAGACGCAGATGAAACAACTGGTAATCTTAAAGCTCATGTAAGTTATGTAAGTACAGGTGGTAAATCAATAGGACAAGATGATACTGAGTTTAACAACACTGTTATTCCTCCAGTACCACCGACACCTGAAATCCAACCTGAAAAATTCGATTTATCTGTTCCTAAATTTGATTTAACAGGAGATAAATTATTAGACGATGATAGCGAATTAGCAAATAAATATGCTGATACAGCTAGCAATCCATATGCAGATCAAACAGATAATAATGAACCTGAAAACATTAACACGAAAGAATTAAATCGTGGAGATACTATCGTTTACCAAGTATGGTTAGATACTACAAAATTAACTGAAGCGAATAAAATTAATAAACTTGGTATTACTGACGATTACGATGAAACAACCGTTGAAGTAAGTGATATTAAAGCTTACGATAGTGTAACTGGTCAAGATGTGACTCACTTATTCGACATTACAAATGAAAATGGTGTCATTACTGCAACTACTAAAGAAAGTTTAGTAACTGACCATGTAATTGATAATAATCAAATGCCATTTGGACGTTACTATAAATTTGATATCGTTGGTACTGTTAAAGCTGATGCGGTAGCAGGTAAAGACTTCACTAACATCGCGAACCAATCTGTTCAATTCTTTAACCCAGTTAAAGGCGGTAATGAAGTACCACCTCCACCATCAACTGAAAAACGTATCAATAAAGTGAAATCTACACCAGCTAATATCGAACTTAAAGTAACGAAACATCTTGACGGTGGTCAACTTAAAGGCGGAGATTACACATTCATCTTGACTAACTTAGCTAACCCTGAACAACCTGTTCAAGAGGTAACTAATGATGCAGATGGTAATGTGAAATTTGCAGCAATTAAATATAAAGAAGTTGGCACATATAGTTACTTAGTTACTGAAAAAGTAGGTACAGATGCAAACGTAGATTACGACACAATGTCTATCGTAGTAAATGTTGATGTAACGAAAGATCCAACAACTGGTGACTTACAAGCTGCTGTGAAATATATCAGTACAGGCGGTAAATCTATTGGTGCAAATGATACTGAGTTTAACAACACTGTTATTCCTCCAGTACCACCAACACCACACTTCCAACCTGAAAAATTCGATTTATCTGTTCCGAAATTCGATTTAACAGGCAATAAATTATTAGATGATGATAGTGAATTAGCGAATAAATATGCTGATACAAACAGCAACCCTTATGTTGATCAAACAAATAACAATGAACCTGAAAACATTAATACAAAAGCATTAAGTCATGGTGACACAATTGTTTACCAAGTTTGGTTAGATACAACTAAATTAACTGCTGCTAATAAAATTAATCAGTTAGGTATTACTGATGATTATGATGAATCAAGCATAGACGTTTCTGATATCAAAGCTTATGATGGCGTAACTGGTCAAGATGTGACTCACCTATTTGATATCGTTAACAGCAATGGCGTAATCACTGCGACTACTAAAGAAAACTTAGTGAAAGACCATGTGATTGATAATGACCAAATGCCATTCGGACGTTACTATAAATTTGATATCGTGGGTACTGTTAAAGCTGACGCAGTCGGTGGAAAAGAAATTACAAACGTAGCTAACCAATCTGCTCAATTCTTTAACCCAGTTAAAGGTGGCAACGAGGTACCACCTCCACCATCAACTGAAAAACGTATCAACAAAGTTAAACCTGAACCAGCGAATATCGAACTTAAAGTCACTAAGAAACTTGAAGGTGGAGAACTTAAAGGTGGAGACTTCACATTCGTATTAACTGATTTAGCAAACCCTGATCAACCAGTTCAACAAGCTACTAACGATGCAAGTGGTAATGTTAAATTCCTACCAATTAAATATAATGAAGTAGGTAAACACTCTTATCTTGTAACTGAAAAAGTAGGTTCAGAACAAAACGTCAAATACGATACAATGTCAATCATCGTCAATGTTGATGTAACAAAAGACGAAGTTACTGGCAACTTAAAAACAAATGTGAACTATGTAAGTACAGGCGGTAATTCTATTGGATTAAACGATACTGAGTTCAACAATACAATTACTCCACCACCACCAGTAGTTCCACCAACACCTGTATATCAACCTGAAAAATTCGATTTATCAGTCGAAAAATTCGATTTATCAGTCGAAAAATTCGATTTAACAGGTAACAAATTATTAGATGATGACAGCGAATTAGCGAATAAATATGCTGACACAGCTAAAAATCCTTACGCTGATCAAACTAATAATAATGAACCTGAAAATATCAACACGAAAGAATTAAACCGTGGAGATAAAATCGTTTACCAAGTATGGTTAGATACTACAAAATTAACTGAAGCAAACAAAATCAATAAATTAGGTATCACTGATGATTATGATGAGTCTAGCGTAGATGTACAAAGCATCACAGCTTACGATGGCGTAACTGGTAAAGATGTATCTTACCTATTTGATATCGTTAACAATAATGGTGTTATCACAGCTACTTCTAAAGAAAGCTTAGTGAAAGATCATGTCATCGATAACGAACAAATGCCATTCGGACGTTACTATAAATTTGATATTGTTGGTACAGTGAAAGCTGATGCAGTAGCTGGAAAAGATTTCACTAACATTGCGAACCAATCTGTTCAATACTTCAACCCAGTTAAAGGTGGCAATGAGGTACCGCCTCCACCACCATCAGAAAAACGTGTGAACAAAGTGAAACCAGCACCAGCTGATATCGAACTTAAAGTAACGAAACGTCTTGAAGGTGGCCAACTTAAAGGTGGAGACTTCACATTCGTATTAACTGATTTAGATAACCCAGACCATGTCGTTCAAGAAGTAACAAACGATGCGAATGGTATTGTGAAATTCTCAACTATGAAATATAAAGAAGTAGGTACACATTCTTACCTTGTTACTGAAAAAGTCGGAACAGATGCAAATGTAGATTATGATGCAATGAATATTTTAGTTAATGTAAATGTTACTAAAGATGAAGCTACAGGTAATCTTAAAGCAGCTGTGAAATACATCAGTACAGGCGGTAAAGCTATTGGTGCAAACGATACTGAATTTAACAACACTGTTAAACCTCCAGTACCACCAACACCAGTATTCCAACCTGAAAAATTCGATTTATCAGTCGAAAAATTCGATTTAACTGGTAACAAACTATTGGATGATGATAGTGAATTAGCGAATAAATACGCTGATACAAACAACAATCCATACGCTGATCAAACAAGTAACAATGAACCTGAAAATATTAATACAAAAGCATTAAATCGTGGAGATAAAATCGTTTACCAAGTATGGTTAGATACTACGAAATTAACTGCTGCTAATAAAATTAATAAATTAGGTATCACTGATGATTACGATGAATCAAGCGTAGCTGTTCAAAATATTAAAGCTTATGATGGTGTTACTGGCCAAGATGTCACTCACTTATTCGATATCGTAAATGAAAATGGTGTCATCACTGCGACTACTAAAGAAAACTTAGTGAAAGATCACGTGATTGATAATGCACAAATGCCATTTGGACGTTACTACAAATTTGATATCGTTGGTGTAATTAGAAGCGATGCAAAAGCTAATAAAGACATCACTAACGTGGCAAACCAATCTGTTCAATTCTTTAACCCAGTTAAAGGTGGCAACGAGGTACCACCTCCACCATCAACTGAAAAACGTATTAACAAAGTAACACCAGTACCAGCAAAATTTGAATTCAAAGTGACTAAGAAACTTGAAGGTGGTCAACTTAAAGGTGGAGATTATACATTCATCTTAACTGACTTAAATAATCCTGATCACCCAGTTCAATTAGCAACAAATGATGTTAATGGTAAAGTGAACTTCTTACCAATTAAATTCGATAAAGTAGGAACTTACTCTTACCTAATCACTGAAAAAGTGGGAACAGATGCAAACGTTGATTACGATACAATGTCAATCGTGGCAACTGTGGTAGTGACTGGAAATCCAACAACTGGTGATTTACAAGCAACTGTAAGTTACATTAGTACAGGTGGTAAAGCAGTCGGATTAAATGATACTGAGTTTAACAATAAAGTTAAACCACCAGTACCACCAAAACCTGACAAACCGCCATATCAACCACCACATAACCCACCTCATCAACCAGGTAAACCACCGGTTCATCCGCCACATCATCCGGGTAAACCACCGGTTCCACCTAAAACACCAGGTGTACCACCGACACATCACGTGCCACCAACACCTGAACAACCTAATAAACCTAAACATCTTCCTAAAACTGGTAGCGAAGAAACTAACACTAACGCACCATTATTAGCTACAATGTTTGCAGGTTTAGGTAGCATCTTATTATTCGGTAGAAGAAGAAAAAAAGAAGATAAATAATCTCCTTTAACTACCAAAGACCTAAGAAGACTTTGCTCTTCTTAGGTCTTTTTTGTTCATTAAGGTAAAAAAGTATAGGTTAAATAACTACTTAGACTTGCAATAATTATGAATAATCCAACGAAAAAAACAAATGACAATACACTCGTTACTAAATCACGTGTTTTAGTCGTTTTAATCTCACTTGGATCCTTACCATTCATAAATGCCACTATTCTATCATAATTATCTAAATCATTTTTATATTTAATTTTATCTATTCTTATAGAACTATACATACCTATGCCTAAAAGAGCTATAATTATAACATAGCCCCAAATTCTGAAAAAATACATTAATGGACCAAGCAGTATAGCCCCTAATCCCATGAAAATAACCATCATCCACGCCCAAAAATCCATTTCTTTTTTTATCTTATCCATGTTCATGTTTTTCACGTCTCCTTTAACAAGATCATCAAGTGAGACATCAAATAATGTACACATCATCATCAAATTATGTATATCTGGATAACTTTTTTCAGTTTCCCAATTGGATATCGTTTGTCTAGAAACATATAATTTTTCTGCTAAATATTCTTGAGAATAACCCAATTTTTCTCGGTACTTTCTAATTTGACGACCAATTTCCATTATTTTTAGCTCCTTAAAGTAAATAATCTTATATTAATTTGAAGTAAGAAATAGTACTAACTTTATAGAAACGCTACTTCTCTTAAAAAGCTACCAAACCTTTTAGACAAAGTCACTTTTTTTATTGTCAAAATGCTTTTACATACTGTAATATCAATGTTTTTAGACGACCGTAAGACTGACACAACATAAAAAAAGTGAAACAAAAAAGTATTATACTTCTTCGCTTCATTTCATCTATTTGGTTATTTACCTTACCTTTTTAAAACATCATTTAATATTCTATTATTTTAATCCTCATCGAAGACGTAATAATTTGAGTTTTTACTTAAGCACAGTAAACTAAATTAAACTATAAAATATGAGAATAGTACATACTAACAAAGGAGCTAATTCATAGTATGAACACATTGCTTATAAATGCCCATCCTAATTTTCACAATGAAAACACATATACTGCTAAATTAAAGAATTTATTTTTAGAGAAATACAAAAATGCTTTTCCAAACGGAACGATTGAAGAACTTAACTTATATGATATCGCGTTACCATGTATCGAAGAAGCTCAACTATTAAATGTGTGGAATAAACAAAGTTCAGGTTCAACATTAACTGAGGACGAAACAAAGATAGCTAATTTACAAGCATTCTTACTCAAACAATTTAAAGAGCATCATCGCATTGTTATTCTAACGCCATTTCATAATTTCAATATTACATCACGATTAAAAGACTATATCGATAACATTATGATTGCTAGAGAAACATTTAAATATACAGAAGATGGCTCAGTTGGTTTAATGACTGATGATTATAAAGCGTTATTACTTCAAGCAAGCGGTGGCATTTATACAAATGACGATCGTTACATGCCTCTCGAGTTCTCTCACTATTATTTAAAAGAAATGTTTAAAGAGATTATGGGATTTGATGAATTTTATATTGCACGTGCTCAAGGTACATCTGTTTTATCGGAAAATAAAATCCTAAACGCAGCAAATGAAGATTTAAACCAAGTATTTGATGCATTTTACACAAAAGATAAATCAAATTACACTATTATAAAAATTAAAAAAGTGATACAAGAATCACTCTCATTCTTGTATCACTTTCCAAATGCTTTTAATACAATTTTTAACATTCTTTCGATATAATCCTCATCTAATACATTAGGTTTAATCAAAATATTGAAATAAATCGGTGAGAAGATTAAATCTATAAACATATCTTGATCCGCTTCATCAATATGTCTAGCTACAATAGATTTTAAACTCTTACGGTTACTTTCAAAATAACCTTTCATAAATAATTCGCGTGCTTCACTTTGTTGATTACTAATCAATATTTCAATAACTGCACGTCCCAAGTTTGTTTTATAAATTTCCATAATTCTTATTATAAATGAGTATAAATCTTCATGTTCATGCTCAAAAACTTGAGTTCTACTCACAAACATATCTACAATAATTGATGCTTTATCCTTCCAACGTCGATATATTGTAGCTTTAGATATACCAGTATTTTCTGCGAGTTGATCAATTGTAATCTCTCTAAAATGTGTGTCTTCTAATAACTTATCTATTTCATTAAATATTTTATGATTGATTGTCGGATCTTTCGGTCTTCCAGCCATGTTTTCCCCTTCTTAATCTTAAATGCGCAATAAATTCTACGATTTCAAATATGATTACCGCACTAACAAACCATACGATAAATCCTACTACAATGCTTAATAACCATTGATTAGTATAGTATAGCATCGCCCAAGTTGCTAAGATACTAAATAACACGCCAGTCATTCCAAATACAGCACCCCTACTCACGTGTTTCGCAATGACGTCGCCATGTTGCATGCCCGTAATAAATAATGAAACTAAAAAGACTGCAGGTAATGTAGCAAATACACCTCCTAATTCTTTCCAAGGTAAAATAACTGAAATAATATAGCTTAATGTAACTGCAATGCCACCCACAAGAAATTTGATAAATGCTAATTTCATTGAAAATGCCTCCAACTATTACGAAATATGTCTAACTGCAAAGATAGAAAGTGAAATAACGACCCAGCAAATTAATGCAAAAATCGTACCTCGTTTATAATCTCTTTTACTAATATAGAGAGAAGTTAAAAAGACAGTAATAATACATGAAATGATGCCGATAACCGCGCCAGCACTTAAATGAATAGACATTTGAACAAGTTTATCGCCACGATGGTCTATTGCTAATGCGATTATAGCTGCGAGGTAGACTGCAGGCATAGTTGCGATAATGCCTCCAATTTTACCTCCAACCTTTTCAGCCATAATAGAGGCAACGGCGACTGCCAATCCGCCAATCACAAAATGAAGTATAGAACTTGAAATTGATATCCCGAACACTTTGAAACCCTTCTTCTTCAATTATTAAACGAAACGTTTCGTTTAATAATATTGTAAATCTAAAATTCAGGTATGTAAACAACTAAAAAATCATTAATATCCAATTTATTTAACTGGTATTTTAAATCCTTATTTAAAAAAATCTCCTTTAAGTTATCGCACTAAAAGGAGATTTATACTTACTTTTTATATATTTTAATTTTAATTTCATAATAATCATCATGATCTTTATCGCGTTGTTCTACGCGTATACCTGATGATTCGATAGCTTGTATGCTTTTTCCCACTTCATCTCGGGCTTGTGTTAAATCTTTCTCAAATTGGAAGTTCTGAGCTTTAACTTTTTCAGGTCCGACTTTTTGTTTAACGCGGGCTTCTGTTTGTTTCACATTTAATTTTTGGCTTATCACTTGTTCAATTAGCTTTTCTTGTTCTTCGTGTTCAAGAGATAGAACCGCGCGGGCATGACGCTCTGAAATTTTACCTTCTCGTAAACGCATAATTACTTTTGGCGCTAATTTAAGTAATCTTAGTTTATTCGCAATAAAGCTTTGGCTTTTACCTAAGCTTTTCGCAAGTTCACTTTGTGTTGTTTCGCCAATCTCAAGTAACTTTTTATAAGCTTCCGCTTCTTCTACCGCAGACAAGTTTTCACGTTGAATATTCTCAATCAACGCAACCACTGCTGTTTCTTCGTCATTCATATGGCGAATAATGACGTCTGCTTGAGCTTTATGCAACGACTGTAATGCTCTGAAACGGCGTTCCCCAGCTATAATTTCGTACATGTCTTCTTCGATAGGACGTACGACAATTGGCTGTAATAGCCCGTGTTCATCAATCGATTCTGCCAATTCCTCAATCTTGCTCGCATCAAACACTTGTCTAGGTTGATAGCGATTGGGAACGATACGCTCTATTTGAATGGATTCAACACTTGAATTACGGTCTTCTTCAATGTAGCCAACGATGTCCTCTTTATTTTTTAAACCAAACAATTTTGAAAAAGGTTTTTTCATTATCCATTCACTCCTCTTAAAATTAATTTTATCATGTCTTTATGATTAATTTTCTAATAAAGGAGATTTATTAGGCGTACCGGGCTTTCTAGGATACTTCTTAGACGTTTGACGACGTTTATCAATAATAATCATCTGTCTTTCGCCAGCCTCTTCAGGTAAGTCGAATGTATAAGAATCGCTGAAGACACCACCTAAAATACCAATCCCATAATGCGCTTCTTCTAACTCTTCTTCTCCTTTTGAAGACTTCAATGCGATGAAATGTCCTCCCTTTTTAACAAGAGGTAAACATAACTCACTTAAAACAGTTAATCTTGCTACAGCACGTGCTGTTACAACATCATAAGTTTCTCGATTAGCACCTTTACCAAATAATTCGGCACGATCGTGAACAAAGCTTACTTCCGTTAAACCAAGCTCAGCTGCTAAATGATTCAAGAATTGAATACGTTTATTTAAAGAATCGACAATCGTTACTTTTAACTCTGGATAAACAATTTTCAGTGGAATACTTGGGAAACCAGCACCTGCCCCTACATCACAGATGGCAAGTGGCTGGTTAAAGTCATAATAAAAGCTTGGTGTAATTGAATCATAGAAATGCTTCAGATAAACTTCATGTTCATCCGTAATACTTGTTAAATTCATTTTTTCATTCCATTCAACAAGCAATTGATAATACGTTTCAAATTGTTCTTTTTGTTTATCTGATAATTCAATTCCATGTTCACTTAATTCTTTAGCTAGCCATTCTACGCCACTCATTAACTTTTCACCCTTTGCAATTTACCTTGTTCTAAATAAACAAGTAAGATTGAGATATCTGCTGGATTTACGCCTGAAATACGTGATGCTTGCGCAATATTTAATGGTTTAACTTCAGCTAATTTTTCACGAGCTTCAGTCGCCAAACTATCCACTTTACTGTAATCTAAGTCTTCTGGAATTTTTTTCTCTTCCATACGTTTTACTTTTTCAACTTGTTGTAATGATTTATTGATATAACCTTCATATTTCGTTTGAATTTCAACTTGTTCTTCAACCGCTTCAGGTAGTTTATGATCTTCTTCTAAGATTTCTAAGATTGTGTCATAGCTCATTTCAGGACGACGTAATAAATCAATAGCTAAGATACCATCTTTAAGACGTGAACCACCATTTGCTTCAATAACAGATTGTGTGTGCTCATTAGGTTTGATACGAATATTTGTTAAACGTTCGATTTCGTCTTCAATTTGTTGACGTTTTTCGTTAAAGCGCGCATAACGTTCTTCTGAAATCATGCCTAATTCATGACCTACATCAGTTAAACGTAGGTCTGCATTATCATGGCGAAGTAATAAACGATATTCAGCACGAGACGTTAATAGACGATAAGGTTCGTTTGTACCTTTTGTTACTAAGTCGTCGATTAACACGCCAATATAAGCGTCTGAACGGCTTAAGATTTTTTCGCCTGTACCTAAAACTTTACCTGCAGCGTTAATACCAGCCATGATACCTTGGCCTGCCGCTTCTTCGTATCCTGACGTACCGTTAATTTGACCCGCAGTATATAAGTTTTTAATCATTTTAGTTTCTAATGTTGGCCATAATTGCGTTGGCACAATTGCGTCATATTCAATGGCATAACCTGCACGCATCATGTCCGCCTTTTCAAGACCAGGAATCGTTGCTAACATTTCGCGTTGCACGTGTTCTGGAAGACTCGTAGATAAACCTTGCACATACACTTCATTCGTATTGCGACCTTCAGGCTCTAGGAAAAGTTGGTGTCTAGGTTTATCGTTGAAACGCACAAATTTATCTTCAATTGATGGGCAGTAACGTGGGCCAGTACCTTTAATCATTCCTGAGTACATAGCTGATAAATGTAAATTATCATCGATTACTTTATGCGTTTTATCATTTGTATACGTTAACCAACATGGAAGTTGATCTAAAATATATTCTGTTGTTTCAAAGCTAAACGCACGTCCTACGTCGTCACCAGGTTGAATTTCTGTCTTAGAATAATCAATTGTTTTAGAATTCACACGTGGTGGTGTACCTGTTTTAAAGCGAACGACTTCAAAGCCAAGTTCTCTTAAATTATCAGCTAAAGTAATGGAAGGAAGTTGATGGTTCGGGCCACTTGAATACTTCATGTTACCTAAGATAATCTCACCACGTAAGAATGTACCTGTAGTAATGACAACCGCTTTCGAACGATATTCTGTTCCAATATTTGTGCGCACACCTTTAACTTCGTTATCTTCAATAATTAATTCATCTACCATGCCTTGCATGATATCTAAATTCTCTTCATCTTCAATCACGCGTTTCATTTCTTGTTGATATAACACTTTATCCGCTTGCGCTCTTAACGCACGTACTGCTGGGCCTTTCCCAGTATTTAACATACGCATTTGAATGTGCGTTTTATCAATCGCTTTCGCCATTTGGCCACCTAATGCGTCAATCTCCCGTACTACGATACCTTTAGCTGGTCCCCCTACTGATGGGTTACATGGCATAAAGGCGATATTATCTAAGTTAATTGTTAACATTAATGTTTTAGCGCCACGTCTTGCTGAAGCTAAGCCTGCTTCAATCCCAGCATGACCTGCTCCAATGACAATTACATCATATTCTTGAACCACTTTATTGACCTCCTTCATATATTCCTACATTTTTTATTTATGAAAATTAAGACACCCTACCGTCTCATTTTTTTAATATTTATTAATAACTATTTACCTAAACAGAATTGACTAAATAATTGATCGATTAATTCATCACTTGCAGATTCACCAATAATTTCACCAAGTAATTCCCAAGTACGAGTTAAATCGATTTGAACCATATCCATTGGAATACCTGATTCAGCTGCATCAATAGCATCTTGAATGGCATGTCTTGCTTGTTTTAATAACGAAATGTGTCTTGAGTTAGAAACATATGTCATGTCTTGGTTTTGAACTTCGCCACCAAAGAATAAATCTCTAATTTGAATTTCTAATTCATCGATACCCTCTTGTTTCAGCATAGACGTTTGAATAAGTGGTGTATCGCCAATCATTTCTTTCACTTCTGCAATATCTAATTTTTGTTCTAAATCAGTTTTATTAACAATAACAATCGCATCTTCATTTTTAATAACTTCATACAATGTGCGATCTTCTTGTGTTAATGGTTCATTATTATTAAGCACGAAAAGTATTAAATCTGCTTCACTTAATGCTTTACGCGAACGTTCTACACCGATTTTTTCTACTATATCTTCAGTGTCACGAATACCTGCCGTATCCACTAATCTTAATGGTACACCACGTACATTAACGTATTCTTCTAATACATCACGTGTCGTACCTGCGACTTCCGTTACAATGGCTTTATTATCTTGAATAAGGTTATTTAACATTGAAGATTTACCTACGTTTGGTTTACCTACAATAACTGTTGAAAGACCTTCTCTCATGATTTTACCTTGTGTTCCAGTTTCTAACAGAAGGTTAATTTCATTTTTGATTTTCTTAGACTGTTCTAATAAGAATTCAGTCGTCGCATCTTCAACATCATCATATTCTGGATAATCGATATTCACTTCTACTTGTGCGAGAATTTCTAAGATAGATTGACGTTGGCGTTTAATTAAATCACTTAAACGACCTTCAATTTGGTTCATTGCCACTTTAGAAGCGCGATCTGTTTTAGAACGAATGAAATCCATTACCGCTTCAGCTTGAGATAAATCAATACGTCCATTAAGGAAAGCACGCTTTGTATATTCGCCTGGCTCTGCCATTCGAGCACCATGTGTCATTGTAAGTTCTAAAATACGGTTAATTGTTAAAATACCACCGTGACAGTTGATTTCAATAATATCTTCACGCGTGAATGTTCTTGGCGCACGTAACACAGAAATCATTACTTCTTCGACCACTTCATTTGTTTCTGGGTCTACAATATGCCCATAGTTAATTGTATGTGAATCTACGTCTTCTAATTTTTTCTTTCCTTTATATAGCTTATCTCCAATTTCTACTGCTTGTGGTCCAGATAAACGGACAATACCAATAGCACCCTCACCCATTGGCGTTGAAATACTAGTTATTGTATCAAAATCCATGATTATCCTCGCCTCCTTATCCAAGTAAAATTTCATTATAACATTGTAATTTGTTTCTTTTGAAAATGCGAATATCTTGATTTACCGCAATTAAGTAAGACTACGGGTTGTCTGAAGTTAGACTGAAGAACGTCTAATATTAGCAATTTATTTTATCTTCTTATTAAATACTTTCGCAATCTTCAATACGTGTTCTAAACTGCCTTGAATTTCTAATGTCGACATATCTTTCGCAGGTTGTCTTGCTATTACAATAATATCGCGAGCAATGAGATCTTGTTTGTGTACTTTAAAATTTTCTCTGATAGCTCTTTTGATTCTATTTCTAGTTACGGCATTTCCTAGTTTTTTAGATACGCTAATTCCTAAGCGAAAATGTTCATTATTACTATTATAGGTGTAAACTACGAACTGTCTGTTTGCTACGGATTTACCTTTTTTATAAATAGTTTGGAAATCCGTATTCTTTTTTATACGATACGCCTTCTCCACGTTTACATCACTCGCTTATTTTAATCTTTGCTTTAAATTTACCTATTTATATAATTATCTGCGTTTGAATCGGCACTTTACTTTATTTTAATTACCTTTCAAACGAAAAAAAAGACCACTGAGAAGTCAGTGATCTTATGCTGATAAAACTTTACGGCCTTTACGACGACGACGCGCTAAAACTTTACGGCCATTTTTAGTGCTCATGCGTTTTCTGAAACCATGAACTTTACTATGTTTACGTTTATTTGGTTGATAAGTACGTTTTACCATGCAAAACACCTCCATCTACTTATTATCCAGTTCATTATTAAGTCTGAATGAACCTGATTATTTTAATAGATAAATTATACTTTCTGATATCAGAATTCTTGATTTAATTAAATTTTATCTAGTCATAATTCAAGCAACTACTACAATATAACAAATTACCATTTATAAAGCAAGCAGCATTTAAAAGCAACCCTACATTTTTTTATTAAAATTTGCTTTTTCTTCATTATTAATATTTATACATTTGTAGTTCCTCATTATCAAAGCAATTTTATTCATTTTTAATACACGTTTATAAATTATTTCCCAAAACTGTTATAGTACATTTTCAGCTTCTGAAAAATAACACTTAATTTTATCCACTTATTCACAAATAGTATTGAAAATATTGTGGATAATCAAGCTAATATTCACAACTTTATACCGAATTTAACAACATATTCACAGCCGATTGACATCTATCCTAGTTAAAAAGTATAATTGTGTGGATAAGTCGTCTAACTCATTATTTTTACAGGATTTATTTATAGATTTTATATACATAATTAGTGTGAATAAATCATAGCATACCTAAAGTTATCCACCGATTGTTATTAACTTGTGGATAATTATTAACATGCTGTGATTATTTTTATCCACTCGTTCTAATTTCTGTGTATAAGTCTTAAATTTATAGAAAGATGGAGTTTATATATGTCAGAACAAGAAATTTGGAAAAAGGTATTAGAGGTTGCTCAAACAGAAATCTCAAAGACTACTTTTAATACGTTTTTAAAAGATACAGAACTCAAAGAAATTCGCGATAATGTTGCATATATTTATGTCATTGATGAATTTTATGCTAATTGGCTAAATTCAAATTACAAAGACGTTATACAAAGTATTATGAAAGATATTATTGGTGATGAAGTTGATCCTAAATTTTTCACTGCTGCACAGTTAGCTGAACTCGATGAAAGCAGTCGCAAGTCTTCTAAACCGAAAGAAACTAAAACTCAAACAATTGAAGACCCTCATGAAGGTACTGATCAATTCGATACTCATAACACGTTTGATACTTTCGTTATTGGACCTGGCAACCGTTTTCCTCATGCTGCAAGCTTAGCTGTGGCTGAAGCACCAGCTCAAGCCTATAATCCTTTATTTATTTACGGGGGCGTTGGTTTAGGTAAAACGCATTTAATGCATGCGATTGGACATCATGTATTAAGTAATCAACCTAATGCTAAAGTGCTTTATACCTCTAGTGAGAAATTTACTAATGACTTCATTAAATCTATTCGTAACAATGAACCTGAAGCATTCAGAGAGAAATATAGAAATATTGATGTTTTACTGATTGATGACATTCAATTTATTCAGAACAAAGAGCAAACACAAGAAGAATTCTTCCATACTTTTAATGAGTTACATCAAAATAAAAAACAAATTGTTATTTCAAGTGATCGCCCACCTAAAGAAATTGCAAAGCTTGAAGATCGCTTACGTTCACGCTTTGAATGGGGCTTAATCGTTGATATTACGCCACCTGATTATGAAACTCGTATGGCTATTCTTCAAAAGAAAATCGAAGAAGAGAATTTAGAAATCCCAGCAGAAGCGTTGAATTATATCGCAAATCAAATTCAATCTAACATCCGTGAATTAGAAGGGGCTTTAACGCGTTTACTTGCTTACTCAAAACTTCAAGGAAGACCTGTCACAACAGAATTAGCAGCAGAAGCGCTTAAAGATATTATTCAAGTTCCTAAATCTAAAAAGATTTCAATTCAAGATATTCAAAAAGTTGTGGGTCATTACTATAATGTGCGTATTGAAGACTTTAGTGCGAAGAAACGTACGAAATCTATTGCTTACCCACGCCAAATTGCAATGTACTTATCTAGAGAATTAACTGATTTTTCATTACCAAAAATTGGTGAAGAATTTGGTGGCCGCGATCATACGACAGTCATTCACGCTCATGAAAAAATTGCTAATGATATTAAAGCGGATAGCATTTTCAAACAAGAAGTTGAAGATCTTGAGAAAGAAATTCGTAAGCAATAAGTTGTAACTGTTATATAACAGATTACATTCTTCTGAAGTGGGAAATAAAAAAATGAATCTAGAAGCTAAATTTTTTAGTTAAAAATGGCTTTCGTTGTTTTAAAATGAAAATAGGAATATGTGGATAATGTTTAAAAGTAATACACACCATCAACAGTTTATCCACATGTGTATAACTTTGCCATTTAAGGCTTTTTCTAAGATATCCACTAATCCACAGGCCCTACTACTATTACTATGAATTTAAAACCTATATAATTTATATATAAACGACTGGAAGGAGTTTAGATTAATAATGGAATTCACAATTAAAAGAGATTATTTTATCACTCAATTAAATGACACATTAAAAGCAATCTCACCAAGAACAACTTTACCAATCTTAACAGGTATCAAGATTGACGCTAAAGATAACGAAGTGATTCTTACTGGTTCAGATTCTGAAATCTCTATTGAAATCACTATTCCTAAACAAGTAGATGGTGAAGATATTGTCACTATTGCTGAAACTGGTTCTGTAGTACTTCCTGGTCGTTTCTTTGTAGACATTATCAAAAAATTACCAGGTAAAGACGTAAAATTATCAACAAATGAACAGTTCCAAACTTTAATTACATCAGGTCATTCAGAGTTTAACTTAAGTGGTTTAGATCCTGATCAATATCCACTGTTACCACAAGTTTCACGTGATGACGCAATTCAATTATCAGTAAAAGTACTTAAAAACATCATTGCGCAAACAAATTTCGCAGTGTCCACCTCAGAAACACGCCCAGTCTTAACTGGTGTGAACTGGCTTATACAAGATAATGAATTAATATGCACTGCGACTGACTCACACCGCTTGGCTGTAAGAAAGTTAAAACTTGAAGATGAGTCTGAAAACAAAAATGTCATCATTCCAGGTAAAGCACTATCTGAATTAAACAAAATTATGAGTGACAGCGATGAAGACATTGATATCTTCTTTGCATCTAACCAAGTGTTATTCAAAGTAGGTAACGTCAACTTCATTTCTCGTTTACTAGAAGGACATTATCCTGATACGACACGTTTATTCCCAGAGAATTATGAAATCAAATTAGGATTAAACAACGGTGAGTTTTATCACGCAATCGACCGTGCTTCATTACTTGCACGCGAAGGCGGCAATAACGTTATTAAATTAAGTACAGGCAACGAAGTAGTGGAATTATCTTCAACATCACCTGAAATCGGTACTGTAAAAGAAGAAGTTACAGCAACTGATGTTGAAGGTGGCAACTTAAAGATTTCGTTCAACTCTCGTTACATGATGGACGCTTTAAAAGCCATCGACAATGATGAAGTTGAAGTAGAATTCTTCGGTACAATGAAACCATTCATTCTTAAACCTAAAAATGATGATTCAGTGACACAATTGATCTTACCAATCAGAACATATTAGAAACTATAAGAGCAGGACAGTGAAATCTTTTTATAGATTAGATTTCCGTCCTGCTTTTTATTTATCTTTGAAAATTCATTTTAAGCCCTCTCAGCCGTTCACTGTGGCTAAAGAGTTAATGACTTGTGGATAAATATTGTTTTTCTCATTTTTAAGCTAAAATAGGCCTTAAAATTAAAAATTGGACATATGCAAATCTCCAACTCATGAAATTAGCATTTTCAAAAAGCAAAAAAGCCGCTTCAAACCTCTTAAATTCTAGCTAAAATTCAATCAAAAATGGCTTATAAAAAACTTCTGTTAAAGTAAGCGGTTTCACATTCCATTTTAAATGAAATTTAATCCTAAAAAAGGTATAATATATTAATGACACATAAAGAAACGGAGTGATTATTTTGGTTCAAGAAGTCGTAGTTGATGGCGACATCACGTTAGGTCAATTTCTTAAAACAGAAGGCATCATAGAGTCTGGTGGACAAGCAAAATGGTTCTTACAAGATTATGAAGTTTTAATTAACGGTGAACGTGAAACACGTCGCGGTAAAAAACTAGCTGACCAAGATCGAATTGATTTCCCTGATATTCCTGAAATTGATTCTGTAATCATTATTCATCAAGGTGAACAATGAAGCTTAAAACACTCCAATTAGAAAATTATCGTAACTATGAAGAGGTTACGTTAAATTGTCATCCTGAAGTGAATATTCTTATTGGCGAAAATGCCCAAGGGAAGACAAATTTACTTGAATCAATATATACGCTAGCTTTGGCAAAAAGTCATCGTACCTCTAATGATAAGGAGCTCATACGGTTTAATGCTGATTATGCTAAAATAGAGGGTGAGCTAAGTTATAGACACGGAACAATGCCACTGACAATGTTTATAACTAAAAAAGGTAAACAAGTTAAAGTGAACCACTTAGAGCAAAGTCGACTAACACAATATGTTGGACATCTTAATGTGGTTCTTTTTGCGCCTGAAGATTTAAATATTGTTAAAGGTTCTCCTCAAATACGTCGTCGTTTTATAGATATGGAATTAGGTCAGATATCTGCCGTTTATTTAAACGATTTAGCTCAATATCAACGTATTCTTAAACAAAAGAATAACTATTTGAAGCAGTTACAACTTGGTCAGAAGACGGACACAACTATGTTGGAAGTGTTAAATCAACAATTTGCGCAATACGCCCTTAATGTGACGTTAAGACGCGACCATTTTATAAAAGAGCTAGAATCTTTAGCTAAACCTATTCATTCAGGTATTACAAATGAGCGTGAAACGTTGTCTTTAAAGTATTTACCGAGTATTAAGTTAAGTGATACAGAGAAAGACGAAAGCGAACTGTTAGACGAAGTGCTTAACTTGTTAAATGACAATATTAAACGTGAAATGGAGCGCGGTGTGTGTTTATACGGGCCACATAGAGATGACTTAGGGTTTAACGTAAACGGTATGGATGCTCAGACATATGGCTCGCAAGGGCAGCAACGTACGACGGCGTTATCCATCAAGTTAGCAGAAATAGAATTAATGAATATTGAAGTTGGAGAATATCCCATCTTGTTATTAGATGACGTACTAAGTGAGTTAGATGATTCTCGTCAAACCCATTTATTAAGTACGATTCAACATAAAGTACAAACATTTGTAACAACGACGTCAGTAGAGGGCATCGATCATGAAATTATGAATAATGCGAAACTCTACCGAATCAGTCAAGGTGAAATTATTAAGTAATAGAAAGTGATGGTGAATACATTGTCAGATGTAAACAACACAGATAATTATGGTGCTGGACAGATACAGGTATTAGAAGGACTAGAAGCGGTTCGTAAAAGACCTGGTATGTATATTGGTTCAACTTCAGAAAGAGGCTTACACCATTTAGTATGGGAAATCGTGGATAACAGTATTGACGAGGCACTTGCTGGTTATGCCAATGAAATAGAAGTCATTATTGAAAAAGATAACTGGATTAAAGTAACTGACAATGGCCGTGGTATTCCTGTTGATATTCAAGAAAAAATGGGACGCCCAGCAGTAGAAGTTATCTTAACTGTATTACATGCCGGTGGTAAATTCGGCGGTGGCGGATACAAAGTTTCTGGTGGTCTTCACGGCGTAGGATCATCTGTTGTAAATGCCTTATCTGAGCAGTTAGAAGTATACGTTCATCGTAACGATACAATTTATCATCAAGCTTATAAACGAGGCGTACCTCAATTTGATCTTAAAGAAGTGGGTTCAACAGATAAAACAGGTACAGCGATTCGCTTTAAAGCCGATGCAGAAATCTTTACTGAAACAACAGTTTATAATTACGATACACTTCAAAAACGTATCAGAGAGTTAGCTTTCTTAAATAAAGGTATCTCAATCACTTTAAGAGACGAACGTGAGGAAGAAGAACAACGTGAAGATACATATCACTATGAAGGTGGTATTAAATCATACGTTGAATTATTAAACGAGAATAAAGAGCCTATCCACGATGAGCCAATTTATATTCACCAAACTAAAGATGACGTAGAAATTGAAATTGCGATGCAATACAACAGTGGCTATGCGACGAATTTATTATCTTATGCCAATAATATTCATACGTACGAAGGCGGGACTCACGAAGATGGTTTCAAACGTGCGTTAACGCGTGTGCTGAATAGTTATGGTACTCAAAGTAAGATCATTAAAGATGATAAAGAACGTTTATCTGGTGAAGATACACGCGAAGGTTTGACTGCGGTTGTTTCAATTAAACATGGCGACCCTCAATTCGAAGGACAAACTAAAACGAAATTAGGTAACTCTGAAGTGCGTCAAATTGTGGATAAATTGTTCGCAGAGCACTTTGAAAGATTCCTATATGAGCATCCTAATGTGGCTAGAACGATTGTTGAAAAGGGAATTATGGCATCACGCGCACGTGTAGCTGCTAAAAAAGCACGTGAAGTGACACGTCGCAAATCAGCCTTAGAAATCTCAAGCTTACCAGGTAAACTTGCAGACTGTTCTAGTAAAAAACCGGAAGAAAGTGAAATCTTCTTAGTAGAGGGTGACTCTGCCGGGGGGTCTACAAAAGAAGGCCGTGACTCTAAAACACAAGCGATTTTACCGTTAAGAGGTAAAATCTTAAATGTGGAGAAAGCACGTTTAGACCGTATCTTAAATAACAACGAAATTCGTCAAATGATTACAGCATTTGGTACGGGTATTGGTGGCGAATTCGATATTTCTAAAGCACGTTATCATAAGATTGTTATCATGACAGATGCCGATGTCGATGGTGCCCATATCAGAACGTTATTATTAACATTCTTTTATCGCTTTATGCGTCCACTTATTGAAGCGGGATATGTCTATATCGCACAACCACCATTGTACAAATTGACACAAGGTAAACAAAAATACTATGTGTTTAACGACCGTGAATTAGACAAATTGAAAGCAGAACTTAATCCTACGCCTAAATGGCAAATTTCTCGTTATAAAGGTTTAGGAGAAATGAATGCGGATCAATTATGGGAAACAACTATGAATCCTGAAAACCGCATGATGTTACAAGTAAAACTTGAAGATGCTTTAGATGCCGACCAAACATTTGAAATGTTAATGGGCGACGTTGTTGAGAATCGAAGACAATTTATTGAAGAAAATGCAGTATACGCAAACTTAGATTTCTAATTGATTGCCTATTTGCATAAGTTATAGCACAGGCTGTTAAACAATCGTACGTATTAACAGTCTGACTATTCATTTTTAAGTGATGATAGAAGGAGGATATCTTGATGGCTGACTTACCTCAATCAAGAATTAATGAACGAAATATAACCAGCGAAATGCGTGAATCATTCTTAGACTATGCAATGAGCGTTATCGTTTCACGTGCGCTACCTGATGTGCGTGATGGTTTAAAACCTGTACACCGTCGTATCTTATATGGTTTAAATGAACAAGGAATGACGCCTGATAAACCCTATAAGAAATCAGCTCGTATCGTTGGGGACGTAATGGGTAAATATCACCCTCACGGTGACTCTTCAATTTATGATGCCATGGTCCGAATGGCACAAACGTTTAGCTATCGTTATCCACTTGTAGATGGTCAAGGTAACTTTGGTTCAATGGACGGCGATGGTGCTGCGGCTATGCGTTATACAGAAGCCAAAATGACAAAGATTACATTGGAACTGTTACGCGATATCAATAAAGATACAATTGACTTTTTAGATAACTATGATGGTACTGAAAGAGAGCCGGAAGTCTTACCTTCTCGTTTCCCTAACCTTTTAGTGAACGGTGCTTCAGGTATCGCGGTAGGTATGGCTACTAATATTCCTCCTCATAATTTAACTGAAGTCATTGATGGTGTATTACATTTAAGTAAGAATCCAGACGTTACAATCGCAGAACTTATGGAAGATATCCAAGGCCCTGACTTCCCTACAGCGGGCTTAATTTTAGGGAAAAGTGGTATCCGACGCGCATATGAAACAGGACGTGGTTCAGTTCAAATGCGCGCACGTGCAGAAATCGAAGAACGTGGCGGCGGACGTCAACGTATCGTAGTCACCGAAATTCCATATCAAGTGAATAAAGCACGTATGATTGAAAAAATTGCAGAACTTGTACGTGATAAAAAAATCGAAGGTATTACAGACTTACGTGATGAGACAAGTTTACGTACAGGCGTAAGAATTGTAATAGATGTACGTAAAGACGCTAATGCGAATGTTATTCTTAATAATTTATACAAACAGACACCATTACAAACATCATTCGGTGTGAATATGATTGCCCTTGTACATGGTCGTCCTAAATTAATTAACTTAAAAGAAGCGTTAGTTGAATACTTAGAACACCAAAAAATTGTTGTACGTCGTCGTACTGAATATAACTTGAAGAAAGCGAAAGATCGTGCACATATCTTAGAAGGTTTACGTATTGCGTTAGACCATATCGATCAAATCATTTCTATCATTCGTGAATCTGATACAGATAAAATCGCTATGGAAACGTTACAAGAACGCTTTAAGCTTTCTGAACGCCAAGCCCAAGCTATTCTTGATATGCGTTTAAGACGTTTAACAGGTTTAGAACGCGATAAGATTGAATCAGAATATAATGAGTTATTAAATTACATTGCAGAATTAGAAGAAATTCTAGCAGATGAAGAAGTATTACTTCAATTAGTCCGCGATGAGTTAACTGAAATCAAAGAGCGTTTCGGTGATGAACGTCGTACAGAAATTCAATTAGGCGGCTTAGACGATTTAGAGGATGAAGACTTAATTCCAGAAGAACAAATCGTCATTACATTAAGTCATAATAACTATATTAAACGTCTACCTGTTTCAACATACCGTTCTCAAAACAGAGGTGGCCGTGGCGTGCAAGGCATGAATACGCTTGAAGAAGACTTTGTCAGCCAATTAGTTACACTAAGCACGCATGACAACGTACTATTCTTCACGAATAAAGGTCGCGTTTATAAACTTAAAGGTTATGAAGTGCCAGAACTTTCTCGTCAATCTAAAGGTATTCCAGTAATCAATGCGATTGAACTTGAGAATGACGAAGCCATTAGTACAATGATTGCCGTAAGGGATCTTGAAGACGAGAGTAGTTTCTTAGTATTTGCGACTAAGAAAGGTATTGTGAAACGTTCTGCGTTAAGCAACTTCTCACATATTAACAAGAACGGTAAGATTGCGATTGGTTTCAAAGAAGATGACGAACTGATTGCGGTCCGCTTAACTGATGGCAATCAAGACATCTTAATTGGTACATCTCACGCATCACTTATCCGCTTCTCTGAGAATAGTTTACGTCCATTAGGCCGTACAGCAGCAGGTGTAAGAGGTATCTCATTACGTGAAGACGACGTTGTAGTTGGTTTAGACGTCGCGCATGCAGACAGTGAAGATGAAGTTTTAGTTGTTACTGAAAATGGTTATGGTAAACGTACGCCAGTAAGTGAATATCGTTTATCTAATCGTGGTGGTAAAGGTGTTAAAACGGCTACTATCACAGAGCGTAACGGTAATATTGTATGTATCACTACAGTGACTGGCGATGAAGATTTAATGATGGTTACAAATGGTGGCGTCATTATTCGCTTACAAGTAGAGGATATTTCACAAACTGGTCGTTCAACACAAGGTGTGCGTCTAATGAAATTAGGCGAGGATCAATCTGTTTCTACGGTAGCTAAGGTTCAAGATAAAGCAGAAGATGAAGATTCAACAGAAGCGGCTCAAGCACAAGAAGGTACACCTAATGCGGAAAGTACAGAAAGTCCAAGTGAGCATGTTGTAGATGATGCTACGCCAGGTAATGCGCTTCATACGGAAACAACAGAAGATGATAGTAATGAACGCGTTGAGCTTAGACAAGACTTCATGGATCGTGTGAATGAAGATATTGAAAATGGTTCAGAAAACGATAGTGATAACGAATAATAATACGAAAATAAGACTACCCTCTCGTGAAGGTAGTCTTATTTTTTAATAGTTCTAAGATAGATGTTTACTCGTTTAAGTTGTGTCGCTTTCCTGGGGAGTAGCTCTTAGATGGATGCCACTCATTTTGTTGCGACGCTTTCTTGCGGGAAAGGCTCAAGCCTGTAGTATTGTAAAGGCGTTCTTAGATAGATGTTCACTCACTTAAGTTGAGATGCTTGCCTAGGGGGCTGGGTCGAGCCTTGGTCTCGACACTCATCCTGCTCCCTCAGGCGTCACTCAACTACGTTTCGTTATCTATCTTAGAACGCCTTACGCAAGTGCACGCCCACTTGTGTTCAATATAAAAATCGCCAAGAGTCGCGCAACACCATTCATTATCCATCTTTAGAGCTACTTACCTAAGTGCTATTGCACTTAGGTTCATTAACGGCAATGCTCCCCTAGGAGTCTACGTAACTACGTTTCGTTATCTATCTTAGAACGCCTTACGCAAGTGCACGCCCATTTGTGTTCAATATAAAAATCGTCAAGAGTCGCGCAACGTCATTCGTTATTCATCTTAGAACTACTCACTTACGTGTGTATAAGCATACAGATTTACCATTTCTAGTTCCATATAAAATAAACGCTCTGATTTTCTTTTAATGAGAATGTCAGAGCGTTTTTATTTCAAGTATTAGTTTTCTAATTCTTTCATTACGTAAGGGATTTCATTAATTAAACGTGAAGGCGGTACAACGTACATTTTTTCTGAGAGTTTTTCACCAATATAACTGTGTGTATAAGTTGCACTTGTTACTGCGTCTTTTAAGCTATCGAATTGACCTACAAAGCTTGTAATCATACCTGCAAGTGTATCGCCCATACCGCCTGTTGCCATGGCTGGTGTACCAATCGCAAGTTTATAATCGTCATCTTTAAAGTAGATTTCAGTACCATGTTTTTTCAAGACCACTGTAGCGCCTAATTTATCTACAGCTTCTCTATTACGTTCATACGTTTGTTCTTCAATAGGAATGCCACTTAAACGTTCCCATTCTTTTTGATGTGGTGTAAAGATAACGCGACATGTTGGAATGTCTGGTTTCAATTTACTAAATATTGTAATTGCATCACCATCAACAATTAAGTTTTGGTGAGGTTGAATGTTTTGAAGTAAGAATGTAATGGCATTATTTCCTTTGAAATCTACACCAAGTCCTGGACCAATTAAGATACTGTCTGTGTTTTCAATGAGCTTTGTTAACATTTTAGTATCATTAATATCTGTTACCATTGCTTCTGGGCAACGTGAATGGATAGCTGCGTGGTTATTTGGATGTGTAGCGACTGTAATTAAACCACTGCCACTGAATACGCAAGCACGAGCAGCTAACATAATAGCGCCACCTAAATTCGCACTACCACCGATTAACAAGATTTTACCGTAATCGGCTTTATGTGTTTCATCTTTACGTTTTGGAATATTAACAGTAGTTAATGTTTCCATGAACAAAACCCTCCCTATCTATGAGGTTAGGACAAAATATACCTTCTTCACGTCCAGTCCTCTATGATTGCCTATATTTTCAAAGTCTGAACTTAAATTCGTAGCGAAAGGTCAGACATTTATGAGCTTTAAATACAATAGAAAATACTATACCTGCTAGAGACTTTCGTCAACACTATTTCTGATAAATA
The DNA here is from genome assembly GCF_002902575.1 of Staphylococcus croceilyticus. GTDB lineage: Bacteria > Bacillota > Bacilli > Staphylococcales > Staphylococcaceae > Staphylococcus > Staphylococcus croceilyticus. The sequence continues at coordinate 54,029 of NZ_PPRD01000077.1, read as the reverse complement.
TTTGAAAGTCTCAATTATTGAAAATGATAGCGTTTACCTAACTAAAAAATTTAACATTAGCAATTGCTTGAAAATTCTAAAAGACTTTGCTATATTAAAAATAACTTAATAAGTTATTGTTCGTAGGCCAAGTAACATAATACGTTAATTTCAGAGAGCTTGTGTTGAGTGTGAACAAGTAATTAATGATTATGCGAATCTACCTACAGTTGTGAGCAATCGGTAATAACCGTTATTTTAGTAAAGTGCAATTTAGTACATAATCTATGTGTTAAATTGTTAAATAGGGTGGCAACGCGTAGACCACGTCCCTTGTGAGGGATGTGGTCTTTTTTTATTTATTTAAAAGTAGCGACCATTCTTAATAATTTTTCAAAAAATGGGAAGGATGAATGTTAAATGTTAGATATCAGACAATTTAGAGATGAAACTGACAAAGTTAAGAGCAAAATTGAATTACGTGGAGACGATCCAAAGGTTGTTGATGAAGTATTAGAATTAGATAACCAACGACGTGAATTAATCGGTAAAACTGAAGAAATGAAAGCACGTCGTAACAAAGTAAGTGATGAAATCGCTGAAAAGAAACGTAACAAAGAAAATGCTGACGACGTTATTAAAGAAATGCGTGAGCTTGGCGATGAAATTAAAGAAAACGACGCTAAATTAAATGAAGTAGATAATAAAATTAGAGACATCTTAATTCGTATCCCTAACTTAATCGCAGACGATGTACCACAAGGTGATTCTGATGAAGATAATGTAGAAATTAAAAAATGGGGTACACCTCGTGAGTTTGATTTCGAACCTAAAGCACACTGGGACTTAGTTGAAGAATTAAAAATGGCTGATTTCGAGCGTGCTGCAAAAATCTCAGGTGCACGTTTCGTTTACTTAACTAGAGACGGTGCGTTATTAGAACGTGCATTAATGAACTACATGCTTACTAAACATACAACTGAACACGGTTATACTGAAATGATGACACCTCAATTAGTTAACGCAGATACTATGTTTGGTACAGGTCAATTACCTAAATTCGAAGAAGACTTATTTAAAGTTGAAAAAGAAGGATTATACACAATCCCAACTGCAGAAGTTCCATTAACAAATTTCTACAGAGATGAAATTATCCAACCAGGCGTTTTACCTGAAAGATTCACTGCTCAAACTGCATGTTTCCGTAGTGAAGCGGGTTCAGCTGGTAGAGATACAAGAGGTTTAATCCGTTTACACCAATTCGACAAAGTTGAAATGGTTCGTTTCGAACAACCAGAAAATTCTTGGGATTCTTTAGAAGATATGACTCAAAATGCTGAAGCTATCTTAGAAGAATTAGGTTTACCATATCGCCGTGTTATCTTATGTACTGGAGATATCGGTTTCAGTGCAAGTAAAACTTACGACTTAGAAGTATGGTTACCAAGTTACAATGACTACAAAGAAATCAGCTCTTGCTCAAACTGTACTGATTTCCAAGCGCGTCGTGCAAACATCCGCTTCAAACGTGACGCTTCTGCTAAACCAGAATTAGCACACACATTAAATGGTAGTGGTCTTGCTGTAGGCCGTACATTCGCAGCTATCGTTGAAAACTATCAAAACGAAGACGGTTCAATTACAATTCCAGAAGCATTAGTACCATTCATGGGTGGTAAAACAGAAATCCGTCCAGTAAACGACTAATCTAAAATTTAAATATTAGTTTATCAATAAAAGTGAGGAGGTTTAAACTCCTCACTTTTTTATGTTTATAAACCACTTTTTCTTGATAAAGTAGCGCAGTAAAATCTATTAAATTAGACTACCTCTACAGAGGTAACTCTATTTTGATTTAATAAAATTCTGACATTTTTAAATACTGTTATAACAATGTTTTAACACGTCTTTCAGTCTAACTTCACACAAACTTCTGTCTAAGACTATTGCGGCTATTCAGAGTGTGTATTAGACTAAGTTTAAATTCTTAAATATTCATTTTTTCTTTAATACAAAATTTAAACAAAGGGGGTACTTAAATGACGTCACATGTGACATTTAAACAAGGGGTCAAAGAATGTATTCCTACGTTATTAGGATATGTCGGAATTGGATTGTCATTTGGAATCGTGGCGGCTTCCCAACATTTTAGTGTTTTAGAAATTCTATTGTTATGCTTACTCGTTTACGCAGGTGCAGCGCAATTTATCATTTGCGCACTTGTGATTACAGGCACACCTATGTCTGCAATTGTCTTAACGACATTAATTGTAAATTCACGTTTCTTTCTTTTATCAATGACACTCGCACCAAATTACAAAGATTACGGCTTTTGGAATCGTTTAGCCATGTCTTCTATTCTGACTGACGAAACATTTGGTGTAGCCATTACACCTCACTTAAAAGGGGAGAAGATTAACGATCGCTGGTTACACGGTCTTAACCTTACCGCCTATACGTTCTGGGCACTTGCAAGCGTAGCGGGAGCCGTATTCGGTAAATACATTTCTAACCCGGAGATGTTTGGGCTAGACTTCGCCATAACTGCCATGTTCATTTTCCTGGCAATGGCACAATTTGAAACTATAAGAGGCTCAAAGATTAAAATATATCTCGTATTAATCGCATGCGTAATAGTGATGATGCTTATCTTAAGCTGGTTTATGCCATCTTATGTCGCTATTCTTATCGCATCAATCTTTGCAGCAACATTAGGGGTGGTGATGGATCGATGACAACATCTTGGCATATGTTCATCCTTATCGTCTTGTGTGGACTCGTAACCATAATTATTCGAATCCTGCCATTCTTGATGATTTCACGAATACAACTTTCAGAAACCGTCATTGAATGGTTATCATTCATTCCAATCACATTATTCACAGCACTCATCCTAGACGGCATTATCGTGCAACAAGAAGGCGTTCAAGGTTACACACTTAACATCCCGTATATCATCGTAACCATCCCAACCGTCATCATCGCACTCGTAACACGCAGTCTGACAGTAACCATACTCGTAGGCATCGCACTTATTGCCAGTATACGTTTCTTCTTTTAAAAGGCAGTCCCAAACAGCTGACGATTGAAGTTATACCGACAATCAGATAAAATAAATTCAAACTAAAGTTAACGTGTAAATAAATAAAATAACATGAAACCTTATTATGAGAAGCAGAGGGATTTGGCCCAAAGAAGCTTCAGCAACCGGCAACTTCAAGTACGGTGCTAAAACCAACGAGACACTACTCGAATGATAAGTATTAAAGCACAATCGCTTCTTACTTCTTATAACAAGAGTAGGAAGCGATTTTTATTTTAAAGGAGGTAATCGCATGACAAATTATACAGTAGATACATTGAACCTAGGATTTTTTACGACAGAATCAGGAGAAACGATTGAGAATTTGCAGTTACGATACGAGCATGTAGGGTATTCAGGTCAACCACTTGTCGTAGTTTGTCATGCCCTTACAGGTAATCATTTAACCTATGGCACAGATGAACAACCAGGCTGGTGGCGCGAAATTATTGATGGTGGCTACATGCCTATCTATGATTACCAATTTCTTACATTTAACGTTATTGGTAGCCCATTTGGTTCAAGTTCGCCGTTAACGGATCCGCATTTTCCAAAGCAATTAACCTTAAGAGACATTGTTAAAGCCATTGAAAAGGGTATCCAAGCACTCGGCTTCAATAGAATTAATATCTTAATTGGGGGCAGTTTAGGTGGCATGCAAGCGATGGAATTGCTCTATAACAACCAATTTCAAATAGACAAAGCAGTTATCTTAGCTGCTACTGACAAAACATCCTCTTATAGTCGAGCCTTTAATGAGATTGCACGCGAAGCGATTCAATTAGGTGGCAAAGAAGGCTTAAGTATTGCACGCCAACTTGGCTTTCTTACTTATCGTTCTTCTAAAAGTTATGATGAACGCTTTACACCAGATGAAGTCGTCACTTATCAACGCTACCAAGGCGATAAATTTAAAGAAAGTTATGATTTAGCATGTTATTTAACTATGTTAAATGTGTTGGACAGTCATAATTTAGATCGAGGTCGGGATGATGTCGATGAAGTATTACAATCTTTAGATACTAAAGTCTTAACGATGGGCTTTACAGATGATTTACTCTATCCAGATGATCAAGTAAGAGCAGTAGGGGAGAGATTCAAATATCATCGCCATTTCTTCGTACCAGATAATGTTGGACATGATGGCTTCTTATTAAACTTTAATGACTGGGCGCCAAATCTCTATCACTTCTTAAAAGTCACTAATTTCAAACGTAAATAATAATAAGATGAAGGGTTCGAGCTATTTGTTTTAATCTTCCATAGAGGTTAAAATAGAAGTTATAGTCAAAAAAAGTATAGGAGTGGCGAATGTGTTTTCAAAAGTACATCCTAAAGCAACCATTCTGGGAACGTTAGCACTTGTGATTGTTGCTTTAGTAACGTATGTATTACCAGTTCTTGGCTTAATATTATGTCTATTCGCTACCATTCCCGGTGTTATTCTATGGAACAAATCAATACCATCATTTGGGATTGGAGCTTTAGTAACCGTAATCTTAACTACTTTACTAGGTAATACATTTGTATTAAGTGCCATGATTTTAGTTTTATTACTTAGTTTCGTAATTGGCCAATTATTAAAAGAACGTGCCTCTAAAGAACGTATCTTATATATTGCCACAGCTTATTTAAGTATATTTACTTTAGTCGCATTTATGTTATTACAAGTTTTCAAAAAAATGCCAAGCGCATCAACGTTAATTAAACCATTTAAAGATACGTTACATGATACGATTGTAACTGCTGGCGTAGAATCAGATTATAAAGCGATTTTAGAAGAAGGCTTCCGACAAATGTCAGTTCAACTTCCAAGTTTTATTATCCTTTTAATCTTTATTTTTGTTTTAATTAATCTAATTATTACATTTCCAATTCTACGTAAATTTAAAGTAGCAACACCCATTTTCAAACCACTATTTGCTTGGCAAATGAATCGTTCATTACTATGGATATATATGATTGTATTGCTTTGTGTCATGGTGGCAACTGAACCAAGTATTTTCCAAAGCATCGTATTAAATTTCGAAGTTGTGTTATCATTATTGATGTATATCCAAGGATTGAGCTTAATTCATTTCTTTGGTAAAGCAAAACGTATGCCAGACGGTGTTTCAATATTATTAATGGTCGTGGGGACAATTATAACGCCATTTACACATATTGTTTCATTACTTGGGGTACTTGATTTAGGAATTAATTTAAAACGAATGATTAAAAAATGACTTTAAAAAGCGAATAGAGGTGGAACAATGAACCGTCAATCCACAAAAAAGGCATTAATGATACCTTACATTTTAATGGTACTTACTGCGATAGCACTTGTTGTCGTCTGGTTTGTTTTTAAACCATTAGTCGCAACGATTGCAGCTGCAATATTAGCAGTCATGATTATCATCAGTATCGTCTTAGTAAGACAAGCCTTATTAAAAATGGATAATTATGTGGATAATTTGAGTGGTCATGTGTCGGCAGGAAATAATAAAGCGATTAAACGCTTGCCGATTGGTTTGGTTGTGCTAGATGAGGACGATCATATTGAATGGATTAACCAGTACATGTCTGAACACTTAGAAACGAATGTCATCTCAGAACCAGTCAACGAAGTGTTTCCTAACATTTTAAAGCAACTTGAAAAGGTTCAAGAAATTGAAATTGAACATGGACAATATCATTATCATGTACGTCATTCTGAAGAAGAGAATTGTTTATACTTCTTTGATATTACTGAACAAGTACATACGAATGAATTGTATGAAGAATCGAAACCAATTATTGCGACCCTTTTCCTAGATAACTACGATGAAATTACGCAAAATATGAACGATACGCAACGTTCAGAGATTAACTCAATGGTTACACGTGTAATTAGTCGTTGGGCTTCTGAATATAATATCTTTTTCAAACGTTATAATTCAGATCAATTTGTTGCTTACTTGAATCAAAAGATTTTAGCTGAAATTGAAGAATCTAACTTTGAAATCCTCAGCCAGTTACGTGAGAAGAGTGTCGGTTATCGTGCCCAGTTAACGCTAAGTATTGGGGTAGGGGAAGGTACTGAGAACCTTATCGACCTTGGTGAACTATCTCAATCAGGTCTTGATTTAGCATTAGGCCGTGGTGGGGACCAAGTAGCCATTAAGAATATGAATGGTAACGTACGTTTCTACGGCGGTAAGACTGACCCTATGGAAAAACGTACACGTGTAAGAGCGCGTGTTATCTCTCATGCTTTAAAAGATATCTTAACTGAAGGCGATAAAGTGATTATTATGGGACATAAACGTCCTGACTTAGATGCGATTGGTGCCGCTATTGGGGTATCGCGATTCGCCTTAATGAATAACTTAGAAGCTTATGTTGTATTAAATGAAGAAGATATCGACCCAACGTTACGTCGTGTGATGGATGAAATTGATAAGAAACCTGAGTTGAAAGAACGTTTCGTAACGTCTGATGAAGCTTGGGACATGATGACATCTAAGACAACGATTGTGGTCGTAGATACGCATAAACCTGAAATGGTTTTAGATGAAAATATTCTAAATAAAGCTAATCGTAAAGTGGTTATTGACCACCATAGACGTGGCGAAAGCTTTATTTCAAACCCATTATTGGTATATATGGAACCATACGCAAGTTCAACTGCAGAACTTGTTACAGAGTTACTTGAATATCAACCAACTGAACAACGTTTAACACGTTTAGAATCTACTGTAATGTATGCAGGTATCATTGTAGATACACGTAACTTTACATTGCGAACAGGTTCAAGAACGTTTGATGCGGCAAGTTATTTACGTGCTCACGGTGCTGATACTATCTTGACGCAACATTTCTTAAAAGATGATGTAGATACGTATATTAATCGTTCAGAATTGATCAGAACCGTTGAAGTTCAAGATAATGGCATCGCGATTGCCCATGGTTCTGACGAAAAAATTTATCATCCCGTTACAGTTGCACAAGCTGCGGATGAGTTGTTAAGTTTAGAAGGTATTGAAGCTTCTTATGTTGTGGCGAAACGTGAAGATGACTTAATAGGTATCTCTGCACGTTCATTAGGCTCTATTAACGTTCAATTAACAATGGAAGCATTAGGTGGCGGTGGTCACTTAACTAATGCAGCGACACAACTTAAAGGCTTTACAATTGAAGAAGCAATTAATCGTTTACAACAAGCAATTACTGAACAAATGAGTAGGAGTGAAGACGCATGAAAGTAATATTCACACAAGATGTTAAAGGTAAAGGTAAAAAAGGTGAAGTTAAAGACGTGCCAGTAGGTTACGCTAATAACTTTTTATTAAAAAATAACTATGCTGTTGAGGCAACTCCAGGTAATTTAAAACAATTGGAACAACAAAATAAACGTGCTGAAGCGGATAGACAACAAGAGATTGATGATGCGAAAGCATTGAAAGCTAAATTAGAAGAGATTGAAGTTGAAGTAAGTGCGAAAACAGGTGAAGGTGGTAAGTTGTTTGGTTCTGTAAGTACTAAGCAAATTGCTGAAGCACTTAAAGCTCAACATGACATTAAGATTGATAAACGTAAAATGGATTTACCTCAAGGTATCCATGCGTTAGGTTATACAAATGTACCTGTTAAATTAGACAAAGAGGTTGAAGGTACAATTCGTGTTCATACAGTAGAAAAATAAGTTTTCCTTTCCTAGCGGAAAGAAATTTTGTTGGTTGGCTTTTAACTGCGCTTAAGTTGAGACGCTTTCCCAGGGTACAGTTTTAGCCCCCAGCTTGCTTTGTTTGTAGACTTTCTATACGAAAGTCTTTGTGCTGGGGCCCCGCGCTCAACTACGCTTCGTTAGCCAACCACAAAATTTCTCTTTTTCTAAAAAATAATTTACTATTTTATCTTAAGTGGAATTCTTCAAAATAGTAATTTTAAAACAGAGTTATTATTTAACTTGAAAGAGTAAAACAAGTTTTTAATTTTAATTGCTAATTATAATAATTTGGGAAGATAAGTAACTCAAACAAATAATTCTAAGATAAATAACGCAGCGTAGTTGTGAGACTCCTATGTTGATTATTAATGAACCTAAGTATTATGCACTTAGGTAAGAAATTCTAAAGATGAACTACGAATGACGTTGTGTGACGCCTGAGGGAACAGTACGAGTTGAAGACCTTAGAAATTCCCACAAATTTATTTGTGAGGAATTTCTGGCTGAAACTGTACCCTAGGCAAGCATCACAACAGAATGAGTAAATGTTCATCTAAGAATTTCTTTACATGACTACAGGCTTGAGCCTTTCCCACAGGAAAGCGAAACAACTTAAGCAAGTGACCATTTATCTTAGAATTAAAATTTAATTGAACAATGTTGCACTGTGTTTGGGAAATTTAAGATGGATTGATTTAGAGGTGTGATGATTGATGGATAATATGTATGATCAAAAACAAATGCCCCATAATAATGAAGCTGAACAATCTGTCTTAGGTGCAATTATTTTAGATCCACAATTAATTGGAACGACTCAGGAGGCCCTACTTCCTGAGTCATTTTATCGAGGCGCCCACCAACATATCTTCAGAGCCATGATGAACTTGAATGAAGATAGTAGCGAAATTGATGTTGTTACGTTAATGGACCAATTAACGAAAGAAGGTACATTAAGTGAAGCTGGTGGTCCTCAATATTTAGCGGAACTCTCTAATAATGTACCGACGACACGAAACATTCAGTATTATACAAATATCGTTGCTAATTTAGCGTTAAAACGTAGATTAATTCAAACGGCAGATAGTATCGCTAATGATGGTTATAATAACGAGCTAGAATTAGATGCAATTTTAAGTGATGCAGAGCGACGTATACTTGAGTTATCTGCTAACCGTCAAAGTGATGGTTTTAAGGACATTAGAGATGTTCTAGGTCAAGTATATGAAACGGCAGAGGAACTTGACCAAAACAGTGGTCAAACGCCTGGTATTCCAACAGGATACCGTGATTTAGACCAAATGACGGCAGGGTTTAACCGCAACGATTTGATTATTTTAGCGGCGCGTCCTTCGGTAGGTAAGACTGCCTTCGCTCTTAATATTGCGCAAAAGGTAGCGACGCATGAGGATAACTTTACTGTAGGTATCTTCTCGCTTGAGATGGGTGCGGACCAATTAGCTACACGTATGATTTGTAGTTCTGGGAATGTAGATTCAAACCGTTTAAGAACAGGTACAATGACGGAAGAAGACTGGAATCGTTTTACTATTGCGGTTGGTAAGTTATCTCGTACGAAGATATTTATTGATGATACACCAGGTATTCGAATTACAGATTTACGTTCTAAATGTCGTCGTTTAAAACAAGAGCATGGTTTAGATATGATTGTGATTGACTATTTACAATTGATTCAAGGTAGTGGGTCACGTTTTTCAGATAACCGTCAACAAGAGGTTTCGGAAATTTCACGTACATTAAAAGCGATTGCGCGTGAATTGGAATGTCCGGTTATTGCTTTAAGTCAGTTATCTCGTGGTGTAGAACAACGTCAGGATAAACGTCCGATGATGAGTGATATTCGTGAATCTGGATCTATCGAGCAAGATGCGGATATTGTAGCGTTCTTATACCGTGACGATTATTATAATCGGGGTGAAGGCGAGGATGACGATGATAGTACAAATTTTGAACCGCAATCTAATGATGATAACGGGGAAATTGAAATTATCATTGCTAAGCAACGTAATGGCCCAACTGGAACGGTTAAGCTCCACTTTATGAAACAATATAATAAATTTACAGACATCGATTATGCTCATGCTGATATGATGTAATTAAAATATTTTTACCGTACATTATTTATTCTTTGTAAACTAATGTACGGTTTTTATTTTATTTTAAGCTAATCTCATTTTTTGAAGTATGTGTCTTTCATTTTGGGAAATGTGCTTTGAAATATTGGTATTAAAGGAATTTCTACAGTTTATTGATTGAATTCATTTTCAAAAGAAGAAGTGATAAGAGGAAAATTTAATGTTCGATTTTTATTTGCATTATGCGGTACGTATTGATAGAATACTTAATGGTTAATTGAGAAAACTTTGGAGGTGCTCACATGTCATCAATCGTAGTAGTTGGGACACAATGGGGAGACGAAGGTAAAGGTAAAATTACAGATTTCTTAGCGGAACAAGCAGATGTTATTGCACGTTTTTCAGGTGGTAATAACGCTGGTCACACAATTCAATTTGGCGGAGAAACGTACAAATTGCATTTAGTGCCATCAGGTATTTTTTATAAAGATAAATTAGCAGTTATTGGTAATGGTGTAGTTGTTGATCCAGTTGCATTATTAAAAGAATTAGACGGTTTAAATGAACGCGGTGTATCTACATCAAACTTACGCATTTCAAACCGTGCGCAAGTGATTCTTCCTTATCACTTAGCACAAGATGAATACGAAGAACGTCGTCGTGGCGATAACAAAATCGGTACAACTAAAAAAGGTATCGGTCCAGCTTATGTAGATAAAGCGCAACGTATTGGTATTCGTATGGCTGATTTATTGGAAAAAGAAACATTTGAAAGACGTTTAAAAGAAAACATTGAAATTAAAAATGCTTATTTCAAAGGCATGTTTAATGAATCATGTCCAACTTTCGATGAAATCTTTGATGAATATTATGCTGCTGGTCAACGTTTAAAAGAATTTGTTACTGATACAGCTAAAATCTTGGACGATGCTTTTGTAGCTGAAGAAAAAGTATTATTTGAAGGTGCACAAGGTGTAATGTTAGATATCGACCATGGTACATATCCTTTCGTAACTTCAAGTAACCCTGTTGCAGGTAACGTAACAGTTGGTACTGGTGTAGGCCCAACTTTCGTATCTAAAGTGATTGGTGTATGTAAAGCTTATACATCTCGCGTAGGTGATGGTCCATTCCCTACTGAATTATTTGATGAAGATGGTCACCATATCAGAGAAGTTGGTCGTGAATACGGTACAACGACAGGTCGTCCACGTCGTGTAGGTTGGTTCGACTCAGTAGTATTACGTCACTCTCGTCGTGTAAGTGGTATTACAGACTTATCTATTAACTCTATCGACGTGCTTACAGGTTTAGATACTGTGAAAATTTGTACAGCATACGAATTAGATGGAGAAGAAATTACAGAATATCCTGCGAACCTTGATCAATTACGTCGTTGTAAACCAATCTTTGAAGAGTTACCAGGATGGAAAGAAGATATTACAGGTTGCCGTACTTTAGAAGAGTTACCTGAAAATGCACGTAAATATTTAGAACGTATTTCTGAATTATGTGGCGTACGCATTTCAATCTTCTCAGTAGGTCCAGACCGCGACCAAACAAACTTATTAGAACAATTATGGTAAGAAAAGGTGCGTAGATAAGCGCTTAGGTTTTGAGAGTATCTGCGGAGAAACCTGCTTATCGTAACCCGTCTATCAAAAGGTGTGAAGAAAAGCAGGCATTGATTTTTTCAATGTCTGTTTTTTTTATTTTTTATCCGAGTGTAAAAGGGTTAAAAATGAAGGATATGTAAACTTTAAACCTTTGATATTATAGGCTTTTCCAGTAAAAATTAAGATTTCTAAAAAAATATTAAAATTATGTAAAAAATGTCTTGTCTTTAAAATATAGGCTATGCTATAATCTATCTTGTGCTTAAGAACGGCTCCTTGGTCAAGCGGTTAAGACACCGCCCTTTCACGGCGGTAACACGGGTTCGAGTCCCGTAGGAGTCACCATTTTGGAGGTCTCGTAGTGTAGCGGTTAACACGCCTGCCTGTCACGCAGGAGATCGCGGGTTCGATTCCCGTCGAGACCGTATTGCTTACCCAAAAGGGTAGGCATTTTTTTTATGCTTTTTTGCTTAGTAATCCCCATTTCTTGTGGCAGTCCTCTTTATATTCCCTTTTCAAAAAATAAGACTACGGGCATAGTCTAAAAGTTAAATCTTTCTCAATTGTATTCAATGCGTTACAGGTGTATGACGGTGCAACATATTCTTAATATTTCAATAAAAATTATCTTATAAACGTTGGTAGAATGACTTCAATAGCTATCATCTATTTGTAATAATCTTCAAATCATGTGTCACTACGATTATTGTCTCATTTCAAAGGCGTTCAACATATTTGTAATATTAAATTAGAGTGGTAAACTTGAAACTAATATTATTCTATAAATTTAATTATGAAAATAGAATTAAGTGACTATTAATGGTAAATTATATAGTAGGTTAATATGCGCTATAAACTTAATTTAACGCATCAAATCACTGTTTATTCTTTACTAATTAGCATAAATATTTCATGAAATATAGAACTACAATTTGAGAAATGAGGTTTATAGATATGGCAAGAAAAGTTGTTGTAGTTGATGATGAGAAGCCGATTGCGGATATATTGGAATTTAATTTAAAAAAAGAAGGTTATGATGTTTACTGCGCTTACGATGGTAATGATGCAGTGGATTTAATTTATGAAGAAGAACCAGATATCGTCTTATTAGATATCATGTTACCTGGACGCGACGGGATGGAAGTATGTCGTGAGGTACGTAAAAAATACGAAATGCCTATCATTATGTTAACGGCGAAAGACTCTGAAATTGATAAAGTGTTGGGTCTTGAATTAGGTGCGGATGACTATGTAACGAAACCGTTTAGTACGCGTGAATTGATTGCGCGTGTGAAAGCGAACTTACGTCGTCATTATTCACAACCTGCTCAAGAAGTGGCTAGTACTTCTAATGAAATCACAATTAAGGATATTGTCATCTATCCAGATGCGTATTCTATTAAGAAACGTGGCGAAGATATCGAATTAACGCATCGTGAGTTCGAATTATTCCATTACTTATCTAAACATATGGGTCAAGTGATGACACGTGAACATTTATTACAAACGGTTTGGGGTTATGATTACTTCGGCGACGTGCGTACAGTGGATGTAACGATTCGTCGTTTACGTGAGAAGATTGAAGATGATCCATCTCATCCAGAATATATTGTGACACGTAGAGGCGTTGGATATTTCCTCCAACAACATGATTAGGGGTTAAAGATTATGAAGTGGCTGAAGCAGTTACAATCCCTTCACACAAAGCTTGTTATTGTCTATGTGTTACTGATTATTATTGGAATGCAGATTATCGGTCTGTATTTCACTAATAGTTTGGAAAAAGAATTAACGAATAACTTCATGAAGAATATTAAACAATATGCGACGCAGCTTGAAGTTAATATCGAACGGATCTATAGAGATGATCCGTCTAATGCACAAAAAGAAGTGCAAAGTTTATTAAATGAGTATGCCAATCGTCAAGAAATCGAAGAAATTCGTTTTATTGATAAAGATCAAATTATTATGGCGACGGCGAAGTTATCGTCTCATAATTTGATTAATCAGAAGGTCAATGATAATTCGGTCCAAAAAGCTTTATCTCTAGGAGAACCAAATAGTCATAATGTACTAAAGGATTATGGTAGTGGTAAAGAACGAATTTGGATTTATAACTTGCCTGTGAAAAACGGCAACGAGACGATTGGTAATATTTACATAGAATCAAATATTAATGATGTATATAATCAATTGAATAATATTAACCAAATCTTCATTATTGGTACGGCAATTTCCCTTTTCATAACGGTAATTCTAGGTTTCTTCATTGCACGAACGATTACGCGACCGATTACCGATATGCGTAACCAGACGGTCGAAATGTCGAAAGGGAATTATACGCAACGTGTGAAGATTTACGGGAATGACGAAATTGGTGAACTTGCCTTAGCATTTAATAACTTATCGAAACGTGTTCAAGAAGCACAAGCGAATACGGAAAGTGAGAAACGTCGTCTAGATTCCGTTATCACGCACATGAGTGACGGGATTATTGCGACGGACCGACGTGGACGTGTCCGTATCGTTAACGATATGGCGCTTAAAATGTTAGGCATGGCACGAGAAGATTTAATTGGTTATTACATGTTAAATGTCTTAAATATAGAAGATGAGTTCTCTTTAGAAGAGATTCAAGATAATAATGATAGTTTCTTACTTGATATCAATGAAGAAGAAGGTATTATTGCGCGTGTAAACTTTAGTACTATCGTTCAAGAGACTGGCTTTGTGAATGGTTATATTGCCGTGCTACACGATGTTACGGAGCAACAACAAGTTGAACGTGAACGTCGTGAATTCGTAGCCAATGTGTCTCATGAATTACGTACGCCATTAACGTCAATGAACAGTTATATTGAAGCGTTAGAAGAAGGCGCGTGGAAAGATGATAATTTAGCACCGCAATTCTTATCAGTGACGCGTGAAGAAACAGAACGTATGATTCGTTTGGTTAACGACTTACTTCAATTATCGAAAATGGATAACGAATCTGAACAAATCACTAAAGAAATTGTCGACTTCAATATGTTTATTAATAAAATTATTAATCGACATGAAATGGCAGCGAAAGATACGATTTTTGTGCGTGAGATTCCTCAAGATACAATTTTCACTGAAATTGACCCAGATAAGATGACGCAAGTGTTCGACAATGTTATTACTAATGCGATGAAATATTCTCGTGGCCAGAAACGTGTCGAGTTCCACGTGAAACAGAATGCATTATATAATCGTATGACGATTCGTATTAAGGATAATGGTATTGGTATCCCTATTAACAAAGTAGATAAAATCTTTGATCGCTTCTATCGTGTAGATAAAGCACGTACACGTAAAATGGGCGGTACTGGTTTAGGTCTTGCGATTTCAAAAGAGATCGTTGAAGCACATAATGGTCGTATTTGGGCAAACAGCGTTGAAGGACAAGGTACATCGATATTTATTACGCTTCCATGTGAAGTTATAGACGATGGTGATTGGGATGAAGAGTAAGGAGTACATCAAATCTATTATTCTTATTTTGTTAGTCATGATGAGTATCGTCTTAACGTATATGGTATGGAATTTTACGCCTGATTTAACGAATATCGATAGTGCAGAGAGTAAAAAAAGTAATGTGAAATCGATTGGTAAACCAATGGCAGCGCATATTGATAATGTGATTGCGCCGTACCAAATAGTTGAAGTGAAAGACGATAAAGTAAAAGGTATGGCGCCGTCACGTTCGCAATTGTCTCAAGTGACAGAGGCTTTAAAGAATCATGAAGTAAGTAAAATTGAGCATTTACAGCGTGATTACAACTTAACGCTTCCGACGTTGAATACACGTTTTACTGTATTAGATTTTACTTATGACATGCCTTTAACTACATATTTAGGACAAGTCTTAAATACGTCTGCGAAAGTGCCTAAAGATTTTAATTTTAATCGTTTATTAGTTGATGAGAATCCAAAGGGTAATTTAGAGCTATACGCGATAAGTAAAGACCGACATCAAGTTATGAAAGTGACGATGAATGCGAAAGCTGCGAATTTTGCTAAAACGATGGATCAATTGAATAAGGATATGCAGAAATATTCTGAGATTATTACAAATAAAGATACCATCGATAAAGCAACGCATATCTTTGCGCCAAGTCAGCCTAAACATATGCGTTCTTATCGTATGGTATATGACACAATTCCTGTAGAAACAATGAATTCAATTCTATTCGATGATTCTGTTATTATTCGAAGCGGAAAAAGTGGTGCTACGACCTATAACAACAATACAGGTGTAGCAAACTATAATGATGAGAGTAAAAAATATCACTATAAGAACTTGTCTGAAGACGAATCAAGTTTGAGTGATATGGACACAACGATTCCAAGTACTTTTGAATATATTAATGGCCATGGTGGCTTCTTTAACGATGATTTCCGTCTATTTAGTACGGATAATTCATCAGGCGAACTGACGTATCAGTTATTCCTTAATGGACATCCAACATTCAATGATCAGAAGTTGAATGAAATTGAAGTCACATGGGGAGAAAAAGGTATTTATGATTATAAACGCGCATTACTACGTTCTAGCGTACCTTTAGAAGGTGAAAGTAAATCTTTAGATAGCGCAGAAACTGTGCGTTCAGCTTTAGCTAACAATCATGATATTGATTTCCAAAAAGTAACGAATATGACGGTCGGCTATCGTGAAGATGATCAACCTTCGAAAGATGATATTGAAGTGCAACGTAATAGTGAGTTTATTCCAACGTGGTATGTTGAATATGATGGAGATTGGTATGCATATGAGGATGGGAGGCTTGAATAAATGAACTGGAAACGAACGAAGACATTGTTTATTTTCGTATTTGTTCTTGTTAACATCCTGCTAGTTATGATTTACATTAACAAGGTGACGAAGTCTCAGATTAACGAGTCAGAGAGTGATAATGAGGTTAATTTTCAGCAAGAAGAGATTAAGATTTCGAAAGATGTGTTGAATAAAGATGTCAGTGGTACGAAGATGCAGATGATTACTGCGACATCGAAGAATTTCGATAATTATGCGGAAGATAAATCGTCGTTGGAAGCGGATGACGCGGGCTATACGCTGACTGGTGAGATTAACAGTACGGTTAATGTGAGTGATAGTAATTTAAGTGATTTGAAGAATTACATTATGGATAATAT
Source organism: Staphylococcus croceilyticus (assembly GCF_002902575.1). Taxonomy (GTDB): domain Bacteria; phylum Bacillota; class Bacilli; order Staphylococcales; family Staphylococcaceae; genus Staphylococcus; species Staphylococcus croceilyticus. The sequence goes on along the minus strand of NZ_PPRD01000077.1, from coordinate 37,394 downwards.
TTATAATGGTAAGGCGTATCAATTAGGAAGTGTATCAGGGGATTCGGTGACATATGAACAGACGTATGACGGTTATCCACTGATGAATAATAATAAAGCGCGTTTACGTTTTAATGTGAGTGATGGTAAGGCAACGAGTTATAAGCAGACGGTGATGAGTAAGATTGAGCCTGCGAAGAGTGATAGTAATCCTAAGAAACAGGTGATTACGCCACGTAAGGCGATTGAGACATTGTATTTTAATCGTTATTTAAAAACGGGCGACGAAGTGTTGGATGCGAGACTTGGTTATTACTCAGTCGTGAGGGAAACGAATGTGCAGTTGTTGCAAGCGAACTGGGAGATTAAAGTGAAGCATAAAGGTAAAAATGATACGAAGACGTATTATGTGGAGGCGACATCAGCGAATCCTAAGGTTATTGATAACTAGGGATACTTTAGTGTGTTAGATGAAAGGATAATTCTTACGAATTATTACGTGCTTTTGTTGCGTATGTTCTTTCTAGATTGCTCTTAGATGGATGTTACTCATTATGTTGCGACGCGTGCCTAGGGTACAGTTTCAGCCAGAAATTCCTCACAGATAAATCTGTGGGGATTTCTAAGGTCTTCAACTTGTACTGTTCCCTCAGGCGTCGCGCAACGCCATTCGTTATCCATCTTTAGAGCTACTTACTTAAATGTCTAAGCACTTAAGTTCACTAAGATATTGTTCTTTCGAGTGGTGGGCAACATCGCTACGTAATAATCTTCAGAATTTTTCACTGAAATTAAGATTAATAAACTTTTTCAATAATAAATAACTAACCTCATTCTTTCTTTTCTCTTATTTAAGAGAGGGAGTGATTTGGGGTGTGGGAAGTATAAGTAAGTGTGTGGGTCTTAGGTTCCATGCACTTACTTTTTTGTGTTTTGTGAAGATGGTAAGACATAAACAAGGAATTGGAACTTTAATTTCTGTGTTGATATAGTATAATATAAAGGTATTTTTAAAGGACTGGAATGTTTCGAATGATGTGAGTTGTTCGAAACATCATTTTTTAGGAAAAAGAGTGTAGAATAGATAATTTAGACTGAAGGCACTCTAACATATAGAATAGGTTGTCGGAAGTAGAAAGGATGAGCTGTTTGATACGCATGAGTGTTCTAGCAAGTGGTAGTACGGGAAATGCCACTTATGTTGAAAGTGATAAAGGCAGTCTTTTAGTAGATGTTGGACTCACTGGTAAGAAAATGGAAGAGTTATTTAGCCAAATAGATAGAAATATGAAAGATTTAAACGGTATATTGGTTACTCATGAGCATAGTGATCATATTAAAGGATTAGGTGTGGTTGCTCGTAAATACGGTTTACCGATTTATGCGAATGAGAATACGTGGAAAGCTATCGATAAAAAAGATGGAAAAATACCAATGGATCAAAAATTCATTTTTAATCCATATGAAACGAAATCAATTGCAGGTTTTGATATAGAGTCATTTAATGTATCTCACGATGCGATTGACCCTCAGTTTTACATTTTCCATAATAATTATAAGAAATTTACGATGATTACAGACACAGGTTATGTTTCTGACCGTATGAAAGGTATGATTCAGGGTAGTGACGCTTTTATGTTTGAGAGCAATCATGATGTGGATATGTTACGCATGTGTCGTTATCCTTGGAAGACGAAACAACGTATTTTAAGCGATATGGGCCATGTATCAAATGAGGATGCTGGACTTGCGATGACGGATGTTATTACAGGCAATACGAAGCGTATTTATCTTTCTCACTTATCTCAAGATAATAATATGAAAGAGTTAGCACGTATGAGTGTAGGGCAAGTGTTAAATGAACACGATATTGATACAGAAAAAGAAGTATTATTGTGTGATACAGATAAAGCACAAGCTACACCTATTTACACATTATAATATTTCAGACAGACGGCCTACTTATAATTTTAATAATTGTAAGTAGGTCTTTTTCTATATTTTGATGTAATTATCTAATAATTTGAACTATACATTAATATTCATAAGGAACCCTATAAAAGTAGGATTTGGATAAAATATGTGAATAAATATTTAAGACTTACTTCTAGTTATCCCCAAAAATAGAAAAAGTTATCCACTGTTGTGTATAATACACACAGAAATACTCACATTATTCACAGACTTATCCACAAATTTGAGGTGTTAATAACATATTTTAGTGCTATTTCTAAATTTTTCCACAGAATTTATATACATTACTGTTATAATTAGAGGGAATTCTGTTAACAAGTGAATAACTTGTGGATAAGTGGGATAACTATTAACATCTATGGAGGATTATATGAAGATAACTATCTTAGCTGTAGGTAAATTAAAAGAAAAATATTGGAAACAGTCTATTGCAGAATATGAAAAAAGATTGGGTGCTTATTCCAAAATTGAAATTATTGAAGTACCCGATGAGAAAGCTTCAGAAAATATGAGTGAAAAAGAAATCGAACAAGTGAAAGAAAAAGAAGGACAGCGCCTTCTAGCTAAAATTAAACCACAAGCAACGGTTATAACATTAGAGATACAAGGCAAAATGTTGTCATCAGAAGGATTAGCGCAAGAACTTCAACAACGCATGACACAAGGTCAAAGCGACTTTGTATTTGTCATTGGAGGATCAAACGGCTTGCATAAAGACGTCTTAAAACGCAGCAACTACGCACTTTCGTTCAGTAAAATGACCTTCCCTCATCAAATGATGCGCGTTGTCTTAATCGAACAAGTATATCGAGCATTTAAAATAATGCGAGGCGAAGCGTACCACAAATAAAACTAAAAAATAGATTGTGAAAAATTTATCTTTGAAAGGGGTCGAATGAGAGACATAGAAGTAGAAAAAGCCTATAAGATGATGAAAGAACAAGGTAAAATAAATTTTAGTGAATACCATAAGACACTATTACATATACATACTCTAGGATCACATGATTTAAAATTATATGATGAATGGAACAAACAATATTTCTATCTATTAGCCAAGATGAAATATTTAGAATTGCTAAAAAAGAAAATATTCTTTACAGTGAGTATTCTAATATAAATGATTTAAAGGAATTAGATATTTTTAAGAACTATAAAAATCTAAAGGAAATGCTTTCTTATTTTATTTTGGTATACAGCATATATACTAATGGAATATCAATAGTTGTTGTTGCAGATCATAATACTGTGTGAAGAATGGAATAAAGAATTCTGTACGGCTTCTGTTCTACTCTTTTTTATTAAAAATATATAATAAAGAATTTTTTAAAATAGTAAAATTTATACTTTGATTAACTTTTGACATAATTATGAACATCTAAATAAGTAAAAATCAAATATTTGAAATTGTGTTAATATGAATGTAGAAACTAAGGTAATAATTTCATTTAAAATAGCTTTTAAAATTTATATACATATTAGCGTTGTGATACACGTAGAAAGGGGGAATCAAAAGTGGAAACGCTAATGGTTAAAGCAATGGGGACGGTGATACGTTTATCGATTGAACATCAACATTCGAGTACATTACTTCAAGAAGCTGAATTAAAAATTCATGATTGGGAATCTCAATTTAGTGCTAATGATCCAAAATCAGATTTGATGAATGTGAATCAACATGCAGGTATCGCACCAGTCAAGGTTAATCCTGAGATGTTTAACATGATACGTTATGGTTATGAAACTACACTATCTTCTAATTTTAAGATGAACATATTGATAGGGCCATTAGTTAAATTATGGAAAATTGGTTTCAAAGATGCATTGAAACCTAAAGAAGAAGATATACAACGCGCTTTAATGTGTATGAATCCTGAAAATCTTGTTCTAAATTCAAAGACACATGAAGTATTTCTTACACGACCAGGAATGGAGATTGATTTAGGAGCCATTGTAAAAGGTTATTTTGCTGATCAATTACAGCAATACTTTTTATCTCATGGTGTAGCTTCTGCCATTATCGATTTAGGTGGTAATGTTTTAACAATTGGTAGACAACCGGAAACTCTAGAAAAATGGCATGTAGGTATACGCAATCCTTTTTATAAAGATGCATTATCACTCGTTACATTAAATGTAGAGCATCAATCAGTTGTTACTTCAGGCATCTATGAACGCTATTTCATACAGGAACATCAATTATTTCATCATATTTTGGATTCCAATACAGGGTATCCTGTAGATAATGATATCGCTAGCGTGACAATCATATCTGATCATGGGATTGATGGCGAGGTATGGAGTACAATTTGTAGTTTTGGTCAATCACAACAAAATATTGAATTATTAAACCTCATAGATGGTGTTGAAGGCATCATTGTGACAAGAGATGGAAACGTTTTAATGACTTCAAAAATGCAAAGGTATTTATAAAATTTTAAAAAATACTCATAAAGAGTATTTTATTTTTAAGTATAAATGTGAAAAAAATCACAATGTATTAGGAGGAATTGCTATGAGTAAAGAATTATTTGATACTTTTAAATTTAAATGTGGTGCCGAATTAAAAAATAGAGTATTAATGGCGCCCATGACTATCCAAGCTGGATATTTTGATGGAAGTGTTACATCAGAAATGATTGATTATTATCAATTTAGGGCTGGTGATGCTTCAGCAATTATTGTTGAAAGTTGTTTTGTTGAAAACCATGGGAGAGGCTTCCCAGGAGCTATAGGTATTGATAACGATGACAAAATACCTGGACTTAAACGTCTAGCAGAAGCGATTCAATCTAAGGGGTCAAAAGCGATTTTACAACTTTATCATGCTGGAAGAATGGCGAATCCTAAGTTCAATGAAGGTGAACAACCCATATCTGCGAGTCCTATTGCAGCATTAAGACCTGATGCGGTACCACCAAGAGAAATGACACATGCTCAAATCAATCAGATGATAGAAGATTTCGGAGAAGCGACACGTCGTGCTATAGAAGCAGGATTTGATGGTGTTGAAATTCATGGTGCCAACACATACTTATTACAACAATTTTTCTCTCCGCATTCTAATCGAAGAGAAGATACATGGGGAGGCAGTCGTGAAAAACGTACGCGATTCCCAATCGAAGTACTAACAAAAGTTCAACATGTCGTTGATGAAAATGAAGCTTCTCAATTTATAATAGGATATCGATTCTCACCTGAAGAAATTGAAGAGCCAGGCATACGTTTTGAAGATACAATGTTTTTACTAAATACTTTAGCAAAATATGAACCCGATTACTTCCATATATCAGCAAACAGTTATCAACGTACGTCCATAGTGAATCAAGAAGATACAGAACCTTTAATTAATAAATATCATAAAATGCAAAGTGCACAATTGGCACAAATTCCATTAATCGGTGTTGGTAGTATTGCGCAACGAAAAGATGCAGAACATGCCCTTGAACTCGGTTATGATCTTTTAAGTGTTGGGAAAGCCTATTTAGTAGAACCTCAATGGACGGATAAAATTTCACAAAACGAAGAAGTTGAACAATTTGTCGATATACATGACCAAAAAATACTTCACATACCATCTCCTCTATGGAAAGTGATGGACTTCATGATTTTAGATAAAGAAGAAGAACATCGTAAATATGAAAGATTAAAAGCACTACAAAATAAAAAAGTGAAATTTAACAAAGGCACGTATCATGTTTATGCAAAAGGTCATAATGGCAATCTACCAATGAAAGTTCAATTGTCGGAAGATAAAATTGTAAGTATTGAAGTAGATGATAGTGGAGAGTCTGAAGGTATAGCGAACCCAGTTTTTGAACGTTTACCTCAAGATATCATCAATGGACAAACGTTAAATGTCGATGTCATATCAGGTGCGACAGTAACAAGTGAAGGCATCGTACAGGGCATTGCAGATGCAATTGAACAAGCAGGCGAAGATCCAGATATTTTACGAGCACGTCCTAAACCAGTCGTTCAGTGGTCTGATGAGGTCGTTGAAGAGACGACTGACGTAGTCGTGATTGGTACAGGTGGTGCTGGTTTAAGTGCAGCTGCTACGGTTTTAGACGAAGGAAAAGAAGTCATCATGCTTGAGAAATTTGCGGCTATAGGTGGCAATACCATCCGAACAGGTGGTCAAGTCAATGCTGCTGAGCCTAAATGGCAAAGTGCATTCCCTGCACTCGCTGGTGAAAAAGACACATTGATACAGTTATTAAATCATGATGAAAAGGATATAGATGAGGCTTATCTTGAAGATTTCAATACTTTAAAGCGTCAAATTAAAGATTACCTTGAAAAAAGTAGCAATAAAGATGATTATCTTTTCGATTCTGTTGAATTACATCGCATTCAAACGTATCTAGGTGGAAGACGTAAAGATCGTAATAATGTCGAAATTTCAGGTGATTATGATTTAGTTAAAACACTCACAGATAATGTTTTGGAATCAGTATACTGGTTGAAAGATAAAGGGGTACATTTTGATCGTTCATTTGTAGATATGCCTGTTGGTGCACTATGGCGTCGTGGTCATAAACCAATGAAAGCACAAGGTTTAGAGTACATTGAAAATCTAGGAGACTACGTTAAACAGCATCATGGTCGTATTTTTACAGAAACTACTGCAGAAAAATTAATTAAAGAAGGTAATCAAGTTGTTGGTATTGAAGCACGTAAAGCAAATGGTGCTAAAGTTAAGATTCACACTCGTCACGGCGTAGTGTTGGCCACAGGTGGTTTTGGAGCGAATACTAAAATGATACAACAATATAATACGTATTGGGATAACATTCCAGATGATATTAAAACAACAAATTCTCCTGCAATTACAGGTGATGGTATACGTTTAGGTGTGCAAGCAGGCGCTGACATCGTAGGTATGGGATTCTCTCAAATGATGCCGATTTCTGATCCTAAGACAGGTGCATTATTCACAGGATTAATCGTGACACCTTCAAACTTCGTCTTCATTAATAAGGAAGGCCATCGTTTTGTTAACGAATTTGAAAGTAGAGATGTATTATCTAAGGCAGCATTAGAACAAAAAGACGGCATCTTCTATATTATTGCAGACGCAAATATTAAAGCGCTAGCTATGAATACGACTGAAGACAAAATAAATCAAGAATTAGAAGATGGCACTTTAATAAAAGCTGATACCTTAGAAGTGTTAGCTCAAAAATTAAACATAGATGCAACTACTTTTGTGAATACGATTGAAAGATATAATACTTTCGTAGAACTAGGACATGATGAAGATTTCAATAAAAATGCATTTGATTTAAAAATCGAAAAAGCACCATTCTATGCGACACCACGAAAACCTGCAATACATCATACTATGGGTGGTTTGAAAATCAACATACATGCACAAGTCGTTGATGTAGAAGGTCATATCATTAAAGGATTGTATGCAGCTGGTGAAGTTGCTGGTGGTATACATGCGGGTAACCGTCTAGGTGGTAATGCACTGGCAGATATTTTCACTTTTGGTCGCATCGCTGGTCAAAGTGCTGTAATGAAATAAATAAAGAAGAACAGGAGGACATTTAATGATGAGTGAACAGTTTAATAAAGGAAAACAACTCATTGTAGCGATTATTTTAGGGATTCTCACATATTGGTTGTTTGCACAGTCTTTCTTGAATATCGCACCACATGTTCAACGTTTCTATGATGTAGATATGAGTATTGTTAACATTGCGGTCAGTCTCACATCACTCTTAACTGGTGTATTTATAGTTGTAGCAGGAGGTTTATCTGATAAGTTAGGTCGAGTTAAAATTACTTACGCAGGTTTGATACTTAGTATACTTGGGTCTATTGCACTGATTATATCTCATGCGCCACTTTTATTATTGGTAGGTCGAGTGTTACAAGGTTTATCTGCAGCATGCCTACTTCCAGCAACTATTGCGTTAATTAATTCATCCTTTCATGGTGAAGAAAGACAAAAGGCACTAAGTTATTGGTCATTTGGTTCATATGGTGGAACAGGATTAGCATCACTATTTGCTGGAATGATAGCCACTTTTATTGAGTGGCGTTGGATTTTCGTGTTGTCAATCATTTTCTCAATTCTTGCCTTAATATTGCTTAAAGGCATACCAGAATCTAAAGATGAATCTGCACATAATAAAAAATTTGATATTATTGGTATTATTATTTTTGTCATTATGATGTTAAGTATTAACATAGTAATAACCCAAGGTGATAGAATTGGATGGTTAAATCCTATTATTGTAATATTAATTGCCATATTCATTGTGACATTAATAGCTTTCTATATATTTGAAAAACGTCAAAATGAACCTTTCATAGATTTTAGTTTATTTTCAAATAATATTTATATTGGCACAACATTAGCTAATTTAATGGTGAATATGGATATAGGCTCACTTGCATTATTTAATATCTATGTTCAAGATGATAAACATTTAACAGGAGCACAAGCAGGTTTAATTACAATTCCATATATGTTGTGTAGTTTATTAATGATACGTGTAGGTGAACGTTTTATGCAAAATCGAGGACCGCAATTGCCACTTATGCTAGGTCCTATATCAATTACAGTGGGTATTATACTTTTAGCCTTCACTTCGTTGCCTAACATGATTTATTATATTGTAGCGTGCATCGGCTTTATCTTTATAGGTTTAGGATTAGGTTTCTTTGCGACACCAGCGCTATCTACAGCTGTATCTAATGTTCCGTCAGAAAAAGCAGGTACTGCATCAGGGATTATCAAAATGACTTCTACACTCGGTGCAGCATTTGGTATCGCTGTTGTAACTACAATCTATACGGCATTGTCCGTCAATCATCCAGCACAATTTGCAGCTACAATCGCATTTATCGTGGGGGCAGGTTTAGTGTTTATCGCATTTATTGCCGCGTATTGTTTAATTCCTAGAAAGAATGTAGATGCTTAAATCGAGAGTTGGCGCAGTAAATATCATTGCTTGAATTTTGATCGTATGTTGAATGATGAATAAATAGTTAAACTTGATGATAGTCTTGAAATAGGAGATGCGTTTGAAGCCTTTTCTTCAGAATTACGCTTGGAAGATATCAATCACCATCCGCTGTTGCAAACTTAGTATCATTCTTAGCTTCTAATGATTCTGACTATATTACTGGTCAATTCATTTTAACTGATGGTGGATTAGTGTATAGATAAAAAGGGATACTTCGTCATGATAATTAATGGATAAAAAAAGCGTTTAAATATTTATATATAATGATTGTGTGCTTATACAAAATGTCAACTCAATGCATTCATGTGAGAGTGGGATGATGAGTCTGAGACATAAAGTCTCTGGATAAGTCAATAAAGACAATTTCTATTGAAATAATATAGAAATTGTCTTTTTTATAATTTTTTGATTATTTTCAGATTATTGAGCTGCTACTTTTCTTATATTGAGTGCCATTAATACAAATCCAAGTTCTCTTTTAATTTTATTTATTCCTCTAATGGATATTCGAATGAAACCCGTTCTAGTAATTTAGTTTTGAACCCACCTAAATGAATATATGAGTTATTTTTTATACTATAAAATATATTCAGATTTCAATAGTGACATAAAATAGGCATCTTTATATTTACCTTTAGTGTAGAATTGCTCTTTGAGTAATCCTTCAGTTTTAAATCCTTGTGATTCGTATATATGCACAGCTTTTTTGTTATCTGTATCAACATATAGATAAATTTTGTGCATATTTAATATATCTAATGCATAATTTATCGCTTTTTCGAATGCGAATTTTGCATAACCTTTACCACTGAACTCAGGTTTAATAATTATTTGTATTTCACAATTACGATGGATGTAATTAATTTCTACTAATTCAACAATTCCTATGACTTGATTTTCATCTTCAACAATAAAACGTCTCTCTGATTCATCTAATAAATGCTTATCAAATAAATATTGAAGTTCCGTTAAGGATTCATAAGGCTCTTCAAACCAATAAGACATAATAGAATATTCATTATTTAATTCATGAACAAAAAGTAAATCACTATACTCTAATGCTCTTAGTTTCATAATTCCACTCCTAAAATTTTCCTATATATTTGCATTATAAATATAAATAACGAATAAGTTATCATTCACTGTGAATACTCTATTTTAACAATTCACTACATACTAATTCTCATTTTCTTATTATTCTCTAATATCTCTGATTTATTACTCTTACTATGAAACATATAAAACTGTCACATTTGTTTATATTAATAATAAATACATCAATGATAACAAAAAGAAAATAAAAAAATAAAAATAGAGCATCCCTCACCGTAAAAGTGAAGGATGCTTTATTTTTATTAGAATATAGTTTTCATTTTGATAGATAATGGTTAATAATTGTCTATAAATCATTATTAAGGACCGTTGTAATACAATCGTCATTCATAAAATTTTCATAGATTTTATCCAATATTTTTTCATCTTCAATTGCTGTGAAATGATATACTAGCCCTTTTACTATTGATACATAATTATGCTTTGCTAAGAAGTTAGCAACTGTTCGCCAGTCTGACTGTGTAGTGTCATGGTTCATAGATAAATCCTCCTTTTATTTCAATGTCCATTTTTGACGTGCCTTAGGGTTAAGTGGATGCATGATTTCATTTGTTACTGGATTGATGAGTTTCTTTACTTTCTTCTTATGAGGTTTTAGCATTTCCATCACTTGTTCGACACGTTCTACAACAACTGGTCGCTTCGCATAAGCACCATAAGCTAGAATCACTGTGTCACTTTCGCTAATCGCTTTCATCAAGTGAATATCAGTGTGCTCATCGTATGGATTTTTGATGTGTTTGAGATTTTCTGGACTTTTAATATTAGAGAATAGATTTACAAGATATACAGCACCGTATCTTTCTGAATTAGCTAATTGGTTGAGGATGAGAACAGTTGTGAGATCGAGTGATAATACACCATCTAAATGAGGATACATCGTTATCACTGTACAAACAGGTTTCTTTTCATCCCACGTCTTTTTGAGTAAGTATCGGTGTTTTTCATCGTCGCTAAATATCGCTTCTGTGTATATCGTACTTTTGATTGTATTCATCATCTTCACTCCTTTTAGTATTCTTCTGGTAAAAGCATCACATAATAAAAAGTGTCTACATCATCTTCACGAATGACGTAGACTTTCTTAGGTACTGCATTTTGATTTTTTACATAGTTTGTATAGTGATATTCCAATTTGTATGCGGGCTGTTCTTGTTCATGAGTAATAGAGAGTATATTATTATCTTCTTGTAGTTTAAAAATGTGTAGGTAATCTGTATGACCTTGTTGATCTCTTTCTTTTACCATATTCCAAAGTAAGATTTGAAGGTCTAGAGATAGTTGTTCACTAATGCCTCTTGTGATGTATCGATTGATTTTCATACTATTTTCCTCCATTTTGCTTTTCTTTCATGATGTCAATCACTTCGTTAATGACTGTAACAGATATTTATGCCACTTTGATCCAATTATTCATGGTTATTCCCTCCTTCTCTTAGTAAATGACGTTCATCGATAATCGTATTTTTAGTATCTGTGAGGTATAGAAAGTCCATATCAAAATGATCCAGATAACCAATGCTGATGAGTTGGTTATTGGCGTACATTAGAAATGGATAGATACTTAGCTCATGTAGCTCATTATTATAGTAGGTATAAGTTTCAAGTATGAGATGTGCCAGTGGAGAATTATTAATAAAACGTTCCGGTAGAATATTTTCTGCTGCTTCTTCTAACGCTTCACATTCCCATGTTTCGTTGTTAGATAGTTGGAATAGATGAGTTATATATTGTTTGAGTTCTTGAGTGATTGTTTCCATATCATTGCCTCCTAGATAGTGTGATAGTGATGTAGTTCATATACATCAATGGGATAATATATATTTGATTTGTCATTTATTACGAATCCCGGTAAGAATAAGAGAAAATTCCGATCAAAAACCCGTGATAAACGTTGGTGTAACAAGGAAATCCCGGAATCCCACTCATTTTGACGAACAATCAACTCATTATTTATAAGTATTGATGATAGGGTTGGGTTTCTGCTTCCTTATATATATTATTTATTTATAAAGAATAACGGGATTTTGGGATTGTGCTTGCACAATCCTTCTGCTTCTTCGAGTAAGCAAATCCCATTCATTTCCCGTTAAAAAATCATCGTGGGATGTTCTTTAGCAATTTCAATATAAGCTTCGTGTAGTAGTAGATAGATAATGCAATTTGCTACCATATTAGATAAGTGTTATTGAAATTGATAAAGAGAATTCTTATAAATAGTTATAAAAAGTAATCAGAAGAAGAAAATAAAGAACTTTCTATAATAAAAAGTCTTCACTATTAAATTTTAGTGAAGACTTTTTACTTAAAATTTTATTATTTATAAAACTAAGCCAATAATACTTGCTGAAATAATTGATGCTAATGTTGCACCTAATAATAATCTTAGGGCAAAAGAAGCTACTTTATTTCCCTGTTTACTATCAATACCTTTAATAGCTCCTACCATAATTCCAACAGTACCAAAGTTAGCAAAGCTTACAAGATAAACAGATATTATACCTTGAGTCTTTGGAGATAGAGAAGAGGCAATTTTTTGAAAATCTAACATTGCTACGAACTCATTTGTAATTAACTTTGTTGCCATAATTGATCCAGCACGTATAGCTTCACTCCATGGAATACCCATAATGAAAGCGATAGGAGCAAATATGTAACCAATCAATTTTTTAAAATCTAGACCGACTAAATCAAATACAATAGTAATTCCTTTCATTAAAGATATAAAAGCTAACAACATTATTGCTACAGTAATAGCAATTCTGAAGCCATCAATAGCACTTTCACCAATCATTTGAAAGAAAGTTGTTTTTTTAATATTTTTTTCTGATTCAGCTTCTAATTCTTTATTATCATTTTTGTAAGGATTAATGACGCTAGCAATTATCAAAGCACTGAAAATATTTAAAACAACTGCAGTAACTACATATTTAGGATCGATCATTTGCATATATGAGCCTAGCATAGCCATACTGACAGCACTCATACCTGAAGTAGCGATAGTATATAACTTTTCTTTTGACAAGCTTGGAATAATATTTTTAACTGTTAAATAAACCTCTGGTTGACCTAACATAGAAGTAGATATTGCGATATAGCTTTCAAGTTGGCCCATATGAGTTATTTTATTAATTATCCAACCTATAATTTTAATTAGAAAAGGTAAAATTTTAAAATAGTTTAACATACCAATTAAAACTGAAATAAAAACTAAAGGTAGTAATACATTTAGAAAGAAATTATAGCCGTTTTTATTTTGTAAATCTCCAAAAACGAATTCAATACCTTCTTTACTAATATTCATTAAACCTTCAAAAAATGTACTCATTGCGGTTAATAAATTAAGACCTATTGATGTATTCATCATAAATAAAACAAGAACAATTTGTATTACTATCATAATCATTGGTTTTTTTATATCTATAGCTTTTCTATTAAAACTAAAAATATATGCAACTAATAAAGCAAAAACTATTCCTAAAAATGTGAAGATTATTGACATAGTCAAGCACCTACATTTTGCTGAAAGCTACAGCTATTTTAGCTCCTAAAACAGCGTTATTTTCTACCAACTTAATATTTGTTTCTAAGCTTTTGCCATCTGTTTTTTCAACGATTGTTTTAAGAAGGAAAGGTGTAGAGTCTTTTCCACTAATTCCATTGGCAATAGAATCTTTAACAGCTTCTTCAATTATAGTGTCAATATAATCTTTAGAAAGTTCATGTTCTTTAGGAACAGGATTTGCAATGACCATTCCACCATGTAAATTTAACTCCATTTTGGTCTTGAAAATTTCAGCTATTTCTGTAGGTTCCTCAACTGAACTATTTAGTTTTAAACCGCTTTCTCTAGTGAAAAAAGCAGGTAGTTCAGTTGTTTGATATCCAATTACCGGAACACCTTTAGTTTCTAAGTATTCAAGCGTTTTAGGCAAATCTAAAATAGATTTTGCTCCTGCGCATATAACTGTAACATTTGTATGCGCTAGTTCTTCTAAATCTGCTGAAATATCCATACTAGTTTCTACGCCCTTATGAACACCACCAATTCCACCAGTGACAAAAAATGGTATCCCAGCTAATTCTGAACAAATCATAGTAGAAGCAACAGTTGTAGCCCCAATTTTTTTAGTAGCAACTATTTCTGCTAAGTCGCGACGAGATACTTTAGCGACATTAGGACTATTTGCTAGAGTCTCCAAGTCATTTTCGTTTAAACCAATTTTTATTTTCCCATCCATTATGGCAATAGTAGCAGGTGTGGCGCCATTGTCTCGTATTATTTGTTCAACTTTTTTTGCCATTTCAATGTTTTGTGGGTAGGGCATACCATGAGAGATTATTGTAGATTCTAAAGCTACTATGGGACTATTGTTTTTTTTGGCTTCTTCAACTTCTGTAGAAAATTCAAGAAATTTTTTCATTTTTAAATTCCTCCAATTCAATTTCTAATTGTTTTTGATCTAAATTTTGTCTAACAGTGTAATTAGTTTCAACAGTTTTCTTCGAGTTTAACAAAGCTAAGTTAATAATGTCTTCATTAGTATAATTTTTTAGCCAACTATATATTACTGCGCTAGTAAATGAATCACCAGCACCAGTTACATCAACTACATTTTTAGATGAAATTACTGAGTGAAATGATTCTGAACTATTATCTTTGAAAATGAGTGGTTTTAGTCCATTTGTAATAATGACGTTAGACACACCAAGATTAATTAATTTCTCAGCAGCAATACTCATGTCATCATTACTATCAATTTTCATTTTTAAAAAAGTTTCAGTTTCATCGCGATTAATAATTAACCAATCAATTGAATGTAGTGAATTAGGCATATGGATCATTTTAGGTGAAGATACTGGTACAATTACTAACTTAATATTGTTTTTTTCTGCGAATGAAGTGAGGTACTCAATAGATTTTTTGGGTAAATTTAAATCTATTACTAAACATTTAGCTTTTAATAAGATAGATGACTGCTTTGACAGAAATTCAGGTGTAATTTCCTCGTAAATATTCATATCTGCAAAACCATACTGCATATCACCTTTTTTATCTATAATAGCTGTATATGATCCTGTACTTGCATTTTCTATAGGTTGAATATAATTTGTATTCATAAAAGGCTCAGATAGTTTTTTAATCAAACTCCATTCGCTATCATTTCCAGCTGCTGTTAAAAATGTAACATTTTCACCAAGTCTCCCTAAGTTTTCAGCAATATTTCTTGCTACACCTCCAATCGATTTTGTTGATTTTACTGGATTGGAAGTCATAGATTGTAGATCAGTATCACAATAAAACTTTCTATCAACATTAGCAGCTCCAATACAGATTATGGAATCTTCCTCATTAACAATGTATGCTTTTCCTAATATATATTTCTTTTTTATTAAACCAGATATTATATTAGCTGTGGCTGGCCTTGATAAACCAATACGTTCTGCTAACTCTTGTTGAGTAATAAAAGGATTTTTTTTAATTTCGTTTAAAATAAATTGCTCTTTATTTTTCAAAATAGCACCTCCTTTTAAAGAAACAATAGTTCACAAACAAAACATTTGTTTGTTTCATTCAAAGAGATAATAACATATATACATTTTTGTGTAAACGTTTTCTTGAAGGGTTTTATTTTTTATTCTATTAAAAGATAATTATACTCACTTTATTTACTAAATAATAAGATACAGTGTTTGGGACAAAAATAAGAGGCTGGGACAAAATAAAATGTCTCAGCCTATTTTATCATTTTGTCAGTAGCTGACTGATTTGAAAATGCGCTTGAATCAAGCTTTTTTCAAACCTAGTCATCCTTGCTGGGGTAGGACAACGAAATAAATTTTGAGAAAATATTATTTCTGTCCCACTCCCAAGTGGATGGTTATTAAATAGTTGTTTGATAATCTCATTATTCAGTTTGAGCGTAACGTAAAATTGCTTCTTATGATGCTCATCTTTTCTTATGTCAATACGATCGATGATTGTTAGATATAGTGATTTCAACTGAGATTTCTCTAATTTGTCTATATCTTTGAATATTGCTTGTAATACATTAGCAATCATATCTGCATCATAATGTGGAGATTCCGCTTGTTTATCTTGTTCTAGTTGATGGATTTGATTATTTATTTGATTCAATTCATCTTGGTAGCTAAGTATTGTTGGTTTCAATACGCTATCTAAGTCAGGGGAGTCTTCGATAGTTTTCGTTAGTGTATGCATTTTGGCTTTTATTTCTTCACATTGTGACTGTTTATAGGCAATATCATGATTCAAAGAAGATACGTCTATTTGACTTCTTTCATTTACCTTTTCAACCAATTGCTTCAATACCTTTTTGCTTTTGATAATTTCCAATATCTGATCCATAACATATTTTTCTAGTACATCTGCTCTAACACTATTGGCTGAACAAACTTTTGAACCTTTGTTTCTAAAATTACTACATGAGTAATATCTGATTCTTTTCTTAGTGCCATCTTTTAATGTATTGGTCGTATTACTTGCGGCCATTGCTGCACCACATTTCGGACATTTTACAATGCCAGTCAGTAGGTTAGTCCCTTTACCGTGAACTTGTGGTTTCTTGCGACTCTCTTGGCGTTTAAACTGTACTTTATCCCGTAAAGCTTTATCAATAATAGGCGCATGCTTACCATCTGCAATGATTGGTTCTTCATTGAGTCCTTTTCGTTTTTTATCGCTCCAGTGTCTATACTTCGCAAACTGTATCTTTCCAATGTAAAAAGGGTTTGAGATGATGTAAGTAATGGACGAAATGCTAAAAGGTTTCGCTTTCTTAGTCACATAACCTTTATGATTCAATGCGTTCGCAATCTTACGATAACCATGACCTTTAGCGTATGACTCAAAAATATATTTAACAATATTCGCTTCATGTTGATTGATCATGAGCTCTTTTTTACTGTCAGGTACTTTATCATAGCCTAAAGGTAAATTACCTTGGTAATAACCTTCAATCGCTCGTTGTCTTTGACCGTTATAAACGTTTTCTATAATCGTATTTCTTTCAAATTCTGCGAAGCTGGCTAAAATTTGGAGCATCAATTTACCTGTTGAGCTGGCAATTTCTATTTTTTCAGTTAGACTAAAAAATTCGACATTGATTTTATACAATTTTTCCACAATATTTAATAAGTCTGAGGTATTTCTAGCTAAACGATTGGTTTTGTAGACCATAATACAGTCTAACTTACCGTCATTTGCATCTTTTAACATACGTTGTAATTCTGGACGTTCCATTGTTTTACCCGATATACCACGATCGGTATATTCATCAACGACCTCATAACCTTGAAATTGACAATACTCTGTAAGTTGGTTTAATTGACCTTGAATACTGTAACCATTTTTTTGAGTTTCAGTCGATACACGGGCATATAATCCAATATGTTTCTTTTTAAGTTGTTTCATATTACTTCCATCCTTTCAGATATTATTAAGTGTGATTGTTCAACGATATTGAGTGGACTATTTTTAAAGTAGATACCTTGTAATTGTTTAGTTTGAGTTATTGTAATGTCATTAATCAAAGGTGCTATGGTTTCTAATGTCAATTTATCTTTGATTATATGACGGATTGTTTCGGTAATTTGTTTATGTGAATAATTAGAGTAACGTTCTTCTCTTTCAAAGCCAGCAGATAAACGTTTAAACGTTTCGATATCAATTTGATTTTGTGCCAGTTTTTCGATGAGTTGTTCTTGTGTTAAATGTGATTGTCTGTGTTTCATTTGTTGGTGTTTTAGAGCTTTTAGTATTGTCTTATTTAATTTGTCATGAAATGACGGATTATCACAATATGCTTTACAAGTGTTGAGGACCTCTGTTTCAATCATTTGCGCATTGATACCTTTAAATGGACACGTATGATAGGCTTCATTCATATTCTTAGGACAAACATAGTAACGTAGGGAGTGTTTCTCTTTTTTTATCGTTAAGTTTGTTAATGTTGATTGACAGTAAGGACATTTGATTCGTCGCTTTAGCTTATTTCTAGAATTGGATCGATTGTGTTGCTTATGAATACGACGCTCTTGTGCTTCTTCAAACATATCAACATCAATAATAGGCGGAACGATATCATTAAATGTGCCATATTTATTAATGACACGACCGCAATAGTTAGGATTCAAGAGAATATTTCTAACTTGATAGGGCTTACGAGGAATAAGCTTAGGATGGTTATCTAAATGTTGGGAAATCTTTTTGTAGCCTAGACCGTGTAAGTACCAGCGATAAACTGCTTTGACTGTATAGGCTTCTTCTTCATGTACAACAAAATGACCTTGTCTATAACGATACCCAAAAGGTGCATGAGTTGTGATTAGCTTACCTTGTTTGGCTTTTTCTCTTGTCCCATTTCGTGTCTGTTCACTGATATTATTAGACTCCATTTCAGCTAGACTCATGAGTATGTTTAAGCGAAAGCAATCAAACTTTTAAGACAAATCAAAATATCCATCGTTAACACTGATGATTGTGACGTGATGCTTTTTACAAATTTCAAAGAATTGTATGGCATTTTTCAAATTACGATGGAGCCGATTTAAGCGATAGCAACATAATACTTTACATTTTCCAGATGTAATCATTTCTACCATTTTTTGATAACCCGAATGTTTTGTATGTCGACCTGTTTTCTTATCATCATAAAATGTTACATTGGACCATCCATATTGCTTAGCAGTGTCTATAATGAGGGATTTCTGAGTCGCTAAGCTTTGTTGTTTGAGTGTACTTTGACGTACATAAGCAATAACTTCTTCCATGTTATACACCTCCAAAAAGATAATATATATTTGTGAGTAAATTCAAATAAAGGTCCAACGTGCTTCTAACACGTTGGACCGCAATGATTAATAATCATGATTTTATTTTTCAATAAAGTAATTAGTTAGTGATGTAATAAGTTTATATTTCAAATATGAATTATTTAATAAATATTGTAAAATTTCATTAAGTTATTTATGATAAATATAAATTAAAACGTTATTTTTATTTTATAGTGAAAGGATTAATAATAATGAAACACATGCATTTATCTGTTTTAGCTTATAGTACAGGTCTACATCCTGCCTCTTGGAGACTACCACATTCATATGTTGAAGAAGTTGGAGATATTGATTTTCAAATTAAGTTAGCGAAATTAGCCGAAAAAGGTAAACTGGATGCATTCTTCTTAGGTGATGGTCAATATATTTCTGGAGAAGAAACAGGACATATTTCTTATTATTTTGAACCACTAACGGCGCTTGCTGCCATTTCACGTGAAACACATTCAATTGGTTTGATAGGTACCATGTCTTCTTCTTTTTATGAACCTTATCTTGCAGCACGTATGCTTTCAAGTTTACATCAAATATCTCATGGGCGTATTGGGGCAAATATTGTAACATCTCAATTTGATTTAGAAGCACAAAACTACTCGATGCAAGCTTTACCACATCTTGAAAAACGTTATGAACGAGCAGATGAGTTTATTAATGTAATGAAAAAATTATGGGAATCATTTACTGTAGAGGCTATCGTTAATCACAAAAACTCAGGAATTGGCTTAAATCATCAGTATATTCATCCACTTCATTATCAAGGAAAGTATTTTCAAGTTGCCGGAGCTATTAACATTCCAACACCCAAATATGGTCGACCACGTTTATTTCAAGCAGGAACTTCCATTCCAGGTCGTGATTTAGCAGTACGACACGTGGATGCTATTTTTTCAATTGCATGGAATTTACAAGATGGCCAACAGTTCAGACAAGACATTCATCAACGTGCCATGGAAGCAAATCGTCAACCCCCTCTTGTATTACCAGGTCTCACTGTTTATGTTGATGAGAATGAAGAGGATGCTTATAAACTTAAGCAACAATTAGATGATATGATTCCACTTGAAAAACGCAAGAAACAATTATCTAAAGCTATTGGTCTAGATATAAGTGAATGGAAACTAGATGAAGTTATACCGTCCTTACCAGATTATGAAACATTATCGAAAAAGGTCGTAAAATCAGTATATGAAGCCATACAACGTGCCATTAAGACTGAGCATCTTACATTAAGAGATTTATTAGATCGTTTTGGTACTTGGGTAGGGCACAAGACAATAGTAGGAACTCCCGAACAAGTGGCGGATGAAATGATCGAATGGTTTAAAAAAGAAGCGTGCGATGGTTTTATGTTGATGGCCCCGACGTATCCAGAATCATTTGAAAAATTTATTCATTTAGTGATACCAATTCTTCAAGAACGTGGAGTGTTTAGAAGAGATTATGAGAGTCATCTGTTAAAAAATCATTTGGGTATAAAAAACTAAAAATAAACCGCATCATTAACCGATACGCAGAAGCTTATCACAAATAAAACTAAAAAATTGGTAAGTAGATGAAGAGTGTAAATCAGAGTAATTAATAATAATGTATCAAATTTAAACAAAGGGGTCTTTAAGTATGAATTTAAGAGGTCATGAAAATAGGCTTAAATTTCTTGAGAAATATGATGTGACACCTATATCACATTTAAAATTATTAGAAGATCAAAAGAAAGACGGTGAAGGTGGCATACTGACAGATAGCTATTACTGTTTTTCATACAGCTTAAAAGGTAATTCTAAAAAAGTTTTAGGTACGTTTAATTGTGGTTATCATATTGCTGAAGACTTACTAAAATTATCAAATCAAGACAAATTACCTTTGTTTAACCCGTTTAAAGTAATTAATGAAGGTAATCAATTGCAGGAAGTAGCGAATAAAGGTAATTTAGATATTAATAGGCAAAGAAAACAGTATAATGAAGTAGCTTTACAGCTTTCAAATGCTATAAATTTAATCATATTTTGTTATGAGGGTAATATTAAAGAACCACTTTCAACAATAAAACACGAAACCGATAAATATTATTATAGTAAACCATATGATCGTAAAATTAAAGCAGTAAATACTATTATCGGTAATTTGTTTGATAAGAAATTAGTTGAGAAAATATCTGAAATTAATGGAAATCAGGAAATTAGAAAATTTGATTTTTCATTACTCACTGATGTAATTAAAAAACACGAGATACAAAATAATTTTGAATAATAAGTGGATGTAAGAAGATATTAAATATTGAAGCTAGTATTAAGGATATTCAAAATATTATAAATTATTTTACTGAATGTGGCGTGAATAATAAGTATTATGAGAGTGAGAAAAGAAGTAGTCTAGGAAAGTTGGTAAGTGTTATTGGACACGAAGAAAATGTTAGAAATCCAAAATAACCTGAATTAGATTTTGAAGATTTCATATCTGAATGTATAAGTGAAAAACAAAAAAGAATTAGACATAAACTAGGAGGCAGAGTATGATGTCATCGAATGAGATAGTAAAAAAATTATATTCAAAGGAAGATATTCGCATAGAATTAGAGCTCACTCCACATAAGTTTAAAAAAAGAATGGAAACCATTACTAAGCTTTTTAAAATTGATATGAAAATTTTTCACAATTACAAAGGCCAAGATAAAAATAATCAATACACATTTAATGGCGTCGCAAAAGAATTAATAAAGGTGCTACTAAAAAGTATTGACTATTACCCAGTGGATATAAATTCCAAAGCTTTTAAACAAAACGGAAAATCTAAAAAAGAGATGATTGAAAATATAAAAGCATCTAGTTACATGGAATATACTTATCAGTTAATGAAATCTATCAATGAAATTAAATACAAAAGATTAATTGCAGACATACATACGAAAGACGTATATCAAAATACTAAAGCATGGTTAAGTATTGGTGAATCAATTAATAAAAAGGAACAAGAATTATACCAATATATGACACCTTTGCCCATACATAAAAGAATTGAGCTACAAAATGAAGTATTAAAATCTATAGATGAAACGATTTTTCAATTTATGGCAAAAGAACGTAGAAACACCCAAATAAAAGAAAATAATGAATTAGAAGAATACACAAATGCAATAAAAGAAGGTAAGTATCCCAAAAAGGATTACGAATTAAACCACCTATTATACGAGAAAAATGAAATGCCATTAGATAGCTTAATTAAAGATGTATGGGACTATGATGAAACAGAGTATATGGAGCTTGATTGGTTAATTGCAGATATGCTAAAACGTTCACAAAGAGCTGATAGTAATTTTATCGAAAGTTTAGATAAGAAAAACAAATTGAGAAAAAATATTCATAAAGAATCTATTAAAAGTATATCTAAGTTGATTGATCATGAATTGGTTAAAAATAATAGAAAGTGGGACGTAGCAGAATTTTATAAGAATCAACAATTTTGGAACAATAGTACATTAAGACGTAGCTCTCAAAATTTTGGGATTTTATATTACAAAAAAAATAGGTTACATACAATGAACCAAAGTAATATTATTAAAAAAATAAAAATTATCGAGGCTAATATAGAGAGTGCAAATAAACAGCCGAGCTATTTAGATTTCTTTTTACAAGCTAAGTTTGACTTAGAGAGGTTAGAAAGTGAATTAATGAAATATAGCATTAATCCGAAATATTTTAATAAGATAAATAGTGATTACGTAAGATATGCTATTGAAGATGTACATAATGCAATTATTAAAATTGACAGATATATAAGTAACGATAAAGTGAAGTTAAACTATTCAAATGCCCAAATGGTAGTGAGAAACGAAATAACAGAACAAGGAAGCTACTTTGTAAACCAGGCATTGAATACACTGTCAAAGGTAGAAGAGTCTGGCTACAGCTTTGATAATTTCATGGTAGGACCTTTCGTAGAAGACTTTAAAAAAGCAATTAAAAATCGTAGATTTGGTTCTAAAACAGATTAAGATTGTTTTTTAGAGTTAAACATAAGAATAAATTTAAATAAAAAAACAAACCCAACAAACCTTGTTATATCAACGTTTGTTGGGTTTATTTTTTTGGTGATTTTTTAATAACTCAATTACACCTTAGTATAATATTGCTAAATTATACATTGTCGAGGCCAAGACAAATAAAAAATTAAAGCAAAAGTTAGCGCGCAACTTTCTGCCATAAAGGAGCAGATTTATATGGAGACAAGAGACAAACTGATGTCATTGACTCAAAGTGACAAAACACAACAATGGTTAATGAACAAATCATCTAACCAAACTGATGTTCAACAATTGCAGCAACAATTCAGTCAGCAGCTTGACCAACAATATAATGCACTTTTAGCTGATGAACAAGCTAAATTAGATCAATATGTGGAAGTCCATCATGAATTGGAAGCATTAAAGGAAGAAATTGAAGCAGAACCTATTACACTTAATATTGATAAATTACCCGATATCAAAGCGATAATGCTTGAAAAGGCTAAGAACAATGAACATTCTGATAAAATCGAACAGTTATTTGATAGATTAGATCAGTCATTAAATGGTACGAATCGATTATATACACAATTATCGTTGATTGGTACACGAACACATCGAATCACAACTAAAAATTTTAATATTCAGGGCTTACCTAAAGCAGTCCAATGCACGATTTTACCTTCAAAATATAAGAAGGTATATACTGTCGATTTTAAATCATTTGAACCTTCGGTTGTTGCGTACATGACTCAAGATTCAAAACTGATTGACTTTTTAAATCAGAAAGACGGATTGTATGACGCATTGCTAAGTGAATTAGGCTTATCATATGAGCTACGAGTATTTGTTAAACGTGCATTTATTGGTTCGTTTCTATTTGGTGGCAACTTCAATAGTCCTAAATTCAAGTTGAAACATTATGTAAGTGAAGTGCAATGGTTGGATGCGGTCAGCCAATTTACAAAAGTCATCGAACTTAAGAAACAAATCGAAGAGCATAAAACCATGCCTATGCCTTACGGCATTGAACATGATATGAGCGCATTTCAAGGTAGCAGTATTATGGCAATCTACGTACAAACTGTAGCGAGTTATATTTTCAAGCACATTCTGCTAAAAGTGTACAAAGCACAGTGCGATCAAAAAACGTTCAAGATTATAGTGCCGATACACGATGCGATTATGATTGAATGTGATGATGAAGTAACTGCACGTGATGTTGCTCAGCTAATGAAAAGTACAGCTAACCAGTTGTTCAATGGTGAATTTGCACATGTGACAGTGGAAGCTGTAGGAGGTGTAGACCATGAATAATGATAGAGGACAAAGCTTACACATTCCAAGTATTACACCACTTAAAGAAAATAATATATATGTAGCTACGTTACATTCTGTGATTCAAAAAGATTTCTCAGGTGAAGTAAAGCACCAATTCACGTATGAAATTGAAGTGAACAATCAGATTGTATATGCGAATCGTAATATTTCAACACAAGCAAGAGCTAATCAGGTATCGATCAAAGATTGGCTTAAACGTCATAGCAACTATAGCGTGTGTCATAAAACGTATGAACCTTACATTGACCGTAAGCATTTAATCCATATTGGTCAATATAATGGTAATTATTATGTAAACGATGTAGCGCCATTAAATGAAACTGGAGGCATATTATAATGAACCATATATTACAAATGTTATCTAAGCTATTAAGTGAAGCTAAGGAGGCAATCGACCGTCAAGGTCTGATTGCTATCCTAACCCTTAGTATTGGTAATGGCAATGAGATAGAAGAAACGGCACAAGGTGAAGCAATATATAGCAAACTTATTGATAAGTTACAAATTAATATCCCTAAAGATAAGGATTACCGACCTAATATCTATAGCTATTTTGGTATTCAGAAGAAACCCAATGATACAGTACTAATGGAAATGATGATAGAGGTTTTTCATATTAAACGTTTTAATTCAGAATTATTTGTTTTCAAAGCTAACGGTTGGCAAAAGATAAATAAAGATGAATTACAAGGATTGGTAAGTAAAATGATACAAGTACTATTTATCGACTACAAACCTTCACAAAGTACACTAAGAAATGTGGTTGATGGTCTACAAAAATCAACAGATGTAGAAGAGCTTGTTGAGGATAAGCAGTATATTGGTTGCGGTCCTAACATGTTTAATCTAAATACATTTGAAGTTGTTAAAAATTGTATAGATATATTCCCTAAAACACGCTTGAATATAGAAATAGATAAAGGTGACGTTATAAATGAAAATATACCTGACCACTTCAGTAAATACATGCTAGAGCTTGCTAACTTTGATACCGATTTAAAGCACTTTCTGATACAGCATACAGCAATACTGCTTACTGCTAATACCAAACTACGAAGAGGTTTGATTCTGCATGGCGCTGCTAATAATGGAAAATCAGTATATATAAAGTTGTTGAAATCATTCTTTCATCAAAATGACGTTATATCAAAAACGCTAAACGAACTTGGTGGACGTTTTGATAAAGAAAGCTTAATTGGGAAACGATTAATGGCAAGTGATGAAATTGGTGAGGCAAGAATCAATGAGAAGGTAGTAAATGACTTTAAGAAGTTACTTTCAGTTGAACCTATCCATGTTGATAGAAAGGGACAGACACAAGTAGAAGTCACATTAGATTTAAAACTGATTTTTAATACTAATGCTGTACTAAACTTTCCATCTGAGCACGCAAAAGCATTAGAGCGTAGAATTGCTGTTATTCCATGTGAATATTATGTTGAAAAAGCTGATCCCGACTTAATTGAAAAGTTACAGGATGAAAAGAAAGAAATCTTTCTTTACTTGATGTATGTGTATAAGCAAATTGTAAAAAATGATATCGAGTACCTCCAAAATGATCGTGTTACTGAAATTTCTCATGATTGGTTAAATTTTGGATATGAATTTGTTTCTAGCAGGTCCGTAAGTATTCCAAATCAGAAAGCATGTATTAATTTACTCCGAAAACTTATAGCAATTAAACCAGGGTCACGTATCAAAGTGTCTAGGCTAAATGAGGTTATTAGAGATGAAATTAAAGTAAGCTCTCAAGTTATTAATGATTTGGTTCAAGCTAACTTTAATGTACAAAGTAGACTAAATAATGGTTATAAGTATTGGGTCGATTTAGGATGGAAAGAAACTGATAAAAAAGATGACATGATTTCATTCGATAAAAATGAGAATGTAACAGATGATGAATTCTTATACGAAGATGATTTGAACTTAGGTTGGGAGGACTTTGACGATGAATAATGAACAAATTGAAGCATTTGTAGAAGTGCTTGTACCTATCATAGAAGAACGTATCAATAAAGGTAATTAAGGCTAATTACGTACTACAGGCACTTGCCTGTAGTACTCATATGATTAAGTGGTAAAAGTGATAAAAATGAAACGAAATTATAAATATATATTATCTATATGTTGTTACAAGACCGATAGTCTGTAGCAATAATCTAATAAAAGGAGCGGTATGATATGAAGGGTAAAATTGCACTTTATTCACGCGTTAGTACGTCAGAGCAATCGGAGCATGGGTACTCAATCCATGAGCAAGAACAAGTACTCATCAAAGAGGTTGTGAAAAATTTCCCAGGTTATGACTATGAGACATATACTGACTCAGGCATTTCAGGTAAAAATATTGAAGGTCGTCCGGCAATGAAACGTCTATTACAGGATGTTAAGGATAATAAAATCGAAATGGTATTAAGTTGGAAATTGAATCGTATTTCTCGCTCAATGAGAGACGTGTTTAATATTATTCATGAATTCAAAGAGCATGACGTAGGGTATAAATCGATTTCTGAGAATATTGACACATCCAATGCTTCTGGAGAAGTACTCGTTACAATGTTTGGGTTAATAGGATCTATAGAACGCCAGACTTTGATTTCCAATGTGAAACTTTCTATGAATGCTAAGGCAAGGAGCGGAGAGGCAATCACAGGTCGTGTTTTAGGCTACAAATTATCACTTAATCCATTGACACAGAAAAATGATTTAGTTATTGATGAAAATGAAGCTCATATTGTACGGGAAATCTTTGATTTATATTTGAATCACAATAAAGGACTTAAAGCAATCACGACAATTCTAAATCAAAAAGGATATCGCACCATTAATCAAAAACCATTTTCAGTGTTTGGCGTGAAATATATTTTGAATAATCCAGTCTATAAAGGCTATGTCAGATTCAATAACCATCAAAATTGGGCTGTTCAGCGAAGAAGTGGTAAAAGTGATAAAAATGATGTGATATTGGTCAAAGGTAAGCATGAAGCCATTATAAGTGAAGATGTATTTGATCAAGTTCATGAGAAACTAGCTTCTAAAAGTTTTAAACCGGGTCGACCTATTGGTGGAGATTTCTACTTACGTGGCCTTATTAAATGCCCAGAATGCGGAAATAATATGGTATGTCGACGGACGTATTATAAAACGAAAAAGTCCAAAGAACGGACAATCAAACGCTATTACATTTGTTCATTATTCAACCGCTCAGGAAGTTCTGCCTGTCATAGTAATGCGATTAATGCTGAAGTCGTCGAACGCGTAATCAATGTTCATTTGAATCGTATTCTTTCACAACCTAATGTTATTAAGCAGATTGCGTCAAGTGTGATAGAAGAACTGAAACAAAAGCATAGTAAACAAACAGAAATAAAATATGATATTGATAGTCTAGAAAAACAAAAAGCAAAAGTTAAAACACAACAAGAACGATTATTGGAATTGTTCTTAGATGATGAAATGGATAGCGAAATGTTAAAAGCTAAACAAAGTGAAATGAATCAACAGTTAGAAGTATTAGACCGACAAATTAAAGAAGCAAAACAAGCAAATCAATCACAGGATGATATACCCAATTTTGATAAGTTAAAAGCACGACTCATTTTGATGATAACACGATTCAGTCTGTACTTAAGAAAGGCTACACCCGAAGCTAAAAATCAACTTATGAAAATGTTAATTGATTCAATTGAAATTACGACAGATAAACAAGTAAAACTTGTAAGGTATAAAATTGATGAAAGTCTTATCCCTCAATCTTTGAAAAAAGATTGGGGGTTTTTTTTTATGCCTAAATTTAATTTTGTGATAAATGTCGCAAATGAAAATAGGATTGAAAATTTATCACTTTTACCACTTTTTTAGAGTGACAAAAGTGGAGGAGTTTTGAAATATTTTATAAATATATATTTTATTTATGGAGTACACATTATTAATTAGGGAGGTCATTATAATGACGCTAAGCAAACAACTTAAAACGTATATTACGGAACGATTTAAACTAAATTATCAAAAAACTTGGGCTTGTGAAACCGTAGATGCGGTGGCTGAAGATGTATTACCTGAAAAATATATTAAAAATAGTCCACTTGAACATAAAATTTTAAATACTTTTACCTATTACAATGATGAATTACATGAAATCAGCATTTACCCTTTTTTATGTTATTTAGATAAGGAATTAGTAGCAATAGGTTATTTAGATAATTTTGATTTAGACTTTATATTTTTAAATGACACTCATCAAGTCATTATTGATGAACGCTACTTGTTACAAAAAGGGGGCGAGTAATTATGAACTGGATCAAGGTCGCTCAACTATCTGTCACAGTTATCAATGAAGTCATTGAGATTATGAAAGAAAAACAAAATGGAGGAGAATAGTATGAAAATCAATCGATACATTACAAGAGGTGTTAGTGAACATTTATCTCTAGAATTTCAAATATTACTTTGGCATATGGTTGAAGAAAGAGAAAAATCACCTCATACAGATTACCTACACATTTTTAAACTGCAAGAAGATGAGAATATACTCTCAATCACACATAAACAAGAACAACCCACATACAAATTGGAATATCACTATACAAACTATGTAAAAAATCAAAACGCATTACCTAAGAAAGTCTACGTCATTCGTGAAGATGATGTAGACGTTTTTTATTATGTGATGCTTTTACCAGAAGAATACTAAAAAGGAGGAACAAATATGAATACAATTAAAAGTACCATACGCACAGAAGCTATATTTAGCAAGGATGAAAAACACCGCTATTTACTCAAGAAAACATGGGATGAAAAGAAACCCGCTTGTACAGTGATAACGATGTACCCTCATTTAGATGGTGTATTATCACTCGATCTCACAACTGTTCTTATCCTCAATCAATTAGCGAATTCAGAACGATACGGTGCTGTATATCTTGTAAATCTATTTTCGAATATTAAAACACCCGAAAATCTTAAACATATCAAAGAGCCATACGATGAGCACACAAATATTCATTTAATGAAAGCGATTAGTGAAAGTGAAACAGTGATTTTAGCCTATGGTGCTTATGCAAAACGACCTGTTGTTGTCGAACGTGTTGAGCAAGTGATGGAAATGTTAAAACCTCATAAAAAGAAAGTAAAAAAGCTCATAAATCCAGCAACAAATGAAATTATGCATCCGCTTAATCCTAAAGCGCGTCAAAAATGGACATTGAAATAAAGGAGGATTATCTATGAACCATGAAACTAAACAATCAGATTGGCGAACGGTTGCTAATTGTTTAGAATCGAAAAATTATATATCGATTGTAAAAGGATTAGTACATCATTTCACAGCGATTGAAGATGAAGAAATACTTGATAAAATCTATGAAGATTTTATGAATGATGACTCTATTACAACGGTCCTTAACAATGATTTACAAGATATTATTAATTATTACCTATCAAAATAAAAATATATTACTTTTAATAAAATTAGAGCATCCTTCACTTTGCGGTGAGGGATGCTCTCTATTTAATTTTTTTGCTATTTTCCATTATATATATTTAATTTTTTTGCTATTTTCCATTATATATATTTAATTTTATTTGAAATGTATTGTACAATTTAAAATAATGGAGGGACATTTAATTTATGAAAAAATATATAATTAGTTTAGTACTTTTAACTTCTTTTTTACTATCTGCTTGTACAATTAATATTGAGCGCGATGAGGAAAATAGTGAGAAAAATAAACAGAAAGAAAACCCTCATACTGATTCAAACAATACAAGTTCGAATGAATCAGATACTTCTAAACAATCATCTCAAGAAAATATTATAAATCAAACAGAACAAAATCAACCAACTGAGAATAATTCAAGTTCACAACAAGATCTGCAACTAATAACAGAAAATGAAGCTATTCAAAAAATAAAAGATGAGTTTCCACCTATACGAACAGGAAATGACTATCGTATAGATAGTACTAGAACTGATAATAATGTGTACGCTATCAAATTTACTTCTCAAGATGCAGAAGGTTATCCTATGAAAGCTGCTGTCACTATTGATAAGCGAACAGGAGAATTTATTGATTATATTGATGATAGAAGCGATGAAGATAAAGAGCGTCATGTCCAACATGCTAAAGAAAGTACTCTTTATAAAGGTCCATACGATGCTTTCAGAAAAGATTTTAGTCATAAAATAAATGAATGAAGTATATATGAATTGTCATCTTTAATATAAGAGCATCCTTCACTTTGCGGTGAGGGATGCTCTTTTAGTTTATTTTTTATTGATTACTCGCCATAAGTTCTGCTTGTTCTACGACCTGCTCTACAGCCATTTTTTGTAAATCTGGCGGATAGCCATATTTCTTAAGCAATCGTCTAACAGCTACACGCATTTTAGCTTTTGCGCTATCACGTTTAGACCAATCAACACTCATGTTTTCTTTCACTGTTTTAGTTAGCTCGTGAGCAATCGCACGTAGTTCTTTGTCTTCCATCGCTTTTTTCGCTGTTTCATGTGAAACTAAAGCATCGTAAAACGCAATCTCATCCGAATTTAGGCCTAATTCATTTCCTCGTTGTTGTTCTTGTTTAATATCTTTGGCAAGTTGAATGAGTTCTTCAATCACTTTTGATGTTTCAATGGAACGACTATTATATTTATTAATCGAATTTCCTAACATCTCAGAGAAGCGCTTAGATACTGTCGCATTCGTTTTCATTAATGATTTAACTTGCCCTTTGAGTAATCGATTTAATAATTCTACCGCAACATTTTTTTGTTTCAATCCTTCGACATCTTTTAAGAAATCATCAGATAGGATTGATAAATCGGGTTGTTCAAGACCTAGCGTTTGATAAACATCAATGACATCTTCAGTCACAACAGATTGTGACACAAGTTGATTAATCTCTGCTTCAACTTCTGCAGGTGTTTTACGTGTTTTTCCTTCTTTTGGCGGTTGTAACAATTTAACAAGTCCTGCTTTAACCGCTTTAAAGAAGGCAATTTCATCATTGAGTTCTTGGGCTGTAGGTTCAGTCGCACAAAGCGCAAAGGCTTTACCTAACTCTGTGACCGTTTTAATAAAACGTTGACGTTCATCTTCACCTAAACCAATCACATAATCCATCGTATTCGATATTGTATAATAACGTTCCGATTTTTTCTCTGAATTAAATTTAGAATAATCAAGATTATATAACATATCTTGAATCACATCATACTTCAATAACATCAATTCAACCGCTTTATCTGTATCTATTGCCGTTTGAGCTTGATCAGATTCTGTATATTCTTTAAGAGCTTCTTTTAAGCTTTCGGCGATACCCACATAATCGACAATTAATCCACCCGGCTTATCTTTAAACACTCGATTAACTCGAGCAATCGCTTGCATTAAATTATGACCTTTCATTGGTTTATCAATATACATCGTATGCATAGAAGGAACATCAAACCCTGTCAGCCACATATCTCGAACAATCACGAGTTGTAATTCATCATTCACATCTTTCATACGTTTTTCTAATAAATTACGACGTTTTTTAGGACCAATATGTCTTTGGAAAGAGGCTGGGTCACTAGAGGAGCCCGTCATTACCACTTTAATGACTCCTTTATCATCATCATCTGAATGCCATTCTGGTTTTAGACGAATGATTTCATCATATAAATCAACAGCAATTCGACGACTCATCGTTACAATCATTCCTTTGCCTTTCATCGCTTGTTGACGTGTTTCAAAGTGTTGGATGATATCTTTGGCTAGGGCTTCGATACGAGGTTTTGCACCTGCTAAAGCTTCAATACGGGACCATTTTGATTTTAAACGCTGTTTTACATCCTCTTCTTGATCTTCAGTAATGTCATTATATGCTTCATCTAAATCTAAACTTTGAGGTAGATTTAATGGAATTACACGACTTTCATAGTAAATTTTAACGGTACTTCCATCAGCTACAGCTTGTGTCATATCATAAACATCGATATAGTTTCCGAAAACCATTTGCGTATTTTTATCTGCTGAAGCTACGGGTGTGCCTGTAAATCCTACGAATGTTGCATTCGGTAAAGCATCTCTTAAATATTTAGCATAACCATATTTAATGCCTTCACCTTTATCATCATACTTTGCATTAAAGCCATATTGTGTACGATGTGCTTCATCTGCCATGACAATCACATTTTTACGTTCTGTTAGGGCAGCCATGGTCGTTTCATTTTGTTCAGGTTCAAATTTTTGCATTGTTGTAAATACAATACCACCCGACTCAACAGATAATAACGATTTTAATTCTTTACGTGTTTCAGCTTGTTTTGGTGTTTGTCTTAATAATCCTTTACCAGATCGACCTTTTGATTTAACAAACGTACTGTATAGTTGGTTATCTAAATCATTACGATCTGTTACGATAACTAAGGTAGGATTATTCAGCATTTGAATTAATTTTCCAGAGAAAAAGACCATGGTTAAACTTTTACCAGACCCCTGAGTATGCCAAATAACGCCGCCTTTACCATCACCTTGTCCAGATGAAGCTAATAAAGCTCTGTCAACGGCTTTATTAACGGCATAATATTGATGATACGCTGCTAGAATTTTACTGATATGTCCTTTACCATCATCTTGAAATAAGACAAAATATCGAATTAAATCAAGTAGTGTTTCAGGATTTAACATCCCATGAATGAGTACGTCTAAGCTAGCTAAACTTGACGAAGATTCCGTTTCTCCATCTTTAGAACGCCAAGTCATAAAACGATCATAGTTCGCAGTTAGTGAACCGGCTTTAGTATTAATACCATCACTTGTAACAAGCACTTCATTAAATGCAAACAATTGTGGAATACGCATTTTATATGTTTCTAATTGATGATAGCCGTCTTCGACGCCTACGGTTTCATTGGTTGAATTTTTAAGTTCAATCACAACGATAGGCAAGCCATTGATAAAGAGGACAATATCGGGACGTTTTGTATAGTCTCCATTAACGACC
This sequence comes from Staphylococcus croceilyticus, assembly GCF_002902575.1. Classification (GTDB taxonomy): domain Bacteria; phylum Bacillota; class Bacilli; order Staphylococcales; family Staphylococcaceae; genus Staphylococcus; species Staphylococcus croceilyticus. Next base: position 4,160 of record NZ_PPRD01000077.1, on the reverse strand, counting down.
GTGAATTGATTGACTGCTAAAAAATCATTGTTTTGTGGATGTTCAAAATCAACGATTTTAACAATTTCTACTACCGATTGTCCTTCGTCATCATAGTCTTCGATTTCAATACCATTAATCAAATTTTCATGAAAGGTAAGGTTATTTTCTAAAAGATTGGGCGACTTCTCTAAAGTTAGTTCATGTATCGCTTTTTCAATAAAACGAGGATGGATGTCTGAGTTGATCTTTCTTAATGCTTTCTCTAAACGTTCATGAAGGACAACATCTTTATCACTTTTACGTTCTGGCGCTAGACCTGTAATACTCATTTCATTTCCTTTTTTATAGTCATAGCCTAGTGATTGTAGCCATTCTAATGCGACTTGTTCTAAATCATCTTCATTAAATTGAAAGTTCATCGTTATTCACCTCAATATCATCAGGTATTTCTATTTCACCAGACATTAGTTTAGGGAGTAGAGTATCTCGAAGTTCTATTAATTTTATATTTTGATTTTCTAAAAAATTAATTTCTTCAAAATATTTTTTAACAATGTTTCCATAATGTTCTATTAGTTCTATCGATGGAAATACTATTTTAATAGATTTCAAACCTTTAGCAGATATTTCTTTAAAAGTTGAACCACTAGCAGTTTGTTCTATTAAAGGAGTTATATTTTTAAGGATAAAATAAATAAAATAAGGGTTCATTTCTTCATTAGGTACTATGGACTTAAATCCTTGATTAGTAGTTACAGGTATATTATTTATTGCAATATAACCTATGGGCGCTCTTGAACTGAATAATACCGAATTTTTTTCTAATAATTTTGCACTACTTTTATTTAAACCTAATTCACTAATATCATTTTCACCATGGGATATGTATATATTTCTATTTTTCGATAAATCTTTAGGGGTAATCCAAGGAATACCGTTATTCGTGTAATACTCCTTATTTTTTTTAGAGGGTGTTCCTCCACCAACTATTGAACCTAACTTTTCTAGAGTTTCGACCCTCCATCCTTTAGGTATTTCGCCTAATTCACTATCAACCATTTCTCCACCGCTAGATTTATAAGGATTACCATTTTTATCTGGAAATTCAAAATCTACAAACCAATGTTTAAACAATGTTTGTGATAGTTTTTCAAGGTTTGCTATGATTTTTTGATTATTTTCTATTTTTTCATCAATAGTATTTAATAGATTAACTACTTTTTTTTGTATGTTTTTTTTGGGCAAATCTATATCTATTTTATACAACGTTTCTGTTCTCAAACTAGGGATTGTAGTTCCTTCATTATAATAATTAAAGTCTATTTGACTTAATTTATAGTATAAATATTTAGGTATCACAAGATTTTCATTAACAATAGTGTAAAATAATGTATCAATAGTCCAAAAAGGTTCTTCTATATACTTTACCTTGCCGATACTCCCTTTTCGACCAATTAAAACACTTGGTTTATCGTACAGAAAGTCGTCTGCGTAATCCATTATTCCCCCAGTCCCTAAAATTGGATATTTACCACGTGGATTTTTTACATTTTTTTGATTTTTTCCATACTTAATATTAACTAAATCTTTTAATTTAAATTCCATAACCTAATCCCTCCAATGATTTACGGATTTGGTCCTCGAGTTCTTTTGATTTAGCAAATTGTTCACTTAATTCAGAAGTAATACGTTCCATTTTTTGTTCAAATGGCTCTTTATCTTCTTCAACATCGGCTAAACCGACATAACGTCCAGGTGTTAAAATATATTCGTTATTTTTAACTTCTTCCAACTTAGCTACTTTACAAAATCCAGCTATATCTTCATATGATTTATCGTTTGTACCTCTCCATGCATGATACGTTTGTGCTACTTTTTGAATATCTTCATCTGAAAATTCTTTTAATGTTCTAGATACCATATGCCCGATTTCACGAGCATCGATAAATAAAATTTCATTTCGTCGTTCTTTTTTACCATTTTGGCCTTTATTATTACTAATGAACCAAAGACAGACAGGTATTTGTGTTGAATAAAAGAGTTGGCCTGGTAAGGTAACAATGCATTCCACTAAGTCTTGTTCAATTAGATTTTTACGAATTTCTAATTCGTCTTTACCACTGGTAGACATAGATCCATTAGCTAATACAAATCCTGCTGTACCGTTAGGTGCTAATTTTGAAATCATATGTTCAATCCATGCATAGTTGGCATTACCTTTTGGCGGAATACCAAATTGCCAACGATAATCATCAAGTAATTGTTCTTGACCCCAATCACTTGCGTTAAAAGGCGGATTGGCTAATATGTAATCTGCTTTTAATCCTTTATGTAAATCGTTATGGAATGTATCAGCATTTCGTTCACCTAAGTCATTATCAATACCACGGATAGCTAAGTTCATTTTTGCTAATTTCCAAGTCGTAGGGTTAGATTCTTGTCCGTAAATCGCAATATCGTCTAATCGACCTTGATGTTTCTCAACGAAGCGTTCACTTTGTACAAACATGCCTCCTGAACCACAACATGGATCGTAAATGCGTCCTTTATAAGGTTCAATCATCTCAACTAATAATTTTACAATTGATGATGGGGTATAGAATTCTCCAGCATTTTTACCTTCGGCACTCGCAAATTTAGCAATAAAATATTCGTACACTCGGCCTAATACATCTTGCTTACGACTTTCAGTATCGCCAACCTTAAATGTAAATAAATCAATAATATCGCCTAATTTTTCTTTATCTAATGCAGGTCTTGCATATTCTTTAGGTAATACACCTTTGAGTGATTCATTTTCATTTTCAATTGCAATCATGGCTTTATCAATAATTTGTCCAATTTCTGGTTTTTTCGCATTATCATTGATATATTGCCATCTTGCTTCTTTTGGAACCCAGAAAATATTTTCTGCTAAATATTCATCTTGATCCTCTTCGTCAGCATAAGGATCTTGCTTCAATTCTTCATACTTTTCTTCAAAAGAATCTGATACATATTTTAAAAATATTAAACCTAATGCTACATTTTTATATTCAGCAGCATCCATGCTTCCTCTTAATTTATCGGCAGCTTGCCATAATTTTTCTTCAAATCCGATTGTCGCCATTTATATTACACCTCTATATTATCCTTTATACAAATATAGCAAATATTAAGTCTTTATATGACTTTTCTTGTGATTTTCTTTGTGAAAAATATTGTTTGTTATATTATTTAATTAATATTAAGTAGCTAATTATAAAAGTATTGATTATTATGTAGTTAAACTGAGTATGAATGGGGGAGCAAATTTGTTATTTACTGAAGAACAATTAAAATTATATTCTAAACCATTGTCAGAATCTGAAAAAGAAAAGTGTGAAAATGCAATAAGAATTATCCAAGAATCTCTGGAATCATTAGGGTATGAAATAAAAAAAGGTATACATAGAAACAATGAAGATACGCTATCATATCAAATTAAAATGACTAATCCATCGAAAGATTATGAACTAAGTATATTTGTGAAAGGTTCGTATGCAACAAATACCAATGTAAGACAAAATAGTGACGTTGATATTGCAGTGGTAAAAGAAAGTGAGTTTTTTGATAAATATAGGGAAGGTAAAACTAGAGAAAATTATAAATTTATTTCTAGTAATAAGCCTCCGTATCATTTTAAAGATGAAGTAGAAGAAGCTTTGATTGAGAGATTTGGAAGAAGTGAGGTAAGAAGAGGTAATAAAGCAATTAGAATCAATGGCAATACTTACCGTAAAGAAACAGATTGTGTACCTTGTTTTAGATATAGAGATTATAGTAATGATTATATGGATGATCCAAATAATTTCATTGGAGGAATCACAATTTATTCAGATAAAGGTGAACGAATTATAAATTATCCGGAACAGCATATAAATAATAGTGTTATAAAAAATAACAATACAAATTATAAATATAAAAAGATGGTTAGAATAATAAAGGAAATAAGATATCAATTAATAGATAGTAAAAATAGAAACGCGGAACAAACTTCTTCATTTGGAGTTGAAGGTTTGTTTTGGAACATACCGGATTATAAATATAGCAATGATGAAATGTTAGGTGATACATTTAATGCATTAATTGCATTTTTAATAGATAATATAGATAAATTAAGTGAATTTAAAGAACCTAATGACATTCTATATTTATGC
>NZ_PPRD01000076.1 GCF_002902575.1 Staphylococcus croceilyticus | reverse complement strand
GAGGCTGGGACATAATTCCTAGCAAAAATGCCAGTAAATGAGTTTTTTATAAATTCATTTACTGGCTTCTTTATTTACAATACTTCGTATTGTTGGCTCGCTTTCTTAGGGGACAGCTTCAGCCTGTAGTCTTCAGCTTGTCCTGTTCCCTCAAGAGTCTCGCCAAAACACTTAGTATTTATATGTAATTTTACATTGAAATACTTTAAAAAAATAAGGCACTTTCGTATAATTTAATAAATACCACTAAACTAAATTAACGAGGTGCCTTATGTATAAAGATTATAACATGACTCAACTTACTCTACCAATGGAAACTTCAGTTCTTATCCCCACAAATGATATGTCACGACATGTAAATGATATTGTTGAAACAATTCCTGAGAATGAATTCGATGAATTCAGACACCATCGTGGTGCGACATCATATCATCCAAAAATGATGTTGAAAGTAATTCTATATGC
>NZ_PPRD01000075.1 GCF_002902575.1 Staphylococcus croceilyticus | reverse complement strand
GTCTGTCATTTTTATTACACTCCCTCAAGATGGATACACTATTAGTATATCAAGAAAGCGCTTTATTTAACTAACTCTCAAAATAATGTTCTTAAAATTTTAATAATTTTAAGATAAAAAATAAAAGAACTTTGTAAAGTTTATAAAACCTCACAAAGTTCTTGTTAATGTAGTTGAGTTATCCAAAAATTTCACGATTTAGTCCAAACACATATAGTAATATAAAGAATGTTGCTGCACTTAAAATCGTTAAAATCAATGTTAAAATTAGCGTTCGTTTATATTTATTAATAAATGCGATAAATAACATACCTAAATTATAAGCAAAGAAAAGGCCAAATAATGCCATCGTTACTTTGATATTAGTATAAAAAATATTTAGTAATAAAACGATAACCGCAAAAATGACATATGGAATGGTGATCCATTTAAATTCAAAGCGAATTTGCTTTGTACGTTTATCTTCATTATTCATGCGCAAACCCTCCTTTTTACATTATAAGACATAACCCGACTTTCTCCTATATATTATCTGTGACAAAGTCTTAACATTCACACAAACCTTTTTTAAGTAAATTGAATCATCTCTAATTGATTACGCAAGCGGTTTATATCAATGCCTTCTCCAATAATGACAATCGTTAAAGGGACGTCTTTTTCAATTACTCCATAATTCGGTAAGCCCATAGAATATTGGAATTCGTAAGTCGCTTCAGGCAAATCTCTGAATTTTACGAAACCCTTTAATCGCAAGACATTGTCCGGCAATCTTAAGATAAATTGATAGAATAATTGACGATCTATGGTAGAAGTAAACGTATATTGCATGGATTGAATGCCATGATGATGTGCATGGTGATGCGATTTTAATTGATGATTGCCACTTCCTTCTAACTGTTCATCATTCACTTGACTATATGTCGTACTAATAAGCTTAGCTTGAGGGTTAAGACGATTTAACTCGACTTCGATATTTTGTAGTACATCTTCCTCCACTAAATCCGTTTTGTTAAGAATAATCACATCACTATATGTAATTTGTTCTTCCATTAAATGTATAGTCGACTCAGTATAGTCACCTTTTTTTGAAAAGCGCTGCGCATCCACAAGACCAATAATTTGTGGTGTTTGCACTTCTTTAATAATCGTAGGGTCTTGGCATGCAGTAAAAATTTCTAATGGATGTGCAATACCTGTTGCTTCAATGACAATATGTTGCGTTTCGTTTTGTTGTACTAACATGTTCAACTGATTAACTAAATCATTATTCAAATCACAACAAACACAGCCGTTAATTAGAGATTTAACTGATACATCTTTGTCAACTAATAAGCTATCGACATCAAATTGTCCAAATTCGTTCATAATAATAGTGACTTTCTCATCTTTTTTTAATAATTGGTCTATATAATATTTTAAAAATGTAGTTTTGCCACTTCCTAAGAAGCCGCTAACAATTGTAATAGATATTTTTTCATTTTTATTATTTATCATTTTAAAAACTCTTTTCTATTTAAAAAATATTTGAAATTGATAATATAAGTATATATTTTAGATTACACTTGATTAAAATAGAATTATCTTCTAAAATTTAAGCATACTTTAATTTTAGCATGGCATTGAAACGAAGTGTGTTGCAAGTTATATTTTACACAACATAGACGAAATTTAATCCGAAATATAGAGAGACGGATAGAATGTCTGGAGGAGAACTTTAATGTCTGAACAACATAATTTGAAAGAGCAACTATGCTTTAGTTTGTACAATGCACAAAGACAAGTAAATCGCTACTATTCAAACAAAGTCTTTAAAAAGTACAACCTTACTTACCCACAATTTTTAGTGTTAAGTATTTTATGGGATGAATCTCCTGTAAATGTTAAAAAGGTAGTAACTGAACTCGCCTTAGATACTGGTACGGTATCACCTTTATTAAAAAGAATGGAACATGTTGATTTAATTAAACGTGAACGTTCTGAAGTTGACCAACGTGAAGTATTCATTCATCTTACTGAAAAAAGTGAAAAAATTAAACCTGAATTAAGTGATGCATCTCAAAAAGTTGCTACCGCTTCTTCATTAAGTATCGATGAAGTGAAAGAACTCAATCGTCTATTAGGCAAAGTCATCGACGCCTTTACTGAAAACAAATAAAATGACATGCTAATACAACGCTAATTAAAGTTATACATTTCGAATCAATTTTATATATTTATCAATAACGAAAAACCTGAGGTATCTCAATATAATAGATATCTCAGGTTTTTCGTTTTAATTGATATTTTAGTAAAAAAATTTATAAATGAAGTACTAACAACGTTGCATCAGACCCCAACACAAAGACTTTCGAATAGAAATTCTACAAGCAATACCAGTTGAGGTTGAAGTAGTTCTAAGATAGATAGCGAAGACTCCTGGCTTTTTTCATATTGAACACAAGTGCAAGTGCACTTGTGTAAGGCGTTCTAAGATAGATAACGAAACGTAGTTGCGTAGACTCCTATGTTGATTATTAATGAACATAAGTGCTATGCACTTATGTAAGAAATTCTAAAGATGGACTACGAATGACGTTGTGTGACGCCTGAGGGATTTAGGATTATCGATGAACGTAAGTGTTCGCACACTTACGTAAGTAGTTCTAAGATAGATTACGAAGTAAAGTTGTGAAGACTCCTAGGGGAGCAGTGCTGTTAATGAACCTAAGTGCTATGGCACTTAGGTAAGTAGTTCTAAAATGGATAATGGAACGTAGTTGAGCGACGCCTGAGGGAGCAGGATGAGTGTCGAGACC
>NZ_PPRD01000074.1 GCF_002902575.1 Staphylococcus croceilyticus | reverse complement strand
GCTTTGTGATTTATACTATCAATTTAACTTTGATTCTAGCATTATATTTAATTAATAATAGAAATTTTATTGATTTAGTACATATCTCCATTAGTTTCACGTTTTTAAATTTGTTACTTTCTATTTTTTTAATTCCTTTATCCATCTTTACATTAATTGTGTTTAACAACTATATCATTTCAATTGTTATAACTATTGGCATAACGTTATTATCAATGATTTTAATCCCTGCGCCCTTTGCAGCCCTTATACCTACCACTTTAAGCTATAGATTTAGCATAGCAATCATTAGTTCATCGATGTCACTAGATTCAACTCCAAACATAATAATTGGGCTTACTATTTTAATTCTTTTATCAATTTCGATGACATATTTATCTTTACGTCAGTTAAAAGCTAGTTAAAACTTATATATATCTAAATCAAAATAGCTTCTAAACTAGGGAGACCAATACTTTACAAAGTTTTCCTCCACTGTTTAGAAGCTTTATTTAATATAACTATTTCATCGCATGATTTAACACTTTCTTAAATGCACGTTTATCTATTTTATTATTTTGTTGTTTTTGATGTTCTAATCTTTCTTTAAAATGATTTTTCTCTGTCCCAATGTCAGTGAGGATATTTGTTAATTGCGCGTGGTCAGTTTGTGAAACTATATTATTTCCAGCGATAAATTCACGACGATGTGCTGTTTCATCATAAGCTAGAATTAATTGATTACTTATCATTGCTCGCTCTATAGCATTTGAAATTTCACCACCACGATTAATATCTAAATAAATATCACATGAATGGAATAACTCGCCAGTCATCGCTTTAGTGATAGTTGGATATAATGTCACATTTGGATATTGATCAAGATCCATTAATTTATCTGACATTTCGGTAATAGCGCCTATATGAAATTCAAATTCTGGTAGGTTTTGAATTAATATTTCGATATTTGGAATGTCATCAGAATTAGTTAAATTGAGTATTCGTTTTGAATATTTATTATTTTTCTGATAATCGTACAGATATCCAGATTGTGAGATGGATGGACGATATTGTGATTCAATATTTTCAATAATGCTTTGATATTCATTTTTATCTGGAATAATTATCGTATTTTGTTGCGCTGAATTATTTAACAATAATTTCATATTTCCCGGGACATTGCCACCACTTTGTTCTTGCCAGAAAAGTACCGTTTTTTCAATAATGTCGGAATGATACGTTACAAAAAATGGTGTAGCTAATGAATTAATGATGATTTTAGATAAATCTACTTTCAATTGTTTTAGAAAGAAAATAATAAAATCATGTTTTGAAGCAAAGAAATGCGACTGTCCTTTCCAATCTAGGACAATATCTTTTGTGACAAAGTTTTCATATAATACTTCTTTTCCTTCGCGATTAATATATGTTTTGACAATTGGTTTCTTCTCTAAATCATATACTGTCGTTGCAAATTTAAAACCATCTTTCGTGTAGTAATCGACAGAACGTAAATGATCATTCGGATCAAACCATTCTACAAAACTAACAATACGCGTTTTGAAATGTTTACGGTAAAAAATACGCCCTCTCACAATGCCATTATCAATCACTTCTGCATAATCATTACTTCCTTTAATTTCCCAAAATGGCGGAACTTGTACATCATTGAAAAACGCCGGTTTATCATTATCTAAACGTCGATATTCTGCAAAAAAGCGATACGGTGAAAGCACATCATCAGGTAAAAAGCCGTCATCATCCATTACAATTGTTGAGTGATCATAACCCGCAAGGTGAAGCGATTGTTTAAGTTTTTGTGATGCTGTATCAAAGCGTTCGAATAAATTAATCATATAGCACCTCATCAATTAAATTTTGCCATTTTTGCGTAATACTTTCAGTTTTAAATGGTGTCGCAATTTCATAAGATTTGTCGTGTGCTTGTTTAGGTCCATTATTAAAATACTGAATTATTTTTTTAGCCATGTTATCTGTAATTTTATCAACATTTTGTTTGTCTTGATTTATTGGAATAAGATAACCATTTTTACCATCTCTTATAAACGTTGGATTACCATAATTTACGTCGAATCCAATCATGCCAAGACCGGAACCCACCGCTTCCATTAATGTTAAGCCGAAACCTTCACTTGTTGATGCTGAAACAAACAATTCATACTTAGGGTAGATATCGTCTAATTTTGCATGCCCTTTTAATTGGATATAGTCTTGGGCATTGTGCTCAGTAATTAGTTTTTCAATTTTTTCCCTTTCACTGCCATATCCATAAATATCAAAAGTTAATTTAGGAACTTCTTTTTTCGCTTTAATTGCCGCTCTAACTATCCAATCCACATGTTTTTCGCTTGCTAAACGTGATGCCGTTAATATTGAATAAGGTTGGCGTTCTTGTTTTGGATACGTTAATTGGTGTAAGCTTCCTACTGGAATTGTACGGACACGCGGTTGATGTGCAGTATATTGTTTAAATTGATTAGATAATGTTCTATTTTGTAAATCTGTAGCTGTGATATAAAAATCAATATATGGGGCTTGTTTAAAGACGTATTCGTAATAATTGTTCCATAAAATATGTGTGTCATCTGTGGTATTTTCACTAAAATGTTCTGCGTGTACCACAATGCCGACCTTACTTGGGCCTTTATTTTCCAAAATAGCCTGACCAACTTTCGTCGATCTATCAATAATTACAATGTCTTGCGCAGTTAAATTTAATTTCTGCATGAAATAAGCAACGAATTGTTGTTTACTATACAAACGCGCATCATCGAAAACATAGACGCTAGAATCGCCATCAATATATTCTTTATATACGATAGAACCATCTTCATTATAGAACTGGCGCATATATAATTTCGCGCGGTTCTCGCTTGGAGCATAGTATTCTGAGAACGTACGCACATAACTATAATAATCTTTTCGAATCAACATTCCATTAACCACAAATTCTGCACGATCGACCACATTTTCACCTTCATTTTTCAAATAACAGCTCACATAAGATTGATCGTTACCAATATATAAACGTAAGACTTTTCCAGTTTCCACTCTTGCAGTGACCGGATTACCTAAATCTTTAATTAAATCATCAACAGTATACGTAGTTGGTGCTATTGGAATATCACTAAAATATTGATAAAGCCAAATAATTTCGTCATCTTTAAAACCCATATTTGATGTTAAAGTTTGAATATTTTCAGATGAAATGAAGTCCAAAAAGATAAACTTTGCGGATTGATTCGTTTGTCTTAATAGCTTGGCACGATAGGCTTGGGCATATTCTACACCGCTACTAGCCCAACCAATACCGAAATTAATATTATAAATTGTCATTGAAAGGCACCTCATTTTAAGGAAAATGTATTACTAAATCGTCATCTTTATCAAACATTAAGATGCTTTGACATAAATTGCGAATAATTTCACGTTTTACCTTAATAATCATATTTTCATAGGTTTCTAACGCCACTTTATGATATTCAAACATGGCATTACGTTGTCCATTTTGACGATTATTAACGCTTGCTTTTAATTGTTGTAACTGGTCTACTTGATTAATCCATGCGACATCAATCGCTTTTAAAATGGATTTTTGTATAAAACGCATTTTGACATAATCATCATCAGCAATAGTTAAATTATGTTGAAATTGTTGATTGAATTGATTAATTAAATAATTAATCGTCCCTTCGCGCGTTTGGATATATTGTCGAATATCACTATCATTAAAACTAAAACTGAGTTGGTTATAAATATAATGGACTACATCATCTTCACTACTTATTCCTGTCGTCTTGAAATCATACTCAAAGACATCTTTTGCGAGTGAGTCAAAGTTGAATTGGCTAAAGTCTTGGACTGCTAAGATACGATCACGCTCTTCATATACGCGTTCACGTTGAATTCCGATACTTTTTTCAAATTCATTTGCCATTTCACGCGTACGCATCGCCGTTTCTTCAGATACACGTTGTGCTTTATTAACAATGTTTCTTACTTTATTTCTGAAAAATGGACTTGCCTGCAATTTCTCAGGATTGACCTTCTTAACTCTCTCGTTTTCAGCAAATTTAGAATTACTCCATCGTTTCACAATATAATCATCTAAAGAGACATAGATTTGCGAAACACCTGGATCACCTTGTCGACCTGCACGACCACGCAATTGTCGATCGACACGACTATTTTCCATATGTTCATTAATAATTACTGCTAAGCCACCTAATTCATGCACACCTGGACCAAGTTTAATGTCTGTACCACGTCCAGCCATACTTGTTGAAACCGTGACAGCTCCTAGTTGTCCAGCTTCCGCAATCATCTGTGCTTCCTTCGCAACATTTTGAGCAATCAGCAAATTATTTGGAATATGTTGTTTAAATAATTGCGCTGAAAAATATTCCGCCGCTTCAGCCGTTCGTGTAATTAATAATACCGGTTGCTGAGTTTTATGAATGTCAATCACCTTTTCAAGAATAGCTTGATTCTTCTCATTCGATTGCGCATAAACTCTATCTTCCTTATCATCACGAATAACAGGATGATCAGTTGGAATTTGAACTACAAGTTTTGAATATAAATCAAAGAACTCTTTCTCCCCTAGCTTACCTGTACCAGTCATACCTGAAAATTTATTAAATAATTTAAATAAATTTTGAAAGGTAATCGTCGCCATTACACTTAAATCTTGCGATAATTCGACGCCTTCTTTAGCTTCAATCGCTTGATGTAAGCCTGATTGAAGCTTAGTACCAGGTAACATTCGCCCAGTGATACGGTCAATTAGAACGACTTCTCCGTTATAAATAAAATAATCAAGATTGTCTTTAAATAAATATTTCGCTCGTAGCGATAGATTTATGACCCGTACTAAATCAAAATGCTCAGGGTCATACATATTATTTACTTTAAAATAATGATTCGCTGCTTCAATACCTTTCTCTGTTAGCCATACTTCTTTTTGATTCATTTTCACTTTAAAGTGTCCATCCTCAACTAGTGTTTCCACAAACATTTTCACAATTTGAAATAGATTAGACTGCACACGTGGTGCTCCAGAAATTACAAGTGGCGTTTGCGCAGCATCTAAAATAATCGAATCCACTTCATCAATCAGCGCAAAATTTAATTCTGGTAGGTATTTAGCATTAATATGATCAGCTAAATTATCAAATAAATAATCAAACCCTAAACGTCCATTTGTCGTATAAATAATATCGTGGTTATATAAAAACTGTTTCTCCCCTTCTGCGTATTCATAGTCTGGAATATCTACAAATCCGAGTGAAGCAGTTAAACCTAACCATTCATACAATGGCTTCATCTCTTGAAAGTCACGATTTGCTAAATAATCATTCGTAGTAATTAAGTACGCTCCTTTACCAGTTAATGCATTTAAGTAAAGTGGCATCGTGGCAGTTAGCGTTTTACCTTCACCTGTCTGCATCTCAGCAATATTACCTTGATGCATCACAATGGCTCCCATGACTTGAACCTCTTTTGGGTACATCCCTAACACTCGCTTCGACGCCTCACGAATAGTTGCGTAGGCTTCAGGCAATAACTTATCAAGCGTCGTCTTCTCTTGTTCCAAGCGTTTCTTAAATTCTGCAGTCTTACCTTGCAATTCCGCATTTGAACAATGCTCAAACGCCTCACTATAACGATTGACCTCCGCTAACCGCTTCTTCACACGCTTCAGGCGTATGTTATTAATCATCTCATTCACATGATTAGCCATCTTGCCCACCTCCATTCGAGACTCTCGTCTTAAATAGTACTCGGTTAATAACCTCTAAAGCTGAGGACGACTTATCTTGAAATTCACCTTTAACATTTTCGTCCTCTATCACTTCCTTAATTTTTATATTTTGAAAATGCAGAACCGATAAGCCAGCATTAATTAATTCAATTTTGTAAGCATAAGCCTCAGCAGGAAATTGAAATTTTGTTACATCGTCTTTAATAATCAAATATGAAAGTTCTGTATCATTTTTACGATAGAACGTTAGTTTAATATAGGCAGCGCCTTGAGGTTCTACTTGATAATTTAATGTTATTTGGTAATAATGCCCTTTTTTCAATATTGGAAGAGAAGGGACAGTTTTTCTTACATTAAAGTTTGTTATCATGTGCCAGTCATGAATAACTGTACCTGAAGGCATTAACGGATTCTCAAAATATGTCACATCTGAATCAAAGCGTAATTTTGTCCCGTACATAAACGTCTCCTTATTAATATGACGCCAATATATTATGTGATTATGAAGTACTGACATGGCTATCTCTCCCAAACTGATTTTTTAGAATAAGATGATAAAAATTTTTAAACCAATTCGTAATCGTAGGTGAGTCATCATTATGTCGCCCTGGAATGCCTCGACTCATCACATGTGCACGCTGTTGACTCAATACAGGCGATAACGATTGAAACGCTTTTTTATCGTAATCATCATGTTCCATATATGCTATCGCAAATGTTGTTTTTGAGAGATTACTATTTTTTAACTTTTCCCAAAAACGAGTATCTAATCGGTTAATATCTGCTTGTGAAATACCACCTTCGTTCTTAAGAACCACATCATTCGCCGTTCCAAACTCATTAGGACGTAACAACCTCATATTATTTGCGATAGTACCAACATTAATTAATGGTTTCCCAATGACTACGGCGGTCGGCTCTAATTGCGTTGCGTAATATAAGGCACCAAAAGATCCCATCGATAAGCCCGATAAGATGAGTTCATGCGACTCGAAATTTAAAAAATCAAGGGCATCTCTAATCACGTTTAGGATACCCTTTTCAAATGTTTCAGAACCTAAGTAGAAGGCACCACCTTCAAGTCGTGGGTCACCAATTAAAATAAACGGTGCATTCATCTTTTGCATCATATAGAACCCTTCGAATCCCTCAGCTGAGCGATAACCACTGAAGTAAACATTAAGTGGTGGCTTCATATCACCAGGATTAAAGTAATGAATAAACTCATCTCTATTCTCATCAGCAAAGCGTTCGCCGCCCATAATAAATTGCCCCATTTCAAGGCGAGACCAACGCTTATGCACTGAGCCAATACGTATTCTTCCAATGCCTTTCGCTTTCAGTGAAACACTGATATTTGCTTGATAAGATAAACGTGGCAATCGAATCGGCTCATTTAAATGATTATGTTGGAAACGGAATTCTTGAATCGGATAATCAATTGAATTTGCTGGAGTAATCCTTAAAGTATATTCAATCTCAACATCTTGATTTATATCATATTCAGGCCATATCTCATTCACTTTTTCTTCATCATTCACAAGGTTTTGCGTCCAAGTTAAAAGTGGCTTAAACGTTTTGCCAAAGTCACCTTCTAACACTAACGCTTTATTACCTTCATAATGATACTCTCCTTGAAAATGAGGGTTCACTACTGCTTTGATGGGTGAAACTCTATCGCCATATTGCCCGGGAAATGTTACAGCTAATAATTTGTCATGTAACTCCTCTTCCGAATGGTACGTTATTTTTTTAATTAATCTCGTCTTAACAAGCATTTCATTATCAAATTCTGATGACCAATAATGCACATCAATCACAGTATTATGTGGTGTAGCGACTAGATACAATAAATCCATCAATGCTTGTGAATGTGAAGTTTGAACGAAAACTAAGTCGAAGTTTCCATAAGTATTAATAATCTCTTGTACGGCCTCAATATAGCCACTCTCAAACTGGAACACCGCATTATCTAAATAATCCCATTCCACATCCTTTTTATTATCAAAAAGTAATTCTAAATCTTGGCCACCTACTTGTAAAACTCTAAATTTACGTGCCATCATATTCACCTGCAATTAAATAATCAAGTTGTTGAATAATAAATTGCGAACTAAACGCATGACTTAATTTAATTGAATGCGCAAAAGAGTAGTTCCAATTTTTTAAATTTATTAGAAAGAAATCAAGCGCTATACCTAGTTGTTCATAAGTTTCAATAATTAATCCATTTAACTCATGCTCAACGTAATCTGTTTGGCGTAAATTAATCTGAGGCACTCCCGCACTAATACTTGAAATTTGCAAATATAAATCTGGTTCTTGATTTAAATCTATAACGACTCTTAGTTGAGAAATAGCTTTCATTAAATCCTCCTCAAAAGGTACGGAAATAACTTTGATGACTTCTGTTGTTTGAAGTTCTGATTCTAAAATATCACGAACTTCTGGAGACAGTTCTTCATTCTCAGTATTAAAAGAATCGTTCAAGCGCGTTATCTCATCTTTTAACCATGGAGGTACCTCATTGTTATTTAATCTAGTTAACACATGAATCCTTGTGTGCTCATGTTGATATAAGTATCGTTTTAAATGAGACATGATATCTTTTAACTCTTGCTCTAAAAGGTCATCAATCCAAACGCCTATATTGGTATCATATAATTGACTACTTATATTGGGTAATACTTGTGCATCAAATGGTGTTACACGCATATAATTAAATGGTTGATTTTGAACGTGATTATCTAAATACGCTTTAACTTTACGTTCATTCTCTAGCGTATCAATTAAACATTGTTGCGCCTTTGTAATAGAGTTTAGTAGCTCATCATCCATCTCTTGGTTACGTGGTTTAAACACTGAGAAACAAATATTTTTAGGTTTAAATGTTTGAGAGATTAACGCATCATGTCGCTTATCTGCTGCTACAATAATTTTGTCATTTTCTTCTAAATATGATTGATTGTAGTCTAATAATTTTTCATGAATTAAATCATCCATTGTTTTATATTCTGTTTTTCGAAAATGATTATCGAAGTCTGAGTGAATTATTATTTTTTGCGTATTGAAATCTTGAGTCATAATCGCATTGCCACTCACATTCAGATAGATACGATGATGAGGAATTTCATGATTATTCTCATAAATATCTATCGCAGAAATAAATCCTCTATCATCAAAAATAAATTTACGTTGGCGTTGATGGAACTCATAATCTTCAATCCATAATAAGTAACCTTCTTGACTAAAAATCACCTTAGAATATGCATTGGGACTAGTAATAGCAATTACTTGAAACGGCGTATACACAAATTCAGTATCTTCAGACCAATCCAAATCCCGATAATCAATCGCTTGGGGCGTACATTGTTGAGCACCTTGAATGTCATCAAATAGAGACCAATAAGACATTTCGTAAAGTTGATGTCGATGTAAAAATAGCCGTAACATCGGATTATAATTCAAGATTAATGCTTGAAATGACTCCTCATTTTGAATATGCATCGACATGAGGCTAACCATATCATCAAATTCTGTTGTTCTTCTTTTACTGTAAAAGGGTTGAACCGTGCTATTCCACCAATAAGTTGAATCATACCATGCAGGTATAAACTGTTTCATAATTCTCTCCCTACCAATACTTATTCAAGATTTGTTTATAACGATCAAAATATAAATATGTTCTAATCGTTTCTCCAATATTGATACTTATGTACACCAAAATAATCAGTTGCATTGAAAAATAAATTTCTTTAGACATATTCGGAATAAATAGTGTCGAATACATTGGTATTGCTAGAATACAAGCAACTATCATCGCACCTGTTAAACATACACGACGTGCTTTTTTATTCAAATAACGTTCTGTTTCTTTACCAGGTTGAACTGAATCGAAATAGTTTCCATTTTTCAAAAATTCCTTAGATTTCTTCTTAGTATTAATTAAAAAGCGCGATAATAAATAGTTTAAAAAGATTTGTAAAATAAAATAACATGTAATTCCAATTGGATTTGCAAAGCTTAAAAATCCTAAATCTATGTTTTCATCGATTGTTGTCACAATAAAATGAATCAAATTACTTAGAATAACAAATGCTGATAAACTAATCATAATAGAAATACTTCCCGCAGGATTTAACTTCCACGCTAGATATGTTGGTGTCTTTTCAGTCGAATTATTCATAATATCTTTATAATCTAAGCGATATTCTGTTAATTCTATGAACAGTAAGAAGAAAAGCGCGATGATAAGTGTTAAGACGACTAATACAAGCAAAGTCGTACTAATATTTAACTTTGTAAAATGTTGATTGTGAAATAACGACTTGATTAAACTCATTAACACGATTGGCATCGGGCCTGCAATTCCATAAGTAATATTTTGATCTGCTAACCACACTAAAAACATCGTTCCTGTTATCAGAATCAACATTAATAAAATGATGTTCGCATTTTTAATAAAATTATTATGAATATATGTGTTAATTACATAATAACTTTGGAAAGTCGCGAATAATATAGTGATGATCCTCTCTTTGTAATGTTTTTCAGAACGTGTTTGCTTAGCCATTTTATCTACATTTCGATAATTCAATAACATAATAATAACCATTGAGGTTAACCAGGGGCCTAAGCCTAAGGAAAAGATATTTAAAGTTGTTAGGTCTCCTCCTACGTTAGAAATAGCTAACTTAAAAAAGGTGTCATTATCTTCACGAACTCCACTTGAACCAACAATCGAAATATTGCTCCCTAAAATATAGATAATTAAAATGAAACACGTGAATATGATTCTTTTGTATAAAATCTTATATTCTTGTTTTTTAAACATAATTCCACCCGATATTTAAAATTAAAGTCTTTTTTATTATATCAAAGAGGCTAAAGACATTAATTTTTTTGGTTTCAATTATTAGTTCGTAACCAATTAATTATGCTTTAGCCTCTTTTTATTTTTAGAAAGGACATTAAGCATGATCCTAATTATCAAAGTCTTATCTCAAATTGTTTCTGAGATATTATTTGAAAAGGAAAAGTAAGGTGTGCCTTTGAGTGCTCACCTCACCTTTCCCTCATTTATGAAAAGTTGGCTACTTTTCAAAATGAGCTAATTAATGTCCTTATCCTCTATCTTTTTTATCTTTTTTATTTTTACGTGATCTTCTTAATAAACCTAATCCCGCTAACATTGCAGTTACCGCAGAAATAATTCCAGAAGTATTTGACTCATTTTCACCAGTATCTGGTAAATCATCTTTAGCATCTTGATGTTGAGAATTACTATGAACCTCTGAACCACGACTATGAGACTCTGATGTACTTGTACTTGTTGATTCACTTGTACTCATTGATGTTGAACCACTATTTGAGTCTGAAGTTGAAACACTCATTGATGATGAATGCGTATTTGAATCACTTGTATGCGTTGATACACTTTCTGAACTTGAATGACTTGTTGAATTAGTAAAGCTGTCTGAGTACGAATTACTGTGTGATGTTGAACCACTATCTGAGTCTGAATCACTTGTACTTGTTGATCCACTGTTTGAGTCGGAATGACTCATTGAGTGTGAACCTGAATCTGATGTACTCATTGAGTTTGTATGACTTTCTGTGTGTGAATCACTTTGTGATGTTGAGTTACTTGCACTTGCTGAATCGGAATCACTTTCGCTTTCTGAGTCGCTTGTACTTACTGACTCTGAATCACTTTCACTCGTTGATGCTGACTCACTGTCTGATGTGCTTGTACTTACTGAGTCTGAGTCACTTTCGCTTGTTGATGCTGACTCACTGTCTGACGTGCTTGCGCTTGCTGAGTCTGAGTCACTTTCACTCGTTGATGTTGACT
>NZ_PPRD01000073.1:28572-29766 GCF_002902575.1 Staphylococcus croceilyticus | reverse complement strand
GATGTGGCTATCACAAAATCAAAAGCCTTCTTATAAAACGATTAATCGATTTAGAGTAAATCCAAAAGTAGATGCTTTATTAGAATCATTATTTATTCAATTTCATAGTCAATGTTTGAAACAAAATCTTATAGATGAGCAGGCCATTTTTATTGATGGTACGAAAGTTGAGGCGAACGCCAATCGATATACATTTGTATGGAAAAAGAGTATTCAAAACCATGAGTCCAGGATGAATGATGATTCTAAAGCACTCTATCATGAATTGGTAACAAATAAAATCATACCTGAGATTAAAAAAGATTACGATAATGACTTAACAAAAGAAGAAATAGATTTGATTGGTAGTCATTTAGATAAAGAAATCGAAGATTTAAACCAACATATCGTTAATGAAAAATGTACTAAAATAAGAAAACAAATACGGCTCAAAAGAACTAAAATTAAAAAATACAAAAAGCAAATTAATGATTACTCTGAGCGTAAGCAAAGATACGAAGTCCAAAAATCTATTTTAAAGGATAGAAATAGTTACTCTAAAACTGACCATGATGCCACATTTATGAGAATGAAAGAAGATCATATGAAAAATGGACAACTCAAGCCTGGTTATAATTTACAAATAGCGACAAATTCTCAATTTATTTTATCGTACAATGTGTATCAAAATCCGACTGATACAAGAACGATGATACCATTTTTAAATTCAATTCAAGAGACCTACGGTCAATTACCTGAATACATTGTAGCTGACGCAGGTTATGGTAGCGAATCAAATTATATGGCAATTATAGATAATTTTAATCGAACACCACTCATAACTTATGGAATGTTTATAAAAGATAAAACTAAAAAATATAAATCCGACATCTTTAATACTCAAAATTGGGATTATGACGAAATTAACGATGAATTTATTTGCCCGAACAATAAAAGACTAGGATTTAAAAGATATGCCTATCGCCATGATAAATATGGTTTTAAACGAGACTTTAAATTATACGAATGTGATGATTGTTCAGAATGTTCTCTGAAACACCAATGTATGAACTTCAATTCAAAAACAAATAAAAAAATAATGAAGAATTATAATTGGGAATATTTTAAAGCCCAAATTAATAAAAGGCTTTCAGAACCAAAAACAAAAGCCATCTACAGTCAAAGAAAAATTGATGTGGAGCCTGTTTTTGGATT
>NZ_PPRD01000073.1:0-28562 GCF_002902575.1 Staphylococcus croceilyticus | reverse complement strand
ATGTGATAATTGTTCAGAGTGTTCTCTGAAACACCAATGTATGAACTTCAATTCAAAAATAAATAAAAAAATAATGAAGAATTATAATTGGGAATACTTTAAAGCCCAAATTAATAAAAAGCTTTCAGAACCAAAAACAAAAGCCATCTACAGCCAAAGAAAAATTGATGTGGAGCCTGTTTTTGGATTTATGAAGGCTATTTTGGGTTTCACTCGAATGTCTGTTCGAGGGATAGATAAAGCCAAAAGAGAACTAGGATTTGTGCTAATGGCACTTAATATAAGAAAAGTAACAGCTCAACGAGCTGAAAATAATCAAAAAAATTATAAAAAAGACAATTTCTATATTATTTCAATAGAAATTGTCTTTATTTACTTATCCAAGAACTTTATGTCCCGGACTCTTAATAACCTATATCTATCAACTACAAGCACCACCTATTTTATGCTATAATGATGTGTATTATTTAGAAATTAAGGTGAGTCTAACGTTGGATAAGAATATAAACATTCAAACGAAACAAGTCTTAAAACAAAATGGTGAGAAGCAAAAATTTGAGTTTGCAGCACAAGGATTTTGGCAGAAAAAGAATGCTGACTACATTCGTTATCAAGAACAAATTGAAGAAGCGGTTGTTAATGTGACGATTAAAATTGAAGAAAGTGGTGTAAAATTAATACGCAAAGGTGATATTAATATGAATCTCCACTTTATTGAAGGTCAAGAAACAACAACACTTTATGACATTCCAGCTGGGCGTATTCCATTAACAGTGAAAACACGTAGTATACTTCACTTCGTTAATGACAATGGTGGAAAGTTGAAAATTCAATACGAGTTACATCAAAATGATGAAAAAATGGGCTCATATCAATATGAAATTAATTATAAGGAGATAGGCTAATGAATATTATTGAACAAGTAAAACATACGTTAGTACAAGAGATTGAAACAAGTATAAAAAAAGCTGAACTTGCTGAAGATATTCCTGAAATTAAAATTGAAATTCCAAAAGATACTAAAAATGGAGACTATTCAACTAATATCGCGATGGTATTAACTAAAATCGCTAAACGTAATCCACGTGAGATTGCTCAAGCGATTGTTGATAATTTGGATACAAGTAAAGCCAATGTTAAAAAAGTAGACATCGCAGGTCCTGGGTTTATTAACTTCTACTTAGATAATCAATATTTAACAGAAGTAATTCCAGAAGCGATTAATAAAGGCGACAAATTTGGCTATGCTGAAGAATCTAAAAATAAAAAAATCTTGTTAGAATATGTGTCTGCTAACCCAACTGGTGATTTACACATTGGTCACGCTAGAAATGCGGCTGTAGGTGATTCTTTAGCAAATATTTTAATTGCTGCTGGCTATGATGTAACTCGTGAATACTATATTAATGACGCTGGTAATCAAATTACTAACTTAGCACGTTCCATTGAAACACGTTTCTTTGAAGCGCTTGGAGATACTAGCCACGAAATGCCAGCTGATGGCTATAACGGTAAAGATATTATTGAAATCGGTAAAGATTTAGCAGATAAACATCCTGAAATGAAAGACTACTCTGATGAAGAACGTCTAAAAACATTTAGACAATTAGGTGTCGATTATGAAATGGATAAATTGAAAAAAGACTTAGCAGATTTCAATGTACATTTCGATAATTGGTTCAGTGAAACATCTTTATATGAAAACGGTGCGATTAAAGAAACGTTAAACAAAATGGATCAATTAGGTTACACATATGAAGCGGATGGTGCGACTTGGTTACGTACGTCAAACTTTAAAGATGATAAAGACCGTGTATTAATCAAGAAAGATGGTAATTACACTTACTTCACACCAGACACTGCTTATCACTACAATAAAATCAATCGTGGTAATGACATCTTAATCGATTTAATGGGTGCCGACCACCATGGTTATATTAATCGTCTTAAAGCAAGTCTTGAAACATTTGGCGTAGATAGTGATCGTCTTGAAATCCAAATTATGCAAATGGTACGTTTAATGCAAAACGGTGAAGAAGTGAAAATGAGTAAACGTACTGGTAATGCGATTACATTACGCGAAATCATGGATGAAGTAGGTATTGATGCTGCACGTTACTTCTTAACAATGCGTAGCCCAGATTCACACTTCGACTTTGATTTAGAACTTGCGAAAGAACAATCACAAGATAACCCTATTTATTATGCACAATATGCGCATGCACGTATCTGTTCAATCTTGAAACAAGCGAAAGAACAAGGTGTTGAAGTTACAACTGATGCAGACTTTTCAACAATCACGAATGAAAAAGCAATTGACTTATTGAAGAAAGTTGCTGAATTTGAACCAACTATTGAAAGTTCGGCAGAAAGTCGCGCACCACATCGCTTAACAAATTATATTCAAGATTTAGCTTCTGCATTCCACAAATTCTATAATGCTGAAAAAGTATTAACAGAGGATGCAGAAAAAACAAAAGCCCACGTGGCATTAGTCGAAGCAGTTAAAATTACATTACACAATGCTTTAGCTTTAGTGGGTGTCTCAGCACCAGAATCTATGTAATTGTATATAATCAAATTATTTTAAATAATATTGTTATGCCCTCATAAATTTCGATTTGTGAGGGTATTATTATGTGATGAATGGAGTGGAAATAGAGATGCTTAGTACAGAAACACTTTATAAAGAACTATTGAATCACATGGGCCCACAAGGTTGGTGGCCAGCAGAAACGCCGGAGGAAATGATGCTTGGGGCAATTCTTGTACAGAATACAAACTGGAAAAATGCGGATATGGCATTGTTAAGATTAAGAGAGAAAACGCAATTTGAACCTCAAAAGATTTTGGACTTGCCATTAGAAGAACTACAAGAAGTCATCCGTTCTAGCGGATTTTATAAAAATAAAGGAAAAGCCATTCACGCTTTATTTCAGTGGTTAAATCAATTTAATTTTGATTATAAGAAAATTGCTCAAAAATATGGCGACAAATTAAGAAAAGAATTACTAAAAATTCGAGGCATTGGTAGCGAAACAGCTGATGTTTTACTTGTCTATGTCTTTGAAGGTATCGAGTTTATTCCTGATAGTTACACGAGACGTTTGTATAGTAGGTTAGGTTATGCTCATACAGAAAGTTACGATAAATTTAAAAAACAAATTACATTGCCTTCTCATTTTACAAATCAAGATGCGAATGAATTCCATGCTTTATTGGATAATTTTGGGAAAAATTATTTTAATGGAAAAGGAGAACAACGTTATACATTTTTAGATAAATATTTTGTAGAAAAAGGTTGACCTTAACGTTACGTCATAGCGCATACTCCTTTATAGATGATGAATATAAGTTAATCATAAAAGATTTAAACGTTAAGGTGGTCTATCAACAAATGAAGAAAAAAGATTTTTTTACCCCTAAAGAAATAAGCCAAATCACAGGTGTCAGTACACGTACGTTACATTATTATCATGAAATTAAATTACTCATACCGAGTCTTGTTACAGACAATGGCTATCGGTACTATTCAACACAAGATATTGCCAAACTTCAGACGATTTTATTTTTAAGAGAGCTAAATTTATCACTTAACCATATTCAAAGCTATTTTGATAAAAGTCCTTCTGAAAAAAATAAAATTTTGGATGAAAACGTTAGTCAGCTTGTGCAAAAACGAGATCAACTTAATCAAATGATTAACTATCTAAATCATCATCTCAAAAATCATAAAAATGAGGAGATTAATATGGATAAATTTGATGATTATGATATTCAACGACAATATGATAAAGAAGCAGAAATGAAATATGGCGATACAAAATACTATCAAGCCTTTAAAGAACAACGTAATATGTTAAATAACACGGATAACCAGCGCAATGATAAAGACATTAACCATCAACTCAACCAATTCTTCGATGAAATGAATTATTTCCTAGAAAATGAGCAACAAGTTAATGACAGACAAGTATGTCAACATATCACAAAATTAAAAGGTATTTTACGCACTCAAGTACCTAATGTAGATAATCAATTTTTAGAGTATATAGCTCTCACTTATGAAAATGACGAACGTTTTGCGAAAAATATTAATAAAGGACGCAATGATAACCTTAATCAATTTATTGCAGATGCAATTCAAGCATATCTTCAATAAACTGTTTGCTTAAGTTCTAAAATGTGTAATGATTGAATTAATAAACACATTTAAAGGAGATTAAGCAATGGTTGAAGCTTTTCAATTATTTTGGAAGAATTACTTTAACATTCATGGACGCACAAGACGACGCCATTATTGGTTTGCAATTTTGGACACCACTATTATTTTAATTATTTTAAGCCTAATTTTTGATTTATTATCTTTGAGTTTTGGTGCAGAAGGATTTTTTGAAATAATTTATAATATTATTGATCTAGTGATTTTTATAGGAATATTCACGATGTCAGTGCGCCGCTTTCACGACGTTGGTCGTACGATGACAATCCCGCTCATTCTATTTATTTTTATGTTGTTACAAAAGATGCGAATGTTGATTGGCGATTATGTGGACTATTCTATGGATAGTTACTATACAGGCGTAGGCCTCATAATCGCAAGCATCATATCTGTGGCTATTTCGATAGCTTTATTAATTCTACTAATTATTGCAGTCGTATATTGTGCTACAGATAGTCAACCGGGTATGAATAAATATGGTCCAAATCCTAAAGGTGAATAATTGATTACAGCGACACCGATTATTTCTACATTAAGAAATTATCGGTGTCTTTATTGTGCCTTCTTTTCGGAAAAAATAAGTAAAACATACAATAATATAAAATTAAACAATGAAATATTTAAAATTCAATTAAATTAGAAAAATAATTTGGTATGATAAATATATACATAGAAATAGGAAGGGAAGGTTTAGTGTTTCGATGAAGAATAGTAAGGTGTGGTTTATACTTCTAGCATTAATGATTGTTTTAGCAGCATGCGGGCAAACTAATCAACATAAAGAAGGAAATAAACAAAATCAACAATCAGACAAATCAACAGAACAGACATCTTCTAAAGATGGTAAAACGAATGCCAAATCATATAAACGCATTGTTTCCTTAATGCCAAGTAATACTGAAATTTTATATGAATTAGGATTAGGAAAAAATATTGTAGGTGTTTCAACTGTAGATGATTATCCTAAAGACGTTAAAAAAGGCAAAAAACAATTTGATGCAATGAATTTAAATAAAGAGGCGTTACTAAAAGCGAAACCTGATTTAATTCTTGCTCATGAATCTCAAAAAGGGTCTTCTAAAAAAATTCTAGATAGTGTAGCAAACAGTGGGGTAAAAGTGGTTTATGTTAAAGATGCACAATCACTTAATCAAACATATGATACATTTAAGCAAATCGGTAAAGTCACGGGACGTGAAAAAGAAGCCAACGACTTAGTAGATGAAACAAAACGAAATGTCGATAAAGTGATTAAGTCAGTTCCAAGACATAATAAAAAACAAAGCGTCTTTATGGAAGTATCATCTAAACCTGAAATCTATACAGCCGGTAAAGATACATTCTTTAATGATATGCTTGAAAAGTTAGGCGCTGAAAATAGCTTTTCAAATATCAAAGGTTGGAAAGCCGTTGATAAAGAAAGTATCATTAAGAAAAATCCTGATATTTTAATTTCAACAGCGGGTATTTCTATAGCAGATTATTATAAAATTATTAAGCAACGCGACGGTTTCAGCCAAATTAATGCGGTTAAAAATGGACGTGTTGAAACTGTCAATGGCGATGAAATTTCTCGACCAGGACCACGTATTGATGAGGGATTAAAACAATTAAAAGACGCTATTTATAAACGTTAAATATTGAATACTAAAATATTAAAGTGGTGTAGTTCAATGTATTGATGAGCTACACCACTTTTTAAATATTAGTTATAATAAGCAATATATTAAACATATGACAGAGTGGAGATTATGACAAAGAAATTTTACGTTACATTTATAATTTGGATTTTATGTTTATGTGTCATAACGAGTTTAAGTTTATGTTGGGAATTAGGATCATTAAATGATTCATTTAATCAAACCATTCTTTACAAAGTGAGGATACCTAGAACGCTTGAGGCGCTTGTTACCGGTGCTATTTTAACGGTGGCAGGGCAAATGTTTCAAACTGTATTGAATAATCCACTTGCTGATAGTTTCACACTTGGATTGGCTAGTGGTGCGACATTTGGCTCAGGCTTAGCGCTATTTTTAGGACTTTCATTTATTTGGTTTCCTATTTTTTCAATAGCCTTTAGTATCTTGACGTTAATCATTGTTTTAACCATTGCGACAATGGTTTTTAAAGGTTACCCCGTCAAAATATTAATTGTGACTGGCTTAATGATTGGGGCATTATTTAATGCGTTGTTATATATATTAGTGTTAATTAAACCTAGTCAGATGAATCAAATTGCTAATTATTTCTTTGGAAGCTTTGCTGCGGCTGAAACAAAAGAGATGATTTACATTAGTGTAGTGGCAATACCTAGCGTGGCTATTATATGCGGGATGATACCATCCATTAAGTTACTACAACTAGGTGAGTTAAAGAGTCAATCTCTTGGGTTAAATGTTCAGCGAGTTACATTTATCGTGCTTACATTGGCTTCAATTATGACTGCTATTGCTGTCGCGTATGTTGGTGTAATTGGGTTTATAGGCATGGTTATACCTCAACTTATACGTCGCTACTATTGGCGTTATACCATAGGGATGCAAATGGCTCTTAATATTTTAATTGGTGCGACAATGATGTTATTTGCAGATTGGATAGGAGGCATTATTATTAATCCAGTACAAATTCCAGCAAGCATTATTTTAGCTCTGCTTGGCATACCAGCTTTATTCTATATTTTAATTTCCCAGTCCAAAGTATTACGTTAGCTGACGCGATTTGCTAAAATAAGAATATTATTATAGTGAAGAGGGAAAATGAAAATGGATTTAAGTCATATAAAAGCGATTGTCTTTGACTTAGAGGGTACTTTATTAGATAGAACAAAGTCTAGAGACAAATTTATTGAAGAGCAGTATGAGCGTTTTCACGATTATTTCGTACATGTTCAACTTGCTGATTTTAAAAAGAAATTCATCGAATTAGATGATGATGAAGATAACGATAAACCTGATTTATACAAAGCGATTATTAAACAATTTCACATTGATAGATTAACTTGGAAAGATTTATTTCACGATTTCGAAATGCACTTTTATCGTTATGTCTTTCCATACTATGACACACTTTATACGTTGGAAAAATTGTCTGAAAGTAACTACCTTTTAGGTGTAATCGCAAACGGGAAATCGAAAATTAAGCAATTTCGATTACATTCTTTGGGTATAGGTCACGTTATTAATTATTTATCTACTTCCGAAACAGTAGGATATCGTAAGCCACATCCCCGTATATTCGAAGATATGATTGATCAATTAGACGTTTTACCAGAAGAAATCATGTACGTCGGCGATGATGCATTAAATGATGTTGCACCAGCCCGTGCAATGGGTATGGTAAGTGTATGGTTTAAACATGACGATGATGACTTAGAACCTCTTGAAGAAGAGGTAGATTATATTATTACAACAGTTGAAGAATTATTATCTATCTTACCGATTGATATAACACAGAAAGGAGATAACTAAGATGGATTTATTTACTAGAAGAGGAGGACTTTCTCTAAATTATAATACGATGGGAGAAGGTTATCCGGTAGTATTAGTACATACTGCATATGAGAATGCTTCAATTTTTCAAAATGTAGCAAAAGAACTCGCGAAATCATTTCAAGTAGTATTATTGGATTTAAGAGGACACGGGTATTCAGACAAACCTAGACAAATTAAATTTAATGAATTTGCAGATGATATTATTCTATTATTAGATTACTTATATATAGATGAAGCAGCATTTATTGGACATGAAATGGGTGCTAATATTGTGGCTGATTTAGCTAATCGTTATAAAGATTACGTTTCTTCAGTAGTGCTAGTGACACCAACTTCAATTGAGGGAGAGTTACCAGAAGAGCGCTTATTTAGAAAATATGCACATAAAATTCGTAACTGGGATGACGAAAAACAAGATAAATTCTTAGAAAAACGCAGATATTATAAACCACGTAAAGTTAATAAATTTTTAAAACATGTGGAAGATACGAATGCAATTTCTACTAAAGAAGAAACGCAAGCGGTTGAAGATGTCTTCAAACAAGAAGGAATTGGCGATGTATTTGAACACTTGACGAAACCGACATTTATTGTTGCCAGTGAATATGGGGAACGTGTGACTACTATTGAGTCAAAAGAAGTTGCAGACTTAATTGGTGACGCGCGTTTTGATGTATTTACTGAATCAAGTCTGTATCCTTTTGAAGAAGAACAAGAAAAATTTGTTGAAGAGGTTGTACCATTTATTAAAGAAAGTATGCCTAAACGCTAAAAGTTTGATGATTTATATAGTCTAAAAATTAGTTGTTACAAAAAATGAAAAAATTTGTAATAAATCTGTAATAATAGTGTTATTTTGGTAATAATTGGGGTATACTATGAGTAAGCACAAGATAAGAATAAGATAAAGGAGAGAGAGTGCTTATGAAAAAATTAGTAGCGGCATTTTTAGTTTCAGGACTAGTAATGACAGGAGTAGGCGTTAACCACGCTGAAGCAGCTAGCGGAAATTCAATTCAAACAGTTCAACAATTAACTCAAGGACAAAAATCATTAGAGAATATCACAATTGGTGAATCAATTAAAAATGTAAATAATAAATATGGCACTCCGATCTATTCTAAAAATCCAAATACTAACGAAGGTTATTACGAATATCGTACTGCTAAAGGTTTAATTGTAGTAACAGCTAAAGGCAAACAAAACCAAGGCTACGTGACAAGAATTTCTATGACTTATAATGCAGCAAATGGCCCAACTTATAATCAAGTTAAACAAAGCGTTGGTCAAAATGCGATTACACGCGCTCAATATAACAAAGTAAGTGGTAACTTCGGTTACATTCAAAAAGGTAATACAAGCTATCAATTCGGTTCAAACGGTCCAAAAGATAAAGTCTTAAAATTATACCGAATTGATGTTACTCAATAATAAAAAGCCATCATAGTATGGATAAGGCATACTTACAAATTAAATGTTGGTAATAAAGTAAAGCGATAATTTCTATTAAATAATGTAGGAATTGTCGCTTTTTACATATATAAATAGCACTAGTCTTGTAAACGAGATTTCATGAAATCACATCTAAATGAACTTGATATATACAAGAAAATTGCACAAATGTATGATAAAATTTCTAATTGAATCATTCAATTATGATTGAGATAAAGAAAGTTGAATCTTATTTCTTATTCAGTAAGAAAATTACTAGCAGTCTAACAAAGGAGTAACTCATGAGAACTAACGATAAAGTGTTACTTGAAAATATTAATGATTATTTTAGTCATAAAGGTATGGCACCTAATTTAATTGATGACATAAAAGAAAATTTACGTACAGATTTAAAAAAATCTGAAACAAAAGATCAAGATTATTTGGAATATAGAGGTAAATCACCAGCTCAAATTATTTTAATCATTCAACGTAACCTCTTTGGGTTACAATTAAATCCAGTCATCTTTTTTATTATGAATTTCATTTTAATTTCTTATTTATATGATAAACAATATGTGCCATTTCAAGCAGCCACAGCAATTTCAATTTTTTATTGTATCGTGATACTGCCTATAACTATTTTTATCAACATTCGCATAGATAGGAAAAAATACCTTTATAGCAATCGATTTGAAATTATTATTGGATATGGGGTTGCAGTCATTGCACTGATTTTAATCATTATGCGTGCATTTTATTTCACTTGGGGCATCGTTCCTATCACTATTTATAGTCATCAATTTGTCTTTTTTGTAGGTATTATTTTTAGCTTAACTGGACTATTTATTAAAAAAATAGAATACACTGGCATTGGCTTATTATTTTGCCAAAAAACAATAGATGCGGTTCTAACAAAACCGGAAATAGCCCAAATAGCCTCATTAATTATTTGGATACTTATTGTTGTATTAGTTGTATTTTATACTGTGCGACTGTCCTCAAGAACGAAAATTTAATAGTATTATTTATTACTCAAGTGTTATTAACGTATCGCAACACTTGAGTTTTTTTGAATTTTATTTCCAAATTTATTTAATAAATAAAGAATTAATAGTATTTACATTCATAGCGTAAATTTTATTGAATTGGGTATAGTAACAAATAAGGGAGGTGCCAATATGAAGAAAATCGAAACGTTAAACCGAACGAAGATAGCTTATCAAGAAGAAGGGCAAGGTCTTCCCATTATTTTAATTCATGGTTTAGACGGTAATTTAGCTGCTTTTCATAAATTAAAGCAACAACTGCATGATCAATATAAAGTGATTACTTATGATGTTAGAGGGCATGGTAAATCTTCTCATCCTAATTCATATAATTTAGCGGATCACGTTAAAGATTTATATATTTTGATGTCTAAACTTAATATTCAACATGCACATATTTTAGGACATGATATGGGAGGCATTATTGCCAGAGAGTTTACTGAGAAACATGAAGATAAAGTTTTATCTTTAACAATTATTTCTTCAAAAGCAGAAGATATCGTTCATGGTTTTACGAAATTAATGATTGAGCACCAAGATGAAATTGCCGGATTTAATAAATCTGAAGCGCTATTATTATTATTTCCTTATATTTATAAAGAACAGAAAGAAGCAATGAAGTGGTTTCAGCGCCAACGCTTATATAGTAAACCATGTTCAGAAGATAGCGCAGTAGCTAGTCGAGCGCTTTTAGATACAGTCAATGCAAATAGAGAGTTCACGCGATCAGTCAGAGTCCCAACACTTATTATTAATGGCCGATACGATCCAATCATTGAGGATAAAGAACATTATAAATTAGAAGAGCGTTTTCAACACGTTGAGAAAGTTTTATTTGAATCATCAGGCCATGCTCCTTATGTAGAAGAGGCAGATAGATTTCTCTCTATTTATTTAGAATTTTTGAAAAATGTAGAACATATTACACACCAAAATGATTAATACTTACTTATATTTTATAAACTATACCAACTTGACATCATTGTGTATAGTTTATTTTTATGAAAAAGAAAGTTAAATATGTCAGCATTACAGAAAATTGTGCATAAAAAAAGTCCACATAGTCGAAAACTGTGTGGACAATTTTTATGCGGCCCTAAAGAAACTAAACTATAAATCTGTTTCTTTGTTAGCTTCTTCTATACGATTGTTTACTTTATTTAATAAGTCATCAATTTTTTTACGTTGTGTTGCATTTACAAGAATTAAAACAGTTCTTTCATCATGCTCGTTACGTTTTTTATCGAAATAATCTTCTTGAGATAAGTTTTTAACAGCTTTAACTACTTGTGGTTGTTTATAGTTTAAGTGATTAATAATATCTTTCAAATAATACTCGTCTTCTTTGCTTTGACTAATATAAGTTAAAACCGCAAATTCTTCAAAACTAATTGAGAATTCTTTTTTAATTATACTTTTTAATTTATCAGCGTAAGTAATCATCGCTAATAATTCGAAACAATCGTTTATTTTTGAAATAGCCATATGGAAACCTCCCCAACTAATGTCCTCTATATAATGAGTGCGCCCGTTAAATCTATATATAACGTCATTTAATCGTTAAAATACTTTTAATAATTTAGATTAAATAAATTTTGATAAATTAATTTAATGCTATATTATTTAGTTAATTATAACTAAATAAAATTAAGAAGTAAACGAAAAAGTACTTAATAAAACAATATTTTGATTATTTAATACTTTGTTTAGAAAAACAAGCAAATTTTTATAACCAATTAATTATGGACAATTATTGTTACTCTCTATTAAATAAAAAATTGTCTGAATATTAAGTTATAAAAAATATCACTTATCATTTTGTAAAAGTGATGACGTAGGGTGCACAATAATTTTATCGCCAAAATTTATTCCATTGGATACCATAATATACCCACTTTTTTGACTTTTAATATATTTAATACTTCTTTTAATAATTTTATTATTGTGTGTAATCAAAATAAAATGGTCTTTATAAATTACGGATTTTGGTAATTCGAAATATGCACTGCCGATATCTATATCAAAATGGCGTCCGATTGGATATTGATCATCTGAAGAAATATCAACTCGATAGAAAGATTCTTTTTTGGTGATTTTTGAAGGGACTGGAGAGATATACCGAATATTTCCAGTAAATAATTTTGAATGGTTCGAGGTAACGTTAACATTTTGTTTGATTTTTAATTGTTTTAATTGAGATTCGTTTACTATAGCACGAATCACACGTCTGTCGTTATTAATAACCATGATTTTAGTTTGGGGTTTTGAAGGAAATTCAGTGAGTAGCGTGACTTTGCCTTTGATAGGAGAAAATATTTGAGTACGAAGACGACTTTGTAATTCTTGAATTTGGTTAGTTAATTCATATTGTTGTTGAGGAGGCATTTTAATGTCTGTTTGACGTTGTTGTAAAGAAGATAATGTTTTCTTTTTAGCTGTAATTAATTTTTCAATGTTGGGATTATAGTATTCGAGTAATGGCGTTTGTGGAGTGATGGTTGCTTCATTTTTCACTAAAATATCAGAGATAGTGCCTAGTTTAGGAGTGTAGTATACGGTGTAGGTTTGTTCAGCTTGTTGAATACCACTAAAAGTAAGTATGGTTTGAGGTTTGGCCTTTATCGTCTCTAACTTTGAAAGATTTGGCTGTTTAGGAACTTTCGTATAAATATAGTACCCAAAGCTAGCGATAAGAAGAAAAAGGATTGTGGATAGGATAGATAGGGGAGTAAAAAGTTTTTTCAAATAAGTCACCTCTATTAAGTTGTTGTGTTTCAATTATACATCACGAAACCCCAGAATATAGCTACTAAATAATGATAAATAAAAAAGTCTTCTCAATTATTCATTAAGAAGACTTCACATATAGTAAATTTTAATTTTTTGCTGAAAATTAAAAAAGGCGTAACAAAATAATACCAATAGCAATGGCTATTAAGCCGATTAATTTGCGTAACGTAATACGATTCTTAGGTACACCCAAACCGAAATGATCAATAATCACGCCCATTAACATTTGTCCAAGCATCGCTACAATAGTTGTTAAAGCAGCGCCTAGAAATGGCATTAATATAATATTTGAGGTAACAAATACTACACCTAAGATACCACCAATAAAGTAAACAGGTTTGATTTTACCTATGTTGGGTTGGCTAGTCTTAATTTTCAAGCTACGGTTAAAGATTAACGTAAGAATGAATAGTGCTAAAGTTCCCACCGAAAATGAAACTAGCGATGCAAATAAAGAAGAACCCATTTGTTGAGAAAGCCCACTATTAATTGTAGTTTGCAAGGGAGGAGCAAATCCAAAAACAAATCCAGCTACAAGCCATAAATAAAATGTAGGGTTTACCTTATCTTCTAATTTACTTTTAGGTATATAGTTCATTAACAAAATACCAAAAAATAAAATAACGATGCCTACACCTTTAAAGAACGTGAACGTATGGTGACTTGCACCTAATAAGCCGAATGTATCAATGACGACGCCCATAATAATTTGACCAGCTACCGTCATAACTACGGTTAAAGCAGCACCTAAACGAGGTAACAATAATAAATTACCTGTTAAGAAACATACACCTAATAGGCCACCTACCCACCAATGATAGTTAAAAGAGTGCCCGGCGTAGAATGAAGACGTAAACATTTGGGTGTTAAATATTACGTTTAAGATGAATAAAAATATAGTACCGACGAAAAATGAAATGGTAGAAGCATAAAATGATGATTCAGTATATCTACCTAAACGGGAATTAATGGACGTTTGAATAGGGACCATCATTCCTGCCACGATACCGAGAATAAATAAAAATATCATGTTTGCTCCCTCAACTTTCTATTTTTTGAAACATTATTATTATACTTATTTACTGTTGAATTTTCAAAAGCGGTAGAGGCACTTGGGACATCCTGAGGCCACACAATAACAATAAAATAAACAACTCAAGGCCTATTTTAAAAAAAGTTAAAAGCGACCTTGAGCTGTCCAGTTAAATGTTATGAATTTAGGAAATGCAACTTAATTATTTTGTTTCAAAAATAACAGTTGTTGTTTTGTCTACGATTTGAGCAGAAGCGGGTTTGATAGGTGTGCCAGTGGTAGGTTTTAAAATATTTAATTTTAGGATATTTTCCATGGCATTTTGAGCACTAGCCTCAGTGACAGAAGCGACACTAATATTGGGGAATTGTAATTTTGCGGATTTGTTTAAATTCGTTTTAAATATGAGCTCTAATGTTTTAGACATGCTACATACCTCCTTATTAAATAATTAATGTTCTACATAAGTGTTAGCGATACTGAAAGGTGCTTAATTAAGCTACAACTTGTGTTTTGACTACTTCGACTTTATCAAAGACTTCTCCGATTAAATTAGAAATAGTATCAGCGAATGCTTTGATGTCTGATTCAGTAGCGCTCGTGTTTAAGTTTGTAAAGCGACGTTTTGTTTCTTTAGCTTTACCGTTTTCGTCATGATAAATATGTGTACAAACAACAGTTAATTGAGATACTTCATTCATGAGTGGTTCACCTCCTTTCACTTTATATATCGAATCTTTTTGAAAAAAGGGACACCCTAAAATAAAAAATTAAGCAAAAAGGTTTAATGTTACTAAAATATGATTTATCATTAAATAAGAAACTTAAACGATTAGAGGTGAACAAATGAATCAAGTTGAACCTATTAGAAATAAAGAAGATATTCAAAGGATGTATCAAGTGTTAAAAGCAAAATCCGAAAGAGATTATTTACTATTTAAATTAGCTATACATACAGGCATTCGGTTAATGGACTTATTAAATCTCAAAGTAGAAGAGGTTTTAAAACGAGACGATGAGGATATTGTTTCATCATGGATTCAACAATGTGCGCCGTCTATTAAAATTATGTTACCTGAGGATTTGCGTTCGGAAGTGAAAGCGTATATTGAAGCTAATCACCTTACTTATGATCAACTTTTGTTCCAATCGTTGCGTACGCATAAAGAGTTATCAAGACAACAAGCTTACCGTATTATTCATCACGCGGCAGAAGAATTAGGTTTGTTACATATTGGTTTAACGACTTTACGTAAAACATTTGCTTACCATGCTTATAAATCGGGTATTTCTATTGCAATCATACAAAAATATTTAGGTCATCAAACTACACAGGAAACAGTGAAATTTATAGGACTCTCTTCTAAAGAAGAACATCATACAATCATTGCTTTGAACTTATAATATATTAATAAAGGAGGTATTTGATGAGCTTGGTTTATTTACTAGGAAGTCTCATCTTAGTAATGGGATTGGTCTTAGTAACGGTATTTATTAAGCCTCTTAGACGCTACTCAAGTTACATATCACTACTTGCACCAATTATCGCTTCTGTTTATTTTCTTTCCCAAATTCCTAATGTGATGCATCAAAAATTTATTACATTTAAAATCCCTTGGATGTCTGTTATTGATGTTAATTTCGATTTGAGGTTAGATGGCCTTGGACTCATGTTTGGATTAATCATTTCTATTATTGGTGTTGCTGTATTTTTCTACGCGACACAATATATGGCGGATAGCAGTAATAATTTGCCACGTTTCTTCTTATATTTACTCTTATTCATGTTTAGTATGTTAGGTATTGTGATTTCTAACAATACTATCCTAATGTATGTTTTTTGGGAATTAACGAGTGTATCTTCGTTCCTATTAATTTCATATTGGTATAGCAATCCCAATAGTCAATTAGGTGCGATTCAATCATTCATGATTACTGTATTAGGTGGTTTAGCCTTATTAACAGGCTTTATTATGCTTTATATTATTACCGGCACTAATACAATTTCTGAATTGTTAGCACAAAGACATCAAATAAGCGAACATGCTTTATTTGTACCAATGATGATGATGTTGCTAATAGGCGCTTTTACAAAATCAGCGCAATTTCCATTTCACATTTGGTTACCGAAAGCAATGGCTGCTCCTACACCAGTAAGTGCGTATCTACACTCAGCCACAATGGTTAAAGCAGGTATCTTTCTATTATTCAGATTTACGCCAATATTAGGTTTAAGTGATAGTTACATTTATACTGTAACGTTCGTAGGACTTATTACAATGATGTTTGGATCGATTACAGCTTTAAGACAATATGATTTAAAAGGAATATTAGCGTATTCCACAATCAGTCAACTCGGTATGATTATGTCTATGGTTGGTTTAGGAGGCGGTATTGCCCAACATTCTTCTGGACCTATGGCAGAGACATATACGCTCATTTTGTTTGCTGGTTTATTCCATTTAATGAATCATGCTTTATTTAAATGTGCTTTATTTATGGGTGTAGGAATTATAGATCATGAGGCAGGTACAAGAGATATTCGTCGCCTAAATGGTATGCGTAAATATTTCCCTAAAATGAATTTAGCAATGACTTTAGCTGCTTTATCAATGGCAGGCGTACCATTTTTAAATGGTTTCTTGAGTAAAGAAATGTTCTTTGATTCATTAGTTAAAGCGATTAAGTTACAGCAATTTGGTTTAACCTTAACTATTTTAGTAGTGGCTTTAGGCGTAATTGCTAGTATTTTTACATTTGTTTATGCGGTTTACATGTTAAAAGAAACATATTGGGGCGAATTTGAAGAAAAAGAAGTGCCAAAGAAACATATTCATGAGCCTTGGTTATTTAGCTTACCAGCAATGATTTTAATGGTTATGTTACCGATTATTTTCTTTGTGCCTAATTTCTTTACACATCACATTGTTTTACCAGCATTACGCAATGTTACGTATTTAGGTACTAATGTAGATAGACTAGCACCGCATGTTTCTCAATGGCATGGCTTTAACTTACCATTAATATTTAGCATGATTGTTATCGCGGTAGGACTTATTTTAGCTCTGAAAATTGATTGGAAACATTTAACACACCGTGTTGTAAAATATGCGTCAATTACAAATTCATATCGCAAAGCTTATCGCGGGTTTGAAAATTACTCAGGACAAGGTATTCGACGTTTAATGAATAACCGCTTAAATCACTACAATAGCATTACACTCTTAATTTTTGCGATATTAGTAGCTTATGGCATTATGCAAGTTGGTTTGCCAAAATTACATCAAATTCAAGTTACTGACTTCGGTCCTTTAGAGGTTATTTTAGCGATTATGGTAAGCATTGTAGGCGTGGCGTTAGTATTTATTCGACAACGTTTAACAATGGTTATATTAAATGGAATCATTGGTTACTCTGTGGCATTATTCTTTATAGTGATGCGCGCGCCAGACTTAGCATTAACACAATTAGTAGTTGAAACAATTACGACAATACTCTTTATTGTCAGTTTCTCGCGTTTACCGAACATTTCTCGTAGAACAAGTAACATAAAAGTAGAAAGTTTAAAAATAATTGTGTCATTTATAATGGCAGGTGCTGTTGTAACATTAGTCTTTATAGCTCAACAAGGTGATGGACTAGAAACTATTTCTAAATATTATACGGATGCTTATAAATTAACAGGTGGTAAGAATATTGTTAATGCCATTTTAGGTGACTTTAGAGCATTAGATACAATGTTTGAAAGTCTTGTATTAATTATTGTTGGTTTAGGGATCTACACATTATTAACTTATAAAGATTGGAGGGGCCAAGATGAGAGAAAATGATATTGTCTTAAAAACAGTCACTAAAATTGTTGTTTTTATTTTACTTACATTTGGATTTTATTTGTTCTTTGCAGGACATAATAATCCAGGTGGAGGCTTCATTGGCGGGCTTGTATTTAGTTCAGCATTCATCTTAATGTTTTTAGCTTTCGATGTGAATGAAGTGTTAGAAAGCTTGCCGATTGATTTTAAGAAGTTAATGATTATTGGCTCCTTCATATCAATATTAACAGCAGTTGTTCCTATCTTTTTTGGTAAATCTTTCTTATATCAAAGTGAAGCTCATATTCCTTTACCTATCTTTGGCGAACTTCATGTGACTACGGTCACGCTTTTTGAAGGAGGCGTCTTACTTACAGTAGTAGGCGTTATTGTCACAGTAATGTTGTCATTGAGTGGTGGTAATTCATGAATTTAATTTTACTTTTTGTGATAGGATTCTTAGTATTTATAGGAACATACATGATTCTATCTTTAAATTTAATACGTATTGTTATCGGTATTTCAATTTATACTCATGCAGGTAATTTAATTATTATGAGTATGGGTCATTATAGCAATAAGATGGTTGAACCATTAATTCATAGCTCAAATCAAAATTTTGTAGATCCATTATTACAAGCGATTGTGTTAACAGCTATCGTTATTGGATTTGCGATGACCGCCTTTCTATTAGTATTAATTTATCGAACATATCGTGTGACGAAAGAGGCGAATATTGAAGTATTAAGAGGAGAGGAGGAGAAGCATGAACAGTAATATTTTAGTTCTCCCAATTTTACTACCTCTTTTATGTGCGCTAGTACTTGTATTTACGAAAGATAAAAACACCTTATCAAAGGTTTTATATATTGGCACAATGTCACTTAATACAATTATTTCTCTTATTTTACTTATTTATGTATTAAATCATAAACCAATTACATTAAACTTTGGCGATTGGCCAGCGCCATTTGGCATACAATTTTTAGGAGATTCACTTGGTCTATTAATGACTACAGTAGCGTCCTTTGTAGTGACATTAATTATGTCATATGGGTTTGGACGCGGTGAACGACGTGTTAATCGATTTTATATGCCTTCTTTTATCTTATTCTTAACAGTAGGTGTCATCGGTTCTTTCTTAACTTCAGATTTATTTAATCTATACGTCATGTTTGAAATTATGTTACTTGCGTCGTTCGTATTAGTAACTCTTGGACAGTCAGTAGAACAATTACGTGCTGCGATTATTTATGTGGTATTAAATATCATTGGCTCATGGTTATTCTTATTGGGTATCGGCTTACTATATAAAGTAGTTGGTACATTAAATTTTTCTCACATTGCCTTACGTTTAGATCAAATTCAAGATAATAAGACGATTATTATTGTATCCATTGTATTTATCGTAGCCTTTGGTTCTAAAGCAGCTTTAGTACTCTTTATGTGGTTACCTAAAGCGTATGCTGTTTTAAATACAGAGCTTGCGGCCTTATTTGCAGCTTTAATGACAAAAGTAGGGGCTTATGCGTTAATCCGCTTCTTCACTTTACTATTTGATCAACACACTGGTGTTACGCATCCATTACTCGTATTTCTATCATGCATTACAATGATTATTGGCGCAGTTGGCGTTATTGCTTATCGAGATATTAAAAAAGTGGCATCTTACCAAGTTATTTTATCTATTGGTTTTGTCATTTTAGGATTAGGCTCCCACACATTTGCTGGGGTTCATGGCGCTATCTTCTATTTAGCAAATGACATTATTGTTAAAACAATGCTGTTCTTTATCATTGGTAGTTTAGTTTATATGTCAGGTTACCGAGAATATCGATATTTAAATGGACTAGCTAAAAAAGAACCCTTCTACGGGGTTGCCTTCATCGTAATGATCTTCGCGATTGGTGGCGTTCCTCCATTTAGTGGTTTCCCAGGAAAAGTTCTTATCTTCCAAGGAGCAGTTCAAAATGGCAATTATATTGGCTTAACTTTAATGATTATTACTAGCTTACTTGCCATGTATAGTCTCTTTAGAATTTTATTCATTATGTACTTTGGAGATAACGATGGTGAACAAGTTGATTTCAATCCATTACCAATGCATCGTAAAAGTATTCTAGGTGTTCTCACTGCCGTCGTATTAGCAATGGGTATCGCTGCACCAGTTGTGATGAAAGCAACAGAGAAGGCTACTAAATTAAATATAGATGATCATTATTTCCATAATTTAGTCAATACACATTTAAAGGAGGAGAATAAATGAGACAAATCGTTTTAAATATTTTAATTGCGTTTCTATGGGTGCTCTTTCAAGATGAACATTCATTTTTATTCTCTACCTTTGTATCTGGCTATGTGATTGGCTTAGTAGTTATATATATTCTTCACCGTTTCTTTAACCAAGAATTTTACCCTACAAAGATATGGGTCGTAATTAAGTTTTTAGCGGTTTATTTATACCAATTAATTACATCTAGTCTTAGTATTATTAATTACATTCTTTTTAAAACGAAGGATATGAATCCCGGTCTCTTAACGTATGAAACCACCCTTAAAAATGATTGGTCCATTACATTTTTAACTATCTTAATTATTATTACGCCTGGATCTACAGTGATTAGAATTTCAAAAGAGACAAATAAATTTTTCATTCACAGTATTGATGTTTCTGAAAAGGAAAAAGAAAGTTTATTGAAAAATATCAAGCAATATGAAAACTTGATTCTGGAGGTGACACAATGATTGAGTCACTCATCAATTTCTTTACAACAAGTGCACTAGTGTTATTTGGTATAGCATTTTTAATTGGGCTCTTCCGTTTAATTAAAGGACCTACAACGGCAGATAGAGTGGTAGCCTTTGATGCTTCGAGTGCTGTAATTATGTGTATAGTAGGTATCATTAGCGTGATATACGATACGGTATCTTATCTAGATTCAATTATGTTAATTGCGATAATATCCTTTGTAAGTTCAGTCTCAATTTCTAGATTTATAGGAGGAGGTCGAGTATTCAATGGAACAAATAAACGAAATCGTTGAATTAATCGCCGCTATCCTTATTTTTCTAGGAAGTATCATTGCAGTGATTAGTGCGATTGGAATAGTCAAATTTCAAGATGTTTTTTTACGAAGTCATGCTTCTACTAAAAGCTCGACTTTATCTGTATTATTAACACTGATAGGCGTATTAATCTATTTTATTCATTCACAAAGTTTCTTTAGCGTGCGATTATTACTTTCAATAGTCTTTATCAATTTAACTTCTCCGGTAGGCATGCACCTTGTAGCTAGAGCAGCTTATCGTACAGGGGCTTATATGTATCGCAAAGATGATGTTCCTAGAGAATCAGCTATTTTATTAAGTTCGAATGAGTTTAACACTAAAGAAGAGTTAGAAAGTAGAGCGAAACGACGCGAAGAGAAACGTGAACAAATTTATTACGATATAAAAAAACAAAGAGAAATAGAAGATGAAGAGAACCGAAAAAAACAAATAGAAGAAAATAAAAAATTTATAGAAGAAGCAGAAAAAGACTTAGAAGAATGATAGTACATGCATTCATCTTAATATAGCTAATGTTTAAAATCCCCACACTATTTAATGTTCTATAGGGTGGGGGTTTATCATTTATTCTAATAAATAAGCAATAAAACAAATATTTTATATAATGCTAGCAATTTAATTTCTTTTATATAAGCAATAGTGCAAGTTAGTTAAATCATAATCAGAATAATGGTAAAATTATAATTAACTGATTAAGAGTTTAAGATGAATCATTTGTGGATATAATTAGACATAAAAACATTACTAAGCAGATCTTATTTCTCTAATTCAAAAAGAAAATAATGGGGTGAAAGTTTGGAAATATTTGAAACGATTCTAATATTTCTGGCTGTAGTGATTATAAGCTCCTTTGTTCATACTTTTTTACCTAAAGTACCTCTGGCATTTATCCAAATTGCTTTGGGCATGCTCCTCTTTTTATTACCAGTACCTGTGGAATTTAACTTCGATTCTGAACTCTTCATGGTAGCCACAATCGCGCCTTTATTATTCGTTGAGGGCGTTAACGTTTCTAGAGTCCATTTACGTCGATATCTTAAACCTGTTATGTTGATGGCGTTAGGTCTAGTTATTACTACAGTTATTGGCGTTGGATTATTTGTTCATTGGATTTGGTCAGATTTACCTATAGGTGCAGCGTTTGCTATAGCTGCTATTTTATGTCCAACAGATGCGGTAGCAGTACAAGCCATTACACGAGGTAAAGTGTTACCTAAAGGTGCTATGACGATTTTAGAAGGTGAGTCATTATTAAATGATGCTGCCGGTATCATATCTTTTAAAATCGCTGTAGGTGTGTTAATTACTGGAGCGTTTTCTTTAGTTGAAGCGGTGCAACAATTCTTGATTGCTTCTATAGGAGGCGCCATTGTTGGTTTACTTATTGGTATTGCATTAGTGCGATTCCGATTAACGCTTACAAGACGTGGTATTGAAAATATCAATATGTTTACTTTCCTTCAATTACTTACACCATTTGTAACATATCTCGTAGCTGAAATGTTTCACGCGTCAGGTATCATTGCAGCCGTAGTTGCTGGTTTGGTACATGGTTTTGAGCGTGATCGTATCGCGCAAACACGTACGCGTCTTCAAATGAGTTATAACCATACATGGAATATTCTAGGTTATGCGTTAAATGGTTTTGTTTTTTCAATATTAGGATTTTTAGTGCCAGAAGTAATTGGCAATATTGTAAAAACTGAACCACATAATTTATTATTCTTAATGATTATTACTGCTTTAGTTGCTTTAGCTGTATATCTATTTAGATTTATTTGGGTGTATGTCCTCTATCCATCGTTTTATTTATCGGTCAGCCCTTTTCAAAAAATGATGAACGATGAAGGCGAGGATAAGAAAAAAGAGAAACCGCCTAAACGTAGTATGTATGCGCTAATTATGACGCTATGTGGTGTACACGGAACTATTTCATTAGCCATCGCATTGACGTTACCATATTATTTAGCGAATCATCATGCGTTTACCTACCGTAACGACTTATTATTTATTTCGTCAGGAATGGTCATTATAAGTCTAGTTATAGCGCAAGTTGTCTTGCCGTTTGTTACAGCCTCTGCACCTAAAGCCAAAATTGGAAGTATGAACTTTAAAGAGGCCAGAATATATATTCTTGAACATGTGATTGATTATTTAAATCATCATTCTACATTCGAAACAAGTTATCGTTATGGTAACGTGATCAAAGAATATCATGATAAATTGACGTTCTTGAAATCTGTGGAGAAAGATGATGAGAACTCTAAAGAGCTTGAACGTTTACAAAGTATAGCGTTTAAAGTTGAGAATAAAACACTTAAAGACCTTGCAGATCAAGGCGATATCACTAAAAGTATGTTGGAAAACTATATGAGATATGCTGAAAGAACACAAGTGTATCGACAAGCATCACTCATTCGTCGTATTATTGTCGGCTTAAGAGCATGGCTTTTAAAACGTCATATTCGTACGCGTACAAATGCTGCTTCATCATTAAGCGTAACGGAAAACTTAATGGAACTTTCAAAGATTAATAAAATTGTCCATTATAATGTCGTGAGTCGTTTAGTAGATGAAGCGAACGAAGATAATAAATTAGAGGTTGGAATGATTTGTGATGGTTATCTCATGAGAATTGATAACCTTTCTCCAGCTAACTTCTTCAACACGCGTGCCGAAGATTCAATTACGAAGATTAAACTCAATGCTTTAAGAGAACAACGTCGTATCTTAACTGATTTAGTGAATGACGATGAAATTACCGAAAGTACAGCATTGAAGTTAAGAGAAGCGATTAACTATGATGAGATGGTTATCGTGGATAGCTTGACGGATTAGAATGGTGTTGTATCCAGAATCCCTAATGTATCTTGCATTAGGGATTTATTTTTTTCTCTGAAAAGGTAGGACGCTATACGTTTCTATATCATTATCTTTAGCTATTGGGGACTGCCTTTTCAAAAATGTGAGGCAATAACATTTGCGGGCAATTCGTGATACAATAAGGTGAATGCTTAGGTGAGGTGAAATAATGTTAACTGAAGAGAAAGAGGATTATTTGAAAGCGATATTAGCGAATGATGGTGATCACTCATTTGTTTCAAATAAGAAATTGTCTCAGTATTTAAATATTAAGCCTCCTTCAGTTAGTGAAATGGTAGGGCGTTTGGAAAAGGCTGGTTACGTCGAAACGAAACATTATAAAGGTGTGAAGTTGTCGGATGAAGGCTTGAAGCATACGTTAGATATCATTAAGCGACATCGTCTGTTGGAGCTATTTTTAATAGAAGTTTTACAATATAATTGG
Organism: Staphylococcus croceilyticus; assembly: GCF_002902575.1. GTDB lineage: Bacteria > Bacillota > Bacilli > Staphylococcales > Staphylococcaceae > Staphylococcus > Staphylococcus croceilyticus. Next base: position 4,358 of record NZ_PPRD01000073.1, on the reverse strand, counting down.
GAAGAAGTGCATCAAGAAGCGGAAATATTAGAACATCGTGTTTCTGATTTATTTGTCGAAAGATTGGATAAGATACTAGATTATCCTGAAACATGTCCTCACGGTGGTATCATTCCGCGTGATCATCATTTTAATGAAAAATTTACTACCTCATTACTTGAATTTGAACCTGGCGATCGCGTTTATATTAAACGTGTGCGTGATAAAACAGAATTACTGATTTATCTTTCAAGCAAGGATATTTCAATTGGCAATGAAGTTGAAATTGTTACTAAGGATGAAACTAATAAAGTCATTATTGTTAAGCACAATGAGACTGTGACGATTTTAAGTTACGATAATGCGATGAATATCTTTGCAGAGCATGTGTAAGAGTAAGGGTAATAATGAATCGTTTAAATTATAAATTTAACTCCGATAAGCGTTTAATCACTGCTTATCGGAGATTTTTTGTTATTAAATTCGAATTTCTAAAACGTGAATTTGAACATTAAATATAGTGAGAAACAATTAATCGCTATCCATAATATGCTAAATAGGATAGTTGGGATGTGGGTCATTGTTGTTAAAGTGCGACCATCCCAGCTTGGCGCTGGCTTTTGAAAAGTAAGATTAAAAATTGTCCAACTTGATTGTAAAACTTCGCCTAGTAAAAGGCCTAATATCATATGATAACTCAATAGTACAACATAATATAGTAATGCTTGGTTATCATGTTGTATTAAAAAGTATAAAAGTGTACCTAATATGATGAGTACGATAATTGGTGAAACTTTTCTAGAAGTCAAAAATAAATAATAGATAAAAATAAAGATATAAGTGGTTAAGAATAGGCTAGGGTGGTTATAATGCGCTGCACTTAAGCCGATTAAAAGCATGATTGGAGGCATAACATAACCTCCTAAAGTAGTGATACATTGACCAACTAAATGCTTTGATTGCGTAATCGCATAACCTTGTTGCATAGTTTGTAGACGTTCACTTGGACGCACCACTATTACTAAATCTTTTGCTTTCCCGCCACTGATTTTATTAAATAAGACGTGACCAAATTCATGTGTTAAGACAGGGATATAGTTGAAATAAATATCTAAATATTGATTGATCGTATGTTGCCTATTATGATGGATAAAAATATAGAGAATGGCTATAATAACGATTAAATAAATATTTAAGTTAAACGTCGTAGTAAAAAAATTTTTTAAATAAAGCATAATCAACCTCGTTTACTTCATATCTGTAATATCTATTATAAGTTAAATATTATAGTTTAGCGTTTAGACTTTAGCCCTATTTTAAAAGTGGACTAGAAAAAAGCGTTTAAGATTTGAGTAAAACCAAGAATGAATTAAAGAGGCTGATTGTAAAAAAATTGTTAAGAAAAAAGTGTTCATATATTTTAAATTCTCATATAATATATGAATACAAAATTGTTTGGAGAGTAAGGAGATTACTTAAATGCGTGATCAAATAAAAACAAAAAGTCAAAAAGTAGATATCTTAGGCGTACATTTCGATAATGTAACGATGCTTGATATGATTGAATATGTAAAAAATTTTTTTCATGAAGAAACAAGCGAAAATCTATTTATCGTGACGGCTAATCCTGAAATTGTTGATTATGCTACTGAACATGTCACGTATCGACAATTAATTAATCAAGCGGATTATATTGTTCCAGATGGTACAGGAATAGTCAAAGCTTCAAATAGATTGAAAACGCCATTGAAACGACGAATTCCAGGAATTGAATTAATGAATCATTGCATGAAGATAGCCCACGCTAATCACCAAAAAGTATATTTATTAGGTGCAACCAACGAAATTGTTGAGAAAGCGCATGAGAAATTACAACAGAGATATCCTCAAGCTCAGTTTGAGCATCATCATGGTTATATAGATTTAAATGATGAGACAGTGGTTAAACGCATCAAACGTTTTGATCCTGATTATATTTTTGTAGGAATGGGCTTTCCATTACAAGAACAGTGGATTGAAAAGCATAAACATTTATTTGAACACACACTATTGATGGGAGTAGGCGGCTCTTTAGAAGTGTTTAGTGGTGCAAAGAAACGTGCACCCAAACTGTTCCGCAGATTAAATATCGAATGGGTATATCGTCTCTTAATTGATTGGAAACGTATAGGTCGTATGAGAAGTATACCTAAATTTATGTTTAAAGTCTTAAAAGTTCAACGAAAAAATAAGAAAAAAGCAAATAAGAGAGGAAGATGACCAGGGAGTATCATCTTCCTCTCTTTGTTTAAGGGGAGAAATTTTTTATATTAAATCACCAAGTTAACAGGGAAGTTTGATGATTCAATATAATCATTTATATATTAGAATTTAGTGATTGCGAGTCAGCTATAGGATGAAAATCTTTGATTCTATTGATTTGAATTGGGGAAGAATCAATGTTTCTCAAAGAGTTACGTCTACGCTTAACTTTTAACTTTGAGTTTTCAAGCTTATGATGACATTTATGGCTCATCTATAAGTTATAACTTGAATTTTTATTTTTAATTATATATATTAATAAATTACGTTTTAATTTTTAGGGTTTTACAGTTTTAGGATTAAGTTTAAGCAAATTAAGCATAAAAGACTACAGGGAATCACCTTGTTATGCAAATGATTAATCAATTTAACGTTTATAAATGCTGTTATTTAGCAGTGTAACTAGCACTTGAGATTTTACCACTAGAAACGATGATGTCTTTATCTTGGAAAGGTTCGTTGTTAAAGAAGCGGTTTAAGATATCTTTTACACCGTCTTCAATACGTGCTTGAGATTCTAAAGTCATACCAGAATAATGAATAGTCATCGCATTACGTGGCATAGTTCTCCAAGGATGATCAGCTGGAGCTGGTTGTGGGTACCAAACGTCACCTGCATAACCTTGAATATGACCTTTTTTAACTGCTTCAGCTAAAGCTTCAGTGTTAACGATTTTACCGCGAGCTGTATTAACTAAGTAGCTACCTTCTTTCATTTTACTTAATACATCTTTATCAAATAAATTATCTGTTGAAGGTGTAAGAGGTGCATGAATTGTGATAGCGTCACTTGTTTTAATTAATTCATCAAATTCAACGAATTTAGAGTTTTCATTGTCTTTTTGATTAATTGGATCATAGTGTTGGATTGTTACGTTGAAAGGTTTTAAGCGTTCGGCTACTAGTTGACCGATACGTCCGAAACCAAAGATACCAATTGTTTTATTTTGTAATTCACGTGCTTGGTTACCTACTTTAGATAAATCCCATTCACCTTCAACTGATTGACGGTGACCTTCCATGAAATTACGTAATACAATTAGTAAGTCCATAACTGCGTGTTCAGCAACGCTGACAGTGTTACTGCCTGTTACTTCTACAACACCAACATCATGTTGACTAGCTGCTTCTAAATCAACGTGGTCAGAACCGACACCTGCAGTAATTGCTAATTTTAAGTTTGGTGCTTTTTCAATACGTTCTTTGCTCATATAAGCAGGGTAGAATGGTGCGCTGATTACGATGTCCATATCATTTAAATGTTTGTCTAAATCTCCTTCACCATTTTTTAAAATAACTAATTCATGTTCAGTATCTTTTAAGAAATCTCTAAGACCAATTGCTTTCTCAGTATTTAATAATTGATTGTCTAAACCTTTCTCAGTTTCTGGGAATAATGCTACTATTTTCATAAATATACACTCCTATAAGAATTTTTCTAGTTTTACCATTCTAGTAATTCAATGTTGAGAGCACTTATAACGTTAAAAAAATACTCGATGCTTCTTTGCCTGGACCACCTCCTTGAATTAAACAATGTATTCAATAAAGTGGGTTAGCAAACAGCACCGAGTACCTTACACCAATCCCAAAAAAGTTAAGACAATTATAATTATCTTTCTTTAATGTTGAATATTATTAAATTATGTATCGTATATAAAATTGAAGGATTACTCTTCAATTGGTTGATCAAAAACAAATATTGAAATGACCTCGTCACTTTCTAAATCAACGTCAGTAAAAAGTTTTACAAATTTAGCGCCAACAAGTTCTTCCATTTCTTTTGGAGGTTGACGTTTGTATAAATCTTTAATTTCTTCTGTACGTCCTTGTTTAAGCATACTCGTAAAATCCTTATTTTGCAAATAGAAATTTTCGACTTTACTTAAACTTCCAGTCATGTGACATATAGCCCAATTATCCTTAAAGAAAACTTTGATATTTTCAGGACCTTTACCAATATAAGATTTTCTATAAGCACGCACTAAATTTGCGAATTGTTGTGTTTTATTAACTGAGGCTATGATGTTCACCTTCTTTATATGTCAAAATTATTCATAAGTTCTATTATTTATAGT
>NZ_PPRD01000072.1 GCF_002902575.1 Staphylococcus croceilyticus | reverse complement strand
AAATAATACATATTATACCTCATAATAAATAATTTAATATGATTATAACATATTAAATTGTATACATATGTCATTTATTATATAAACTTTTCCCCTTTTTATCTAATGTAAAATTTCCATCTTTATCTAATCCGTTGGTCTTAAGTACTTGATCAAAAATTTCTTCATCATTAATTAAATTTCTCTTTAGATACTGAATCAACTCATGTAAAGTGGTAGCTTTACTTTCTCGCATAGCTAAAATTAGAAGCCCATTTGATAATTTTTCTTTTTGTGAAAGAGTGTATTTATTATTTTTAAATACATCTTGAGAAATATTATATTTATCGTTATTACGTTCATTTGTATTTTTTAAATCATATAAATCTCTTAAAACATTATAAACAGTAGCATTTGTGGACTTACCATATAGTTTTTCCTTATTACCATATTTAGAGTTTTCAGAGTGACTAGTTTGAACAATTGTATCTAATTTAACATTCATATTATATTTCCATGTAAAACGATTTGCTTGAAACAATGCCCATCCTTCTTTATAACTTACTCGAGGATCTTTATTATAGGAAGTATGACTATTGTATAATTTACCTGGAATTTTATTACGACCAATATTCTGTATCATATACCAATGTGCCCATTCATGAGATAAGTATACTTTTAAAGTTTCACTTTGTTTTTGAGTATCAAATTTAGATGAAACAAATGGCAATTTTAAAAGAATATATTTTTCATTTTTATTAAGAACTCCTTTATCATTAGAATTAGTTTCTAGCACTCCACCATTTTTACTAGAATTAGTAAGCATTATTTTTATTGGTTTATACGAAAAATAATTAAAAGATTGTTTATTATCTTTTTTTAATTCATTAATAGTATAATTAATAGCTTCTTTTTGATCTTTAATTAAGCATTGATAAATATTCCAAGTATTTGTATAAGAATAAATCTTGTTATCGGAAGTTATTGTGTTTGTTTTATTAATTTTATTTGTTGATGTCTTATTTATATTTACATTAGAAACAAAATTCACCACATTTCCATCTTTATCCAATATTTCTCCATCTTTTGTACTACAAAGCCAATGTTTAAAGTATATTTTGTTTACATTTTTTGGGACTTTTAATTTAATATTTTTAATCATTCCGTTACTATTGCTCTGTACAGTCTTCAATAAAATTTTCTTTCCATTTCTATAATAATAAATATCATTTTTATTATTCGCCAATTTTAAAGTATGATTAGAAACGTTAGATTTTACATTAATACTATATTTTTTAATTAATAATTCTTCATAATTATTATCATTCTTATTGAAAACGAATATAAAAAAGCATGTTATTAATAAAATGAACATTAACATAGATAGTGATATTAATTTTTTTTTAAATGACACGATAATATCCTTTCTGTTTTTATATTATTCAAACATTCTCTTCTAAATTATATAATTTTTTAACTTAAATTTTAAAAAATACTAGACCTTTAATGTTGAATTTAAAAGAAGAGTAAATATATTTTTATGATAACGCTTACAAAAAGTATGCTAAACTTAAATAGTAAAGTAACCGTTAACAAAGGGTGGGGATTTATATGAAAAAATATCGTTACTTTATTATTGCAATGATTATTGTAATGACGATGATTAATTATATCGATAGAGGTGCCATTTCGTATGCTCAGAAAGATATCATCAGTGAATATGGCTTTGATACGATCGCTTGGGGCAAGATTTTAGGATATTTTGGTTATGGTTACATGTTTGGTTCATTAATCGGAGGATTAACAGCAGATAAAAGGGGACCTAAATTTGTTTGGATTATTGCTGGAACGGCATGGTCTATTACTGAAATAGCAATGGCATATGCTGGAGAACTTGGTATGGCATTATTTGGAGGTTCAGCGATTATTGGTTTCGGTTTACTACGTGTATTATTTGGCGTGGCAGAAGGGCCAGTATTTTCTATTATTAGTAAAACGAATGCTAACTGGGCAGCACCAAAAGAGCGTGGCTTACTATCTGCATTAGGGTTAATTGGTGTACCACTTGGGGCTTTAATTACAGCGCCTATCGTGTCTGGTTTCCTTACAGTAGCAAGTTGGAGATTGTTGTTTATTATTTTAGGAGCGCTGGGATTAGTATGGGTAGTCGTTTGGGCTTTCGTGTTTACAGATTATCCTGAAGATAATAAACGTGTTTCACAAGAGGAACTCGAAGAAATTCGTGCCACTGATAATAGTTTAAACGTTGAGAAGACGGTTAACACTGAAAATGTTAAAAATGAAAAATGGTATCATTTCTTTAAAAGTCCTACATTAGTAGGTAATATGTTTGGTTATTTTGGTTTCCAATATGTAAACTTTTTAATACTAACTTGGACGCCTAAATATTTACAAGATGAATATCATTTTGAAATCCATTCCTTATGGTATTTAGGTATGGTGCCATGGATAGGTGCTTGTTTCACAATCTATTTTGGGGGTCATATCTCGGACTGGCTCCGTAAAAAAACAGGTAGTTTACGTATAGCACGATCATACTTTGCGATAGTAGGCATGATTTGTGCTGCGATTTGTTTCTTAATCATTCCATTTACACATAGTATTGTAGCTATCATGATACTAATGATGATTGGAAATGCATTTATTTTCTTACCAAACGGTGTCTACTGGTCTGTTATTATTGATACAGCACCTAGTAAAACGGGTACATATGGCGGTATTACGCATTTCTTCGTTAATACAGCAACAGTCATTGCGCCGACGTTAACAGGATATTTAGTAGCAAGTTACGGATACTCTTCTATGTTTATCTCAGCAGTAGTTGCATCTCTGATTAGTATTGTAGCAATGTGTTTCGTTAAACCTGGTGTAAAGCGTATGATGAAACATAATTAAGCTAAAGCTACGGTAAAAGACTTAACTTTAATCTGAAAAATCTTAATAGTCATACAAATATACTAAAAAGCAGTTGTCTCACATTTACTTTCGTGAGACAACTGCTTTCTTCTTAAAACAATTATTTACGATATTTTAATTTAGCGAATGCATCGTGTTGATGAATAGATTCTTCATTACGACATTCAATGTCAAAGCCGTCAATCCAGTCAAATTCTACTAAATCTGCAGCGATTAAGCGAATTAAATCTTCAACGAAACGTGGATTTTCATAAGCACGTTCAGTGACACGTTTTTCATCTGGACGTTTTAAAATAGGGTACAAGATTGAACTTGCATTTGCTTCCATAGCGTCTAAGATTTTTTCTTTATAATCATCAACAACGTCGTTATTTTTGTCTAAATATACTTTAACAGTGACTACGCCACGTTGATTGTGAGCAGAATATTCGCTGATTTCTTTAGAACAAGGACATAGCGTAGTGACAGTCGCTTCAATTGTAATTTCTTTGCGTGTCACGTTGTCTTTTTCAATAGCTAAACCATATGTTACATCAGCGTTTGCTACTGCTTTAATATTTGTAACTGGGCTATAACGGTCAAAGAACCATTTACCTGTTACATCTACGCCAGCAGAATTTTGTTTCATATTGCCTTGTAATGTACGTAGTACTTGATAAAGTGTATCGAAATTAAGTTCTAAGCCATTTGAGTAGTGCTTTTCCACACTTTCTAAAATACGGCTCATGTTAATTCCTTTTTCATCTTGGTTTAAGCTTGTTGAAAAGCTAAATTTACCTGCCGTTTGGTAACTATCGATTTTTACAGGATAAATTAAATTTTTGATACCTACTTCTTCAATTTCGAATAAGAAGTTTTTATGCGTACTTTGTAGGTCTGTCATTTCATTTTTAGTTGTAGGTTTTGTTCCTTCTACTGGATCTACTGAACCAAAGTGCTTCCAGCGACCTTCGCGTGTAGATAAATCAAATTCAGTCATCATTTACCTCCCCTTAAGATTCAAAATGATATGTCCAATATGGTTCAACCTCTAGGAAACTTTGTGTTTCTCCGTCTACTTCTGGACTTGCTATTTGTTTTAAGAAAGGTCCAGTTTGTGAAGCGTGCGCTTCGAAAGCTTTTAATTTAAGGTCTCTATATTGGCTAATATCGTTTAATATATCTGGTTCACCTAATTTTTCAGGTGCATCATTGCTAAATGCAACGAGTTGTAAGCGTGGACGTTCTTCTTTCGGCATGCGACCTACTGTTCTAACTACAGCTTCTGCTGTCGCTTCATGGTCAGGATGCACTGCAAATTTAGGATAGAATGAAATAATTACTGAAGGATTCGTTTCTTCAATTAAACTCTTCACCATATCATCCATTTGATCATGCGGTTCGAATTCTACAGTCTTGTCACGTAATCCCATCTTACGTAAATCAGTGATACCGATCACTTTCGCCGCTTCTTCTAATTCACGTTCGCGAATATTGGGTAAAGATTCTCTTGTCGCAAAAGGGGGATTCCCTAAGTTACGTCCCATTTGTCCCAATGTTAAACAAGCGCAAGTTACTGGCACGTCATTTTCGATATAGCTTGCAATAGTGCCTGCCGATGAGAAGGTCTCATCATCAGGATGTGGAAATATCACTAATACATGTCTTTCATCTTTCATGAATAAGCCTCCTCTATATTGTAAATGGCTTTTCACTAATTTCGAGTGTAGCAGCCAATTGTCCTTCGTAATTAAATCCTGCAATTAAAAATTCATCGTTGTCATTTATTTCATAATGTGTCAATCCTTGAACATAAACCCAACCGCCATCACGTAGTTTTAATCCAACACGATAAGGGTCTTTCTCTCCACCTTTAAGCTGTGCATGTTCATAAGTGACTTGTATATTTCTTAAAAATGTCCCCGCATTAAAGACACGTTGATCGAAATGGTTAGCATATGCACCATTAGTCGTTTCAACGTGTAGGAATACTGGTTTATTTTCAAATGATGTTAATAGTCGTTGTACTTCTTCAGCATTAATGAGTTCCAACACTTTCACTCCTTGCAACCATACAATGTGTTTATCTATTTATTTTACTAAAAAGATAGGAGTAATTGTATATCTCTGCTCAATTTATTTAGAAAAAATGGTATTAATACCACATTTAAGTTGAATTACAATCTTTATTTTCAAAAAAGAAGGATATTAGAACAATGAAAAATATTCTATCGTTTAAAAAAATCTTAGATGGGTAAATAACCAAATGTGAAAGATAAAAACGCGAACTGAAGTGAATGAAATACTTTAGTAATGAAAGGATGTTTGCATTGGAATTACAATTAGCAATCGATTTATTAAATAAAGAAGAAGCAGCAGAATTAGCTAAAAAAGTAGAGGAATATGTAGATATCGTAGAAATTGGTACACCAATCGTAATCAACGAAGGTTTACCAGCAGTTCAACATTTAAATGAAAATATTAATAATGCAAAAGTATTAGCTGACCTTAAAATTATGGACGCAGCAGATTACGAAGTTAGCCAAGCAATTAAATTTGGTGCTGACGTTGTAACAATCTTAGGTGTTGCTGAGGATGCTTCAATCAAAGCAGCAGTTGAAGAAGCGCATAAACATGACAAACAATTATTAGTTGATATGATTGCCGTTCAAGATTTAGAAAAACGCGCGAAAGAATTAGATGAAATGGGTGCTGACTACATCGCAGTACACACTGGTTATGACTTACAAGCTGAAGGACAATCTCCATTAGAAAGCTTACGTACAGTGAAATCAGTTATTAAAAACTCTAAAGTTGCTGTTGCTGGTGGTATTAAACCAGAAACAATTAAAGACATCGTAGCTGAAGAACCTGACTTAGTAATCGTAGGTGGCGGTATCGCTAATGCAGATGACCCTGTAGAAGCGGCTAAACAATGCCGTGAAGCGATTGAAGGTAAGTAATGATGTCTCATTTTACTAATTATCGTCTTATTCTTGAAGAATTAGAGCGTACGTTATCTCACGTACAAGATGAAGAATACGACCGTTTTGCCAATGATGTGAATAGTGCGCAACGTATTTTCACAGCTGGTAAAGGTCGTTCAGGATTTATCGCTAATAGCTTTGCTATGCGTTTAAATCAATTAGGTAAAGAGGCATTTGTTGTAGGCGAATCTACAACGCCATCTATTAAAGAACATGATTTATTCATTATCTTATCCGGTTCAGGTTCAACTGAGCATTTACGTTTATTAGCTGATAAAGCCAAATCAGTAGGAGCTAAAGTAGTGTTATTAACAACAAAACCAGAATCTCCTATTGGCGAATTAGCTGAAACTGTAATTGAACTTCCTGCAGGTACGAAACATGATGCGGAAGGTTCAGAACAACCGTTAGGTAGTTTATTTGAACAAGCGTCATTATTATTTTTAGATAGTGTCGTACTTGGATTAATGGATACGTTTAATGTAGATGAAGAAACAATGCAACAAAATCATGCAAACTTAGAATAGATAATTGGAACTTTATCCAGTCATTTCTGCATTTTTGTAGAACTGACTGGTTTTTTATTATTTATATATAATAATAAAACGAAAAAAATTGGTATTGAGGTGGAAAATAAATGAACTATGAAAACTATATTTTTGACTTTGATGGTACGTTAGGTGATTCGAAAGAATGTAGCATTGTCGCTACGCAACAAGCGTTTAAGACGTTTGGCTTAAATGTACCTAGTGAAGAAGAGATTACGTATTACATGGGTATACCTATAGAAGTTTCTTTTCTAAAAATGAGTGAACGAGAACTAAGTGAACAAGAAGTCGAACAACTTTTAATCTTATTTAGAGAAACGTATAGAAAGTATGAATCTGAATATTTGAAGCCTTTTGATGGGATTTTAGAAACACTTCAAACCTTACATCAAAATAATAAAAATTTATTTGTCGTATCTAGTAAAAAAACAGATGTTTTAATTAGAAATTTAGAAAGTATAGGAATCAGTACATATATTAAAGAAGCGGTTGGTTCAGACAAAGTTGCAGCATATAAGCCTGATCCTGATGGCATTTTAACGATTATGAATAAGTATCACCTTAATAAAGAAGAAACTGTGTATATCGGAGATGCTATTTTCGACATTCAGATGGCGAAGCGTGGAGAAGTAGGAGCTATTGCTGTAACATGGGGGTCTCATAGTCAAAGTGATTTAGAAAATGAACATCCAGATTATATTATCACTCAACCTAATGAACTCACTCATTTATCTTAAATTATAATGAGTTTATCGCTCTTTAATGTTAACATTATTATAAATAAAGTTTACATTAAGTAAGAGGGATAACGTATGCTAGAAATCTTAAAGAATTTGCAACATTACGCTAAAGAACAACCAGATAAAAGTGCCTTGTGTTTTAATGATCAATGCTTAAACTATAAAGAATTATGGGATGCTATTGAACAGGCTAAAGTATCAATTAATGATTTACCACAAGGAACAAGAGTAGGCTTGCTAAGCGAATCACCTATGTGTAATATGATAAATTATCTTGCTGTATTGTCACTAGAAGCAATACCTTGCTTTTTAGATTATCAGTGGTCAACAAGTACGATTAATCAATTAGTTGATACATATGATATTAGTCATCTCATTCAGACGAGGCACTCACTTGAAACAACTGCTACCTCTCAAGTAAATGCTCATGTGTCCAATGAGCAACATCAAGTGTCTCGACTATTACATATTGGTTTTACATCAGGGACAACTGGGCTTCCTAAAGCATATTATCGTAACGAACCCTCGTGGCTTGCTTCTTATATTGAAAATGAAAAGCTATTACATCACGACGAATCTATCTTCATCGCGCCGGGTCCTTTGGCGCATTCTTTGTCATTGTATACTTGCATTTATGCTTTATGGTCAGGAAGAACGTTCATTGGGCAACACCACTTTGATGCGCAACAATTAATGCAACATATCCAACAACAAAAACAATCGATAGCACTATTTCTCGTACCAACAATGTTGTCGCAACTTATACATACACCAAGTGAAACGAAGATGCTGACTTCTATTTTAAGTAGTGGGGCTAAACTTTCACCTCAATTATTTCAAGATGTTACTACGACATTTCCACAAGCAAATATTATAGAGTTTTTTGGTACTTCTGAAGCGAGTTTTATTAGTTATAATTTTAATCAAACGGCGCCTATAGATTCAGTTGGTCAGCTTTTCCCTAATGTAACTTATCAATTAGAAGAACAAGATAGTGATCAAATTGGCCTCTTGCATGTTAAAAGTAATATGACGTTTTCTGGTTATGTGAACCGCAAAGTGATTCAACCAGAAAGTTGGATAGAGACAGGTGATTATGCCTATGTAAAAGATCAAAACCTCTATTTGGTGAGTCGTAAAAGTGAGCGACTTATTATAGGAGGTAAGAACGTTTACCCGACTGCTGTAGAACAATGTGTGAAGCAACTAGAGGATATTGACGAAGCGGTGATGATTGGGGAACCGCATACACGCTTTGGTGAAATTGCGGTGCTTATTTATATGGGGCAGCGCGAACTTGATTATTTAAGTTTAAGACGCTATTTAATGCAAACATTATCGCGATATGAGGTGCCTTCAAAACTTGTGAAAGTAAATACGATGCCTTTTACCAATAGTGGCAAAGTGGCGCGTGGCACATTGCGAGATCTTTATTTAAAGGGGGAGCTAGAAATATGAAAGAAGCGATCATAGTGTGGGCTAAAAGGACACCGTTTGGTAAGTATGGTGGGATGCTACGACATTTAGAACCTGAGCAGTTATTGTTACCCCTTTTCCAAAAAATAAAAAATGAATTTCCTGAGATTGTGAATCAAATAGATGATGTAATATTAGGAAATGTTGTGGGGAACGGTGGCAATATTGCGCGTAAGGCGTTGTTGGAAGCGGGAGTACCTAATGAGGTGCCAGGTGTAACGATGGATCGGCAGTGCGGTTCGGGTCTGGAAAGTATTATATATGCTTGTCGGATGGTGCAGTGTGGTGCAGGGCGTGTGTATGTGGCAGGCGGGGTCGAGAGTACGAGTAGGGCGCCGTGGAAGATTAAACGTCCTCAATCGGTTTATGAGACGCAGTTGCCACAGTTCTATGAGCGTGCGTCATTTGCACCAGAAGGTCTAGATCCAACCATGATTGAAGCTGCTGAGAACGTGGCGAAGCATTATCGTGTGCTGCGAGAGGACCAAGATGCATTTGCGATTCGAAGTCATCAGTTAACGGCGGAGCACTTTGATAATGGTGATATTCAGCGTGAGATTGTGCCGTTAAAGGTGAAGGGGCAATGGTTTGAGCGAGACGAGAGTATTAAGCCGTCTTTAACGGAAGCGCGGCTCAACCGATTACGACCTCTGTTACGCGAAGGAACTGTGACGGCGGGTAATAGTTGCATGAAGAATGACGGTGCGGGCTTAGTGCTTGTCATGGAGAAAGAGCTGGCGATAGCGCATGGCTTGACGCAAGGATTAACTTTTAAAGATGCGGTCACGACAGGAGTAGATCCAACATTGCTAGGCATTGGCCCAGTTTCTGCGGTGAAACGTTTATTGGAGCGACAGGCGTTACAAATTGAGGATATAGATGCGGTGGAGTTGAACGAGGCATTTAGCTCACAAGTGCTAGCTTCAATAAATGAGTTGCATCTAGATATAGCGCGCGTGAATCAATGGGGTGGCGCTATTGCTTCGGGCCATCCTTATGGTGCTAGTGGTGCAGCGTTAGTAGCGCGGTTATTTAATTTACCTATGTGGCGACTAGGCATTGCAACAATGGGTATTGGAGGAGGTATGGGTAATGCAATTCTCTTTGAAAAGTGGCACCAGTGAAGCGCGTCATGTCGCTTTTCATGAAGATGATGTGCGACGTTATTGTGATGTGATAGGACGGGTCTATGATGGCACGGTGCCACCATTAATGTGTGCGAAACTTTGGCCAGAATTTAATCTTTTTAAATCATTTATGGGGAAAAAGATAATGTTAAAGCGTACCCGAGTAAATCAGTATGAAAAATTGGAATGTGGCATACAATATTGTGTATATTTAACGCATAAATGCACTAACAAGGTAAAGCAATTTGACCAATATATTTTTGAGTTGAAAATAAATAAAAATAACAAAACTTGTATTATTATTGAGCAAACATTTATTGAGGAGAAAACGTAAATGAAGTTTAGTCAATCACAAGTCAATCAATATTTAACTATTGTTAATGACCAAAACCCACTTCACAATACTATCGTTCCTGGGCAACTCGTCGCAGATTATGTGATGAATGAGTGTGGGGTTGAGTGGCAGAATTATAAAATTAAATATTTTCAAACCATTTATATAGATGAGGTTATAGCGTTTTTTGTAAGGTCAGAAAATGAAATTGTGGTTTGTTCTGAAGAAAATGGGGTAAAACTAGTTATAATTATGAATTGATAAAAAAATTAATTCTTAATTGTAACTTTTTTTATTTTGGAATTTAATCTGAAAGCGTATTCGTTTAATTATTTTTAAATTCTGTCAATTGAATAAAATTGTATTTCTTAATTTAAATTAATTTTAATAAGTTTGACAACATGCATTAGTTCTGTATAATTATGTAACATAAATAGAAGGAGTGTTACAG
>NZ_PPRD01000071.1 GCF_002902575.1 Staphylococcus croceilyticus | reverse complement strand
ATATAAATACTAGAAAAATTTACAAAAATTTATATTTATATTTTCTAAAATTAGTATAAAATATATTTGATGAAACTTAGGAGGATAGAGATGAAAAATTCAAGTTTAATTATTAAAACATTCATTATCACTTTAATTAGCGTAATTGCATTATCACTAGGAACTAGTTATACATATCATTCTCATATTGCAAATGCGCAAACGTCACTAAAAAAGGAACCAGCAAAATTTGTTAGAGATGTGGATGGCGATACTGTTCAATTACTATATAAAGGTAAAAAAGCAACATTCAGATTATTGCTAATTGATTCACCTGAAACTAAAGATCCACGTAAACCTGTTCAGAAATATGGTCCAGAGGCGAGTAAATTTACTACTCGTATGATGGCGAACGCACGAACTATCCAAGTTCAGTTTGATAAAGGACAACGTACGGATAAATACGGTCGATATTTAGCTTATGTATACGCAGATGGTCAAATGGTAAATAATGCTATCGTAAGACAAGGTTTAGCTAGAGTAGCTTATGTTTACCCACCGAATAACACTTATGTACAAACGTTATATGCGAGTCAATCTAGAGCTCAAGCTGAAAAGTTAAACATCTGGAGTACACAAACAACTAAATCCACTACTAAATCAACAACTAAGACTAATGCAACACCTAAAACTACAAAACCTAGTACCTCAGTAAATAAAACAAATAAAACAAATAAAACAAATAAAACAAATAAAACTACTAAAGCTACTACACCACAATATTTTAAAAATTGTACAGCTATGAGACAAACATATCCTAATGGTGTAAGTAAAAATCATCCAGCTTATCGTCCAACATTAGATAGAGATAAAGATGGATGGGCATGTGAAGTAAGTAGATAATTAAAAAGTAATTAATGAAACCTGTCTAAAAAAGACAGGTTTCATATTTTTATGACTATAATTTAATTATGTCAACGAAAGATGATGAATATCTAATTTCATCTCTCCTTACTATTACTCATTTTCAAAAAGCGTTAACTATCATTAATACGGTTAAACCATGTTAAAATAGAAATAAGATTATAAATATTAGGTGAGAAAACGATGTCTAAAGTCAATTTAATAGAGAGTCCATATCCGCTTCAAAATATTAAAGGACTTGGACCTAAAAGAATGGCATTATTGCATGAATTAAATATTCACACGGTCGAAGATTTAATATTATATTTGCCGACAAGATACGATGATAATACGATAGTTGATTTAAATATGGCAGAAGATCAATCTACTGTAACGGTAGTAGGTCAAGTTTACTCAGTACCAACCGTAGCGTTTTTCGGAAGAAATAAATCGAAGTTAACAGTACATCTTATGGTAGATAACATTGCAGTAAAATGTGTGTTCTTCAATCAACCTTATTTGAAAAAGAAAATTGAATTGCATGGCACAGTGACAGTCAAAGGAAAATGGAATAGAGCGAAACAAGAGATTAATGGCAATCGCATGTTTTTTGATGCACAAGCACAAGATACTGATGAAGTGAAGCTAGAGCCAGTGTATCGAATTAAAGAAGGCATCAAGCAGAAACAATTGCGCGATATGATTCATCAAACCTTAAACGATGTAACTATTCATGAATGGTTAACGGATGAGTTACGTAATAAATATAAATTAGAAACGTTAGATTATACGATTAAAACGATGCATCAGCCGAAAGATAGAACTGAATTAATGCGTGCGCGTAGAACATATGCGTTCACAGAACTATTTATGTTTGAGCTAAGAATGCAATGGCTTAATCGAATTGAGAAGACGTCTGATGAAGCCATTGAAGTTAATTATGATATTAAAAAAGTGAAAGCTTTTATTGACACATTGCCATTTGAATTGACTGATGCTCAGAAAACAAGTGTTAATGAAATATTTAGAGACTTAAAAGCGCCGATAAGAATGCATCGTCTATTACAAGGGGATGTAGGTTCAGGTAAAACCGTTGTCGCAGCAATATGTATGTACGCCTTGAAAACGGCTGGTTATCAATCTGCACTTATGGTACCTACTGAAATTTTAGCGGAACAACATGCGAATAGTTTAACGGAGCTGTTTGGAGACTATATGAATGTCGCTTTATTAACAGGTTCTGTCAAAGGGAAAAAACGCCGTGCCTTATTGGAGCAACTCGAAAATGGTACGATAGATTGTTTAATTGGAACACATGCGTTGATTCAAGATGATGTAATTTTTAATAATGTAGGATTAGTAATCACCGATGAACAACATCGTTTCGGGGTAAATCAACGTCAGATGTTAAGAGAAAAAGGCGCAATGACTAATGTCTTATTTATGACGGCAACGCCGATTCCAAGAACTTTAGCTATTTCAGTATTTGGTGAAATGGACGTGTCTTCAATTAAGCAGTTACCTAAAGGGCGTAAACCAATCATCACTAATTGGGCGAAGCATGAACAATATGAACAGGTGTTAGCACAAATGACTTCTGAATTGCAAAAAGGCAGACAAGCATATGTTATCTGTCCTTTAATTGAAAGTTCTGAACATCTCGAAGACGTGCAAAACGTTGTAGCACTATACGAATCATTGCAAGCGCATTATGGCAATGGACGTGTAGGACTACTTCACGGTAAAATGCTAGCAGATGAAAAAGACGAAGTCATGACACGATTCAGTGAACATGAACTTGATATTCTTGTTTCTACTACGGTTGTAGAAGTAGGCGTTAACGTCCCTAATGCTACATTTATGATGATTTATGATGCAGATCGTTTCGGCTTGTCAACATTACACCAATTAAGGGGACGTGTAGGACGAAGCGAACATCAAAGTTACTGTGTATTAATTGCGTCGCCTAAGACTGAAACAGGAATCGAGCGTATGACAATTATGACGCAAACGACAGATGGATTTGAGTTGAGTGAACGAGATTTAGAAATGCGTGGTCCTGGTGATTTCTTCGGAGTGAAACAAAGTGGTTTACCTGACTTTATGGTGGCTAACATAGTTGAAGATTACCGCATGCTTGAAGTGGCACGTGATGAAGCAGCTGAGTTAATTCAATCGGGTGTCTTTTTCACAGAAACTTATGAACATTTGCGTACGTTTATTGATGAGAATTTGCTACACATGAGCTTCGATTAATAATATGTCTTTGCCTTTTCCGAAAAAGGAGAAAGGTATGATGATATTTGTTGAGCTTCTTAAATAGAAAGTGTTATGATATGTGAGGAATGTTTAAGACTTGGTACTAAATTCGTGTGTAGAGGGGGAACTTTAGTTGAAAATGAAGAAAGACGAACGTCGTCAAGCCATTCAAAAGGCGATTGATTTAAACCCCTTTATGACGGATAGTGCGCTGTGTGAGATGTTTGGTGTGAGTATTCAAACGATTAGGTTAGATCGCACGTATCTTAATATTCCTGAGCTACGCAAACGTATTAAGTTAGTAGCTGAGCAAAACTATGAGCAGATTCGAGCATTAGAGGCTAATGAAGTGATAGGTGACTTGATTCAAGTTGCACCTAATGAATCGGCACAATCGATTATTGAAGTAACAGAAGAATCGGTATTTGCGAAGACTCAAATTGCCCGTGGTCATGTGTTATTTGCGCAGGCGAATTCGTTATGTGTAGCATTAATACATAAATCGACAGTTCTGACACAAGAAAGTTCGATTAAATTTATTGAAAAAGTAAAGTTACATGATACTGTAAGAGCAGAAGCACATGTGACAGACCAAACAACGCATCATTTTTTTATAAAAGTTAATTCTTATGTTAAAGATGCTTTAGTGTTTCAAGGCACGTTTAAAATGTTTTATATAAGCGAGGATGAAGCAAATGGTTAAAATTGCTATAGATATGATGGGTGGCGATGATGCCCCTGGTATCGTGTTAGAGGCTGTTGAAAAAGCGGTTAATGATTTTAAAGATTTGGAAATTATTCTTTTTGGTGATGAAAAACAATATACGCTCAATCATGAACGTATTGAATTCAGACATTGTTCTGAAAAGATTGAAATGGAAGACGAACCGGTTAGAGCAATTAAACGTAAGAAAGATAGTTCAATGGTACGTATGGCTGAAGCGGTTAAAAATGGTGAAGCAGATGGGTGTGTTTCAGCAGGGAACACTGGCGCATTAATGTCGGCTGGATTATTCATCGTAGGTCGTATTAAAGGTGTAGCACGTCCAGCTCTTGTCGTTACATTACCAACGATTGATGGTAAAGGCTTTACCTTCTTAGATGTCGGTGCCAATGCGGATGCTAAACCAGAACACTTATTACAATACGCACAACTTGGTAATATTTATGCTAAAAAAGTGCGTGGTCTCAATAATCCAAAATTATCATTATTAAATATTGGTACTGAACCAGCTAAAGGTAATTCATTAACTAAAAAAGCGTACCAATTATTAAGTGAAGATGGTAGCTTCAATTTCACTGGTAATATCGAAGCGAAAACGTTAATGGAAGGTAACACAGATGTTGTAGTAACAGATGGTTACACTGGTAACATGGTACTAAAAAATATTGAAGGTACTGCGAAATCTATCGGTAAAATGTTGAAAGAAACATTATTAGGTAGCTTCAAAAATAAATTAGCTGCAGCCGTATTGAAAAAAGATTTAGATACGTTTGCTAAGAAAATGGACTATGCAGAGTATGGCGGATCAGTATTATTAGGTCTAGATGGTACGGTAGTTAAAGCTCATGGTGGTTCAAATGCGCGTGCATTTTACTCAGCAATTCGCCAAGCTAAAATTGCTGGAGATGAAAAGATAGTTGAAATTATGAGAGAAACGGTAGGTAATCAAGATGAGTAAAATTGCGATTGTTTTTCCTGGGCAAGGTGCTCAAAAAGTTGGAATGGCAAATGATTTATACAATGAAGATGCTAAGGCAACTGACATATTAAATTCAGCACAAGAAGCAGTGGATTTTGACTTATTAGAAACAATGTTTACTGATAGCGAAGGGAAATTAGGCGAAACTGAAAATACGCAACCCGCGTTGTTAACGCATAGTACAGCATTATTAAATGCACTTGAAAATATTAACGCAGATTATACAATGGGACATAGTTTAGGTGAATATTCAAGTTTAGTAGCTGCTGGCGTATTAAATTTCGAAGACGCTGTTAAAATTGTACGTAAACGTGGACAATTGATGGCGCAAGCTTTTCCAAATGGTGTAGGCAGTATGGCAGCCGTGCTAGGTTTAAGTTACGAAGAAGTGGACAGAATCTGTAAAGACTTATCTACTGAAGATGAATTAATTGAACCTGCAAACATTAACTGTCCTGGACAAATTGTCGTGTCTGGACATAAGACATTAATTGATAAATTAGCGGAAGAAGGTAAGTCACTGGGTGCTAAACGTGTATTACCTTTAGCTGTGTCTGGACCGTTCCACTCATCAATGATGCAAGTCATTGAAAAAGACTTCGAAGCTTATATTAATCAATTTGATTGGCATGATGCTCAATTCCCTATCGTGCAAAATGTGAACGCTAAAGGTGAAACAGATGCTGAAACAATCAAACAAAATATGGTTAAACAATTATATTCACCAGTTCAATTTATCAAATCGACAGAGTGGTTAATCGACCAAGGCGTTGATCATTTTATCGAAATTGGACCTGGCAAAGTATTATCTGGTTTAATTAAAAAAATTAATCGTGATGTTAAATTAACATCTATTCAAACTCTAGAAGATGTGAAAGGATGGAATCAACATGACTAACAAGAATGCATTAGTAACTGGTGCTTCAAGAGGTATTGGTCGTAGTATTGCGTTACAATTAGCTGAAGATGGCTTTAACGTAGCTGTAAACTATGCAGGTAATAAAGAAAAAGCAGAAGCAGTAGTAGCTGAGATTAAAGAAAAAGGCGTAGAAAGCTTTGCGATTCAAGCAAATGTTGCTGAAGGCGATGAAGTTAAAGCAATGATTAAAGAAGTAGTGAGCCAATTTGGTTCATTAGATGTACTTGTGAACAATGCTGGTATTACGCGTGACAACCTATTAATGCGTATGAAAGAGCAAGAATGGGATGACGTCATTAATACAAACTTAAAAGGTACATTCAATTGTATTCAAAAAGCTACACCACAAATGTTACGTCAACGTGGCGGTGCTATCATCAACTTATCCAGTATTGTAGGTGCTATGGGTAACCCTGGCCAAGCAAACTACGTAGCAACTAAAGCAGGTATTGAAGGCTTAACTAAATCAAGTGCACGTGAACTTGCATCACGTGGTATTACAGTGAATGCTGTAGCACCTGGTTTCATTGTTTCAGATATGACAAATGCTTTAAATGATGACTTAAAATCACAAATGTTAGAACAAATTCCATTATCACGTTTTGGTGAAGATAAAGACATCGCTTACACAGTAGCATTCTTAGCCTCTGAAAGAGCTAAATACATCACTGGCCAAACAATCCATGTTAATGGCGGTATGTACATGTAAGGTTAAATATGAGCATATTTTTAGTATGAATATTTATACTTTACTTAGTGTAAATAGTATCTTTACAATGCTAATAAATGCTTGTATTTTAACCACTAAAATGGGAAAATAAAATAGTCTATGGATAGACACTTTTAAAGGAGGTGAATCGACGTGGAAAACTTCGATAAAGTAAAAGATATCATCGTTGACCGTTTAGGTGTTGATGCTGACAAAGTAACTGAAGATGCATCATTCAAAGATGATTTAGGCGCTGACTCACTTGATATCGCTGAATTAGTAATGGAATTAGAAGATGAATTTGGTACTGAAATTCCTGATGAAGAAGCTGAAAAAATCAACACTGTTGGTGATGCTGTTAAGTATATCAATAGTCTTGAAAAATAAAAAACTTACATCTGAGTCGTCTACAGGATGGCTCAGATTTTTTTCATAAGAATCAATCATAGAATAGATATAATGGAGGTTCTAGTGTGACAAATCCAAAGAAAATAGCAATGGTAAACGAGTTTCAACAACAATTTTCGGAAAAAATGAAATCGCTTGGATTTGAATATTCAAATATCGAATTATATCAACAAGCATTTTCACACTCGAGTTTTATAAATGATTTCAATATGGATCGTTTAGAGCATAATGAACGTTTAGAATTTTTAGGAGATGCGGTATTAGAATTGACGGTTTCACGTTACCTTTTTGATAAACACCCTGACTTACCAGAAGGGAATTTAACTAAAATGCGTGCAACAATTGTATGTGAGCCCTCACTTGTAATATTTGCAAATAAAATCGGTTTAAATCAATTAATCTTATTAGGTAAAGGTGAAGAAAAAACGGGAGGAAGAACACGTCCATCACTCGTTTCAGATGCGTTTGAAGCGTTTGTAGGTGCCTTATATCTTGACCAAGGCTTGGATGTCGTTTGGCAATTTGCTGAGAAAGTGATATTCCCACATGTTGAAGATAATGAATTAATTGGTGTAGTAGATTTCAAAACACAATTCCAAGAATTTGTGCACAGTCAAAATAGAGGAGATGTGACATATCGCCTTATTAAAGAAGAAGGTCCAGCGCATCACCGTCTATTCACGTCTGAAGTTATTTTGGAAAATGAGGCAGTCGCAACGGGACAAGGAAAAACGAAAAAAGAATCTGAACAAAAAGCCGCTGAACGTGCCTATACTAAATTAAAACAATTAGATGCTTAAATAGAATGATATTAATAATTGTCCCTTATCAACAAGAATGAGTATGAATGTATTAAGGAGAATAGAATGGTTTATTTAAAATCAATTGATGCCATTGGTTTCAAATCATTTGCCGACCACACGAATGTGCAATTCGATAAAGGTGTCACGGCAATTGTAGGACCAAATGGTAGTGGGAAAAGTAATATCACAGATGCCATTAAATGGGTATTAGGTGAACAATCAGCTAAATCCCTTCGTGGCTCTAAAATGGAAGATATTATCTTTTCAGGAGCAGAACATCGAAATGCTCAAAACTATGCAGAAGTACAACTTAATTTAGATAACTCTACCAGACAATTACAAATTGATGCTGATAATATCGTTGTGACACGCCGATTATACCGCAGTGGTGAAAGTGAATATTATTTAAATAATGATCGAGCACGCTTACGTGATATTACTGAACTATTTTTAGATTCTGGTTTAGGAAAAGAAGCCTTTAGTATTATATCTCAAGGAAGAGTAGACGAGATTTTAAACGCAAAACCTATCGATAGACGCCAAATTCTAGAAGAATCTGCGGGTGTGCTTAAATATAAAAAGCGTAAAGCAGAGTCATTACAGAAACTTGGTCAAACTGAAGATAATTTATCTCGTGTGGAAGACATATTATACGATTTAGAAGGTCGTGTAGAGCCACTTAAAGCTGAGGCATCGATAGCTAAAGAATACTTACAATTATCTAAAGAAATGAAACAAAGTGATGTGATTGTTACTGTACATGACATCGACCAGTATTCTGAGGATAATCGACAATTAGATAATAGATTGAATGAGTTAAAAAGCCAACAAGCTGATAAAGAAGCGAAACAAGCTCAAATCACACAATATTTACAAAAACAAAAGGCGAAAAGCCAACAAATAGATACAGATGTAGAACGACTCAACTATGACTTAATTAAAGCAACAGAAGAGTATGAGAAGTTCACTGGTCAACTCAATGTATTAGAAGAAAGAAAACGCAATCAATCTGAAACTAATGCGCGTTTTGAAGAAGAAATTGAAAATCTAAATGAAGAATTAAGTAATGCTGAAAAAGAAAAAGAGGACATTACACAACAGCTGGTCTCTTTAAGAGATAAACAAAAAGGCTTAAATGCTGAAATACATGATTTAGAATCTAAACTTTATGTTTCTGATGAACAACATGAAGAAAAACTTGAAGCCATAAAAAATGATTATTATGAATTAATGTCAGAGCAATCTGATGTTAATAATGATATTCGCTTTTTAGAACATACACTTAAAGAAAATGAAGCCAAAAAATCACGTTTAGATACACGATTGGTTGAAGCTTTTAATCAGTTGAAAGAAATACAAAAAGAAATTTCAATTACTGAGGAACGTCACCAAACTATTTCAAATCAATTTAAAAATGTTGAAAAACAAATTCAACAACAAGAAAAAGCACTCTCAGATGCAAAACAGTTACAGACTGAGTATGAAGATAAATTGTATCAAGCCTATCGCTATACCGATAAAATGAGAGCTCGAATTGAAAGTTTAGAGACGCAAGAGGAAGAATATTCATATTTCTTCAATGGTGTTAAACATGTATTAAAAGCAAAAGGTAATACACTACAAGGTATTCACGGTGCAGTTGCAGAAGTCATTCAAGTGCCTTCAGAACTAACACAAGCGATTGAAACAGCGTTAGGTGCTTCTTTACAACATGTCATTGTTGAAACAGAAAAAGAAGGTCGCCAAGCCATTCAATTCTTAAAACAAAAAGGTCTAGGAAGAGCAACGTTCTTACCATTAAATGTAATTAAACCTCGCATGCTGTCAGCAGATATAAAAAGAACAGCGCAAAATTCCAATGGCTTTATTAATGTTGCGTCAGAAGCGGTTTCAGTAAGCAAGCAATATCAAGCTATTGTTGACAATCTTTTAGGCGCAACAATCGTTGTCGATAATTTGAAAAATGCTAATGAACTTGCAAAAGCCATACAATATAAAACACGTATTGTCACATTAGAGGGCGACATCGTTAACCCAGGTGGTTCTATGACAGGTGGTGGCGCTCGTAAAACAAAGAGTATTTTATCCCAAAAAGATGAACTGACTACGATGCGTGTCCAGTTGAAAAACTATGAACAGCAAACTCAAGACTTCGAACATCAACTACAAACGCATAAACAAAAAGTTGAAAGTTTAAGCGATAAATATATTGAGTTAAATCAACAATATAATGACTTAAAAGAACAATCACATAATGAAGCGTTAGCTTTAGATCGCTTGAAAACACAAGAAGCCCATATAAAAGATGAACATGAAGAATTTGAATTTGAAAAAAATGATGGCTATCAAAGTGAGACAAGCCGTTTAACGCTGACAGAAAAACAAAATCGATTAGTTGAAATTCAAACGCAACTTACACAGCTTGAAAAAGATATTGAGCGTTATACGCAACTATCTAAAGAAGGTAAAGAATCAACTTCAAAACTGCAACAACACTTAAACCAAAAACGTTCTGACTTAGCCGTAATTAAAGAACGTATTAATGCGCAAAAATCTTCATTAGAACGTGCAGAAAAACAAATTAGCAACATTGAACAACAATTAACAAACGTTAATGAGAAGATTGAATTGTTTAATTCAGATGAAATGATGGGGCAACAAGCTTTTGATAAATTACAAAATAATATTCAAGAGAAACAAGCGTTACGTGAATCAGTGACTCAACAATTAGAAGAATTGAAACAACAACGTTTAGCAGTCAATGAAGACGTAGAAATTCATGAATATCAATTACAAGAATGTCATCAAGACTTATTATCAATTGAAAGTTTTTATCAAGATATTAAAGCACAACAATCTAAATTAGACGTGTTAATTAATCATGCCATTGATCATTTAAATGAGAAATATCAATTAACAGTTGAACGTGCCAGAGAAGAATATCAAGATGATACTCCTATTGAAACGTTACGTAAGAAAGTTAAATTGACTAAAATGTCTATTGATGAATTAGGACCTGTTAACATCAATGCGATAGAACAATATGAAGAAATTAATGAACGCTATACGTTCTTAAATGATCAACGTAATGATTTACGAGAAGCGAAACAAACGCTTGAACAAATTATTGAGGAAATGGACCAAGAAGTGAAAGGTCGTTTTAAAGAAACATTCTTACAAGTTCAATCGCATTTTACTACAGTGTTTCAGTCGTTATTTGGTGGCGGACATGCTAAATTAGAGTTGACAGATGATGATTATTTATCAGCTGGGGTAGATATTATTGTTCAGCCTCCGGGTAAAAAACTACAGCATCTCTCATTATTAAGTGGTGGTGAACGTGCCCTAAGTGCTATTGCGTTATTATTTGCAATATTGAAAGTTCGCTCTGCACCATTTGTTATACTAGATGAAGTAGAGGCTGCACTTGATGAAGCAAACGTCATTCGTTATGCTCAATTTTTAAAAGAATTATCAGTACAAACTCAATTTATTGTCATTACGCATCGTAAAGGAACAATGGAATATTCGGATCGCTTATACGGTGTCACAATGCAAGAATCAGGGGTTTCTAAATTAGTAAGTGTCAATTTAAATACTATAGATGAGGTCATGAAGGAGGAGCAAGGATGAGTTTTTTTAAACGATTAAAAGATAAGTTTTCATCTAAATCTACTGAGGATATTGAACAAGAATTATCTGAAAGCGAAGAGGTAGAGGGTGAGTCATCATCGCAACAAGATGACATAGCAGAGCCTGCCCCTAAGAAGAAACCTCGTAAGTTAAGTGAAGCAGACTTTGATGAGGATGGCTTAATTTCGATTGAAGACTTTGAAGAAATTGAAGCACAAAAAATGGGTGCGAAATTCAAAGCTGGTCTTGAAAAATCACGTCAAAATTTCCAAGAACAACTTAATAATTTAATTGCACGTTATAGAACCGTAGACGAAGATTTCTTCGAAGCATTAGAAGAAATGTTGATTACAGCAGACGTTGGATTTAACACAGTAATGCAATTGACTGACGAATTACGTACAGAAGCTCAACGTCGTAATATTAAAGAAACTGAAGATTTACGTGAAGTTATCGTTGAGAAAATTGTAGAAATTTATCACCAAGAAGACGATAATTCTGAAGCGATGAACCTTGAAGACGGACGCCTTAACGTCATTTTAATGGTAGGTGTTAACGGTGTAGGTAAAACAACTACAATCGGTAAATTAGCACATAGATATAAAATGGAAGGTAAAAAAGTGATGCTTGCTGCAGGTGATACATTCAGAGCCGGAGCTATCGAACAATTACAAGTTTGGGGCGACCGTGTCGGTGTAGAAGTTGTTAAGCAAAGTGAAGGTTCAGACCCAGCAGCAGTTGTATATGACGCAATTAATGCTGCGAAAAATAAAGGCGTTGATATTTTAATTTGTGATACAGCTGGACGTTTACAAAATAAATCTAACTTAATGCAAGAATTGGATAAAATGAAACGTGTCATTAGCCGTGCTGTACCAGACGCACCACACGAAGCGTTATTATGTTTAGACGCTACAACTGGTCAAAACGCATTATCACAAGCGCGTTCATTCAAAGAAGTAACGAACGTTTCTGGTATCGTATTAACCAAATTAGATGGTACTGCTAAAGGTGGTATCGTGCTTGCAATCAGAAATGAACTTCATATCCCAGTTAAATACGTAGGTCTTGGTGAGAAATTAGATGACTTACAACCATTCAACCCAGAAAGTTACGTATACGGTTTATTTGCAGACATGATTGAACAAAATGAAGACATTCCTGATGAAGTTGCTGAATTAGATTTTAATAACGAGGAACATTCGAATGGGGAAAAATGATTTAGTTAAAACCTTACGAATGAATTATTTGTTTGATTTCTATCAATCATTACTTACTGAAAAACAAAGAAATTATCTTGAATTATTTTACCTAAAGGACTATTCTTTAAGTGAAATTGCAGAGACATTTAATGTGAGTAGACAGGCAGTTTATGATAATATAAGAAGAACTGGCGATTTAGTAGAAGATTATGAAACTAAACTCAATTTATATGAAAAATTCGAACAACGCCGTAATATTTATGAAGAAATGAAACAAACGTTAAATAATCCAGATAGATTAAAACACTATATTACTCAATTAGAAGAATTGGAATAATTTTCAAAAAAGGAGGGCAATTAACATGGCATTTGAAGGATTATCCGATCGCTTGCAAGCCACGATGCAAAAAATCCGTGGTAAAGGTAAAGTCACAGAAGCGGATATTAAAACAATGATGCGTGAAGTACGTCTCGCATTACTTGAAGCCGATGTTAACTTTAAAGTAGTTAAAGACTTCGTTAAGACTGTATCTGATCGTGCTTTGGGTTCAGACGTAATGCAATCTTTAACACCTGGTCAACAAGTCATAAAAATTGTACAAGATGAATTAACACAACTAATGGGTGGAGAAAATACATCTATAAATATGGCAAATAAGCCACCAACAGTAGTAATGATGGTAGGTTTACAAGGTGCCGGTAAAACGACAACTGCTGGTAAATTAGCATTATTAATGCGTAAAAAATACAATAAAAAGCCAATGTTAGTAGCTGCCGATATTTATCGTCCAGCAGCGATTAACCAATTACAAACAGTAGGTAAACAACTTGATGTACCCGTATATAGTGAAGGGGATCAAGTTAAACCACAACAAATTGTTGAGAATGCCTTAAGTCATGCGAAAGAAGAACATCTCGATTTCGTAATCATCGATACAGCTGGTCGTTTACACATCGATGAAGCATTAATGAACGAACTTCAAGAAGTTAAAGAAATTTCTAAACCAAATGAAATTATGTTAGTTGTCGATGCAATGACAGGTCAAGATGCCGTTAACGTTGCACAATCATTCGATGACCAACTAGATGTGACAGGCGTTACTTTAACTAAATTAGATGGTGACACTCGTGGTGGTGCTGCGCTATCAATTCGTTCCGTTACTCAGAAACCAATTAAATTTGTCGGTATGAGTGAGAAGATGGACGGTTTAGAACTATTCCATCCTGAACGTATGGCATCTCGTATTCTTGGTATGGGTGACGTTCTAAGTCTTATTGAAAAGGCTCAACAAGACGTCGACCAAGAAAAAGCGAAAGACTTAGAAAAGAAAATGCGTGAATCATCATTCACATTAGATGATTTCTTAGAACAATTAGATCAAGTTAAAAACTTAGGTCCACTTGATGACATTATGAAAATGATACCTGGTATGAATAAAATGAAAGGTATCGATAAATTAAATATGAGCGATAAACAAATCGATCATATTAAAGCAATCATTCAATCAATGACACCAAGTGAAAGAGAAAACCCAGCAAGTTTAAACGTTTCACGTAAAAAACGTATCGCTAAAGGTTCAGGTCGTTCTTTACAAGAAGTAAATCGATTAATGAAACAATTTAACGATATGAAGAAAATGATGAAACAATTCACTGGTGGCGGACGTAAAGGTAAAAAAGGTAAACGTAGTCAAATGGAAAATATGCTTAAAGGCATGAACTTACCATTTTAATAGCAACGAAAATATCGAATTCCTTATGAGTAGGAATTCGATATTTTGTGTTGCAAGGGTATAGGTTTGCGGTTTATTTTATAAATCTAATTTCAAAGGTTCGCCTGAGCTGAAGCTCAGGCATAACCAAATCTACGGTTTTGAAAAAACCTAGATTTGGTAAAGAAAAAAGTCTTTACAAAGTTTGATTGAACTGTTAATATTATTTCTTGTAGAAAATAAAAAGTAAAAGATTTAAAGGAGAGTTTTATATATGGCAGTTAAAATTCGTTTAACTCGTTTAGGTTCAAAAAGAAATCCATTCTATCGTATCGTTGTAGCTGACGCACGTGCTCCACGTGACGGTCGTATTATCGAACAAATCGGTACTTACAACCCAGCTAGCGTTAACGCACCAGAAGTTAAAATCGACGAAGAATTAGCTTTAAAATGGTTAAAAGACGGTGCTAAACCAACTGATACAGTTCACAATATCTTATCTAAACAAGGTATTTTAAAAACTTTTGACGAACAAAAGAAAGCTAAATAATTAGTTAAATTTGTCGACAAAATAATTGTAAAGTAGAAAGACTGTTTGAAAACCCTTGTCAATCGAGGAAACGAAATGCGTAACGACGGGAGTTTACTACGGGTAAATGATGACCTAGGCACGCATAAGGTGACAAAGAGTGAAATTGTTTATCTACAGTCTGAGCTAAATAATTAGCGGATGTTTTACTACAAAAGGCGCCCTTCGTGGCGTCTTTTTATTTAACAAAAAATCATGATACTATGTAAGAAATGAACTTAATGTATTAGGAGGGACGCAATATGGAAGTTGAAGTGGGACAGATTGTTAACACACACGGAATTAAAGGTGAAGTGAAAGTGAAATCCAATTCAGATTTTACGGAAACACGTTTTCAACCGGGAGAAACATTAATAGTAAAACATAATAATAATGAAATAGCGTTAACCGTTACTTCTTATCGTGTGCATAAAGGCTTTCACATGCTTAAATTTGAAGGTATAAATAATATTAATGATGTTGAACAATATAAGGGAGACTATTTATATCAAGAACGTGATCATGAAGATATAGAATTAGAAGAGAATGAATTTTATTATTCAGACATCATTGGATGTACAGTATTTGATGATGAAGATACGCCAATCGGTCGAGTAATCAACATTTTTGAAACAGGTGCGAATGATGTGTGGGTAGTGAAAGGCGACAAAGAATATCTTATTCCTTATATTGCCGATGTAGTTAAAGAAGTTGATGTTGAAAATAAATCAATTCGAATTACGCCAATGGAAGGATTGTTAGACTAATGAAGATTGATTATTTAACATTATTTCCAGAAATGTTTGATGGTGTACTTAACCATTCTATTTTAAAAAGAGCACAAGATAAAAATATTATTAATGTGAATACTATTAATTTCAGAGATTATGCTGTCAATAAACATAACCAAGTAGATGATTATCCATTTGGTGGCGGTCAAGGCATGGTGCTAAAACCAGAACCTGTATTTAATGCTATGGAAGATATTCAACGTGATGAGCATACGCGTGTGATATTAATGTGTCCTCAAGGGCGTCCATTTTCACAAGAAATAGCACAAGAACTTAGCGAAGCAGAACATATTGTTTTTATCTGTGGACATTACGAAGGCTATGACGAACGTATTCGCGAGCATCTTGTTACGGATGAAATTTCAATGGGTGATTACGTCTTAACAGGAGGCGAGTTACCTGCGATGACGATGACGGATGCGATTGTGCGTTTGATTCCTGGTGTGCTAGGTAATGAGCAATCTCACCAAGATGATTCTTTCTCAGACGGTTTGTTAGAATTTCCGCAATATACGCGTCCAAGAGAGTTTAATAACATGATGGTGCCAGATGTATTATTGTCTGGTAATCATGCTAATATTGAAAAGTGGCGTCATGAACAAAAATTAATTCGTACTTATAATAAGCGTCCTGATTTATTGGAACAGTATCCACTTACTGATAAGGATAAAGAAATTTTAGAAAGCTATAAAAAGCAATTGAAAAACGATTAGTTGTATGCTAATATATATCAAGTGTGAAAAGACACTAAAAATCACTATGATCCGCTGCTATATGTATGTCGAGGCAAGAACATAGGTTGAAGGAGAGTATAAAAATGAGTAATCATAAGTTAATCGAAGCAGTAACTAAATCACAATTACGCACAGACTTACCAGCTTTCCGTACTGGTGACACTTTACGTGTACACGTACGTATCGTGGAAGGTTCACGTGAACGTATCCAAGTATTCGAAGGTGTTGTAATCAAACGCCGTGGTGGAGGAATTTCAGAAACTTTCACAGTTCGTAAAATTTCTTCAGGTGTAGGTGTGGAACGTACATTCCCATTACACACTCCAAAAATCGAAAAAATCGAAGTTAAACGTCGTGGTAAAGTACGTCGTGCTAAATTATACTACTTACGTAGTTTACGTGGTAAAGCTGCTAGAATCCAAGAAATTCGTTAATCAGCATACTGAAGATATGACAAAGGTATGGGTTAGTCACAACGCATATCTTAATAAAAAAGACTTCCAACTCATGGCTTTATGCCAGAGTGGAAGTCTTTTTTGTGTTAATGATGTTTTGAAGATTGGTAGCCTTTACGTTTTACCCATAGGCTAAATATTACGCTACCTATTATTCCGATTACACTTAATATGATTAAAATGAATAAGTGAGGCGGTGTATACGTTAAACGAATATGTGTATCATTTTTATTAACTGGAATTGCAGTCATGATACCATTTGCTTTTTCAACTTTAACATCTCTGCCATTAACCTTGGCTTTCATACCATCTGCATATACAGTTGGTAAAACGACATAACCTGAAGTACCTTTAGATTTTGTAATAGTAAAACCATTTCTATTGTCTTTTACTTTCACAGGCTCTAATTCTTTTGAAGCACGTTTTAAGGTATCGTAATCTTCACCGTAAATACCTTTTATAGATAAGCGATAATTTCCTTTTGAAAGGTGAATATTTAACTTATCAGATGATTTCACTCTCATTGTCACTGGGGTAACAAAACGACGATATTTATAGCTTAATTCATTACGGTTTTGAGTATATTCATTCACACCAACACTATGTGCTTTATCAGGTGCTAATAATTCTACATCCATTTCCACATACATATCTTTATATTTATCTGCGATGGATTGTGGTAGTGATAAGGTTACGCCACCATCATCTTTCGTGACTTTAAGATGATTTTTATTTTGCCAAGTGGCATTATTTAATGATTCTTCCGCTTCGCCAAGTAGATTGTCATTACGCTTGAATGAAGCGTTTGCCTTTTTAGAGTTATCATCAAGCACGACGCCTTGTAACATGGCTTGTTCACGATCTAAAGGCGATTTAAGGTCACTAGCATTGTAAATCTTATCAGTAACATGTGCAGCTGGATAATCTATTTTGTTAGTCGAATGAAGTAATGTATCTTTGCCCTCTGTGATTGTCTCTGCCTTTTCAAAACCATAAGGCATGTTCAAATCATCAGGGTGACGGAAGCGGTCTTGAACATCCCACATAGCTTCTAAATTCGCGCGATTACCTAAATAACGATAGGTACTATTCTTATCCACCGGCATATTGATTTGCATTAATTTATCATAATAGTTTAAGATACTTCCATCGAAAATGCTGGAATATAAGGATATACCATTATAATGATAAATAAATGGTGAATTTAAAGCGTACATCGACATGTAGTCAATACGATGGAATGGATTGGAACTCGTATCATTAATACGATTAATCTTGTTAGCAAGCGCTTTATTATGATAACTAGGATCATGAACTGTGTTTATTGTAGTGGCATACGGATCAATCGTACGCGCTCTTGAATCATGCGTTAAAACCACTTGTTGTACGACGAAGATAAGAACGATTGCTACCAATATTGAAGGATGATGTAACCACTTTTTCTTCCAAATTAAGAAAGCAAGTATAATCATTAAAGCTAAAGGTACGACCATCCAGTGAACATAGCCTTCAGCAAAGATTAATTTAAGTATGCCGAAAATGAAGACTGGTACTGCAGCAAATAGATAATGTTTTATCGATAATTCTGATAAATGTTGGATAAATAAAGCAATTAACACACTAGTTGATAGTGATAAGAAATAAACCCATCGACGTTGTGGTAATGAGAAACCATTAAACGCACTATCAAAGTATTGGGAAAGTGAACCAATTAATAAAAACCACGTTATGATAGCAAAAATACGATAATAGTAATGTTTGTATAATTTAAACGATAATAATGCGACTAGTGCAATAATTGACACTGTGATATAAAAACCGTTTGAGAATATGTAATATTTATTTTGAGTTAAATCAGTAAATAACGAAATGTTAAATTCATTATTCTGCTGTCTATCATTATTTAAAAATGACGATACGCCAGTATAGAAACCTAAAATACTAGAAAGTAACGCTAAAATTGCGCCACAAGCAAGTAGATAAAACTTCTGCCAACGTGTGACGATATCGTAGCGGTATTTAAAAATCAGTCGTAATAAGAAATATATTCCTAATACTATCGCTTGATAATAGCTAAAGTAAAAATTAGAAAATAAAGTTAACGCAACTGAAAATATAAATAAGCCAATTTTTCGTTGTTGGAAGAAACGTTCCATTCCCCATATTGATAATGGTAAGAAAATCAATAAATCACCATAAAATGACCAAGTAAAATTGTAATAAAGTATAAGCGTTGAAGCACCATATGAGATAGTCGCTATTAATAATGGTGCGGGTTTTAATTTTAACCATCTAAAACAATAAAATGCACAGATAAATGTAATAATTGTTCTGATATATGCAACAATCAATTGGTTAAGTGGCCAAAAATCAATTTGATGGGGATTCCAATTAAATAAGGTCTCTCCAAGCCAAACAAAGATAAAATTAACCCACATAATAGGGGAAAGGGAGTAATAATAAGCAAGCCCTTTAACATAATCTCCCCCTAAACCAAAGGATTGGTCATAGAACCCTTTGAATTGAGTAAAATGCTCATATAAATAGAGCTGAAAAGGCATCATTTGTCTGAAACCATCGCCAGAACCACTAAACACATATCCCTCTCTAAAATAATCGCGTATAAATGGATAATAAATTGCTAAAGACACCAAATTAGCAACGATAAAAATGAATCCAAATGTCCATAATGGTTTAGTCCAAACTTTCTTAATCAATTTATTTCCTCATCTTTCTCTTTTTTGAATTGTTAAGTCTTACAAATATGAAGCTTATGATCATACTAATTAAAGAAATGAATATGATCGTATTCCAATAAGGTGGTTGATACTTAATGGTAATCGTTTTAGCGGATGCATTGACAGGAACGCCTGTCATCATATAATTCACTTTTACCGGATTAACGTGCTTCCCATCAACATAGGCACGCATGCCATCTCGATAAGGTATATTGATAGAAGCTATTCCTTTACGATGTTTATCTAAATGAACTTCAATACCATTTTTAATATCTGTATAATTACTATGATTTTTATGTTGATAAGCCTGTTTAAGCGTATCATAATTTTCCCCATTTAAATCGAGTAACTTCATATTAAATTCGCCATCTGGAGATAACATGATAGTAATATTACCGTTTTTATCAGGTTGTGTACGGTAAAGTTGTGTATCTACGCCTGTACGGTACGTTGAATTATTGAATAGACGATGGTTCGCATAATTATTTACCGCAACCGTATAATTACTATCCGGATTGCCGCGTTTAATCATCATTGTAAGATAGAAATCGTCGTACTTATTACGTAATGAAGTAGGTACATGTAAAGTGATAGTGCCCCCTTTACCGCCTACAACTTTATATTTATGTTTGCCGAGCTTCTTGATGTTATGAGTTTGCATGTCTACTTTATTAAGTAAGTCAGGCGCTTTAGCAGTATACTTAGCCCCTTTGTCTTCCATAATGACGCCATCTAGCATCGCATGTTCTCTATCTATTGCTGTAGTTAAGCTTTTACTATTATAAATATTGTTTGTCACTTTTACTGACGGGAGATTAAGTTTATTTTCGTATATTGTGTATTGTCCGCTCGTTTTTATTTTTTGAAAATACGCAGGCAAATTACCTTGATATTCTTTTAACATTATATAACGAATAGAGAATAAACTTGCGAGATTTTGACGACCATTAATAGATTGATAGCGACTCAA
Source organism: Staphylococcus croceilyticus (assembly GCF_002902575.1). Lineage (GTDB taxonomy): Bacteria > Bacillota > Bacilli > Staphylococcales > Staphylococcaceae > Staphylococcus > Staphylococcus croceilyticus. The sequence goes on along the minus strand of NZ_PPRD01000071.1, from coordinate 11,426 downwards.
TGATTCTTCAGCTAAATTAATCTTCAAGGCATCGTAATAGAAATCAAGAATATTATGATGGAAGATACTGGAATACAGACTTAAACCTTTAAAATGTTGATACATCGGTGTATTGTCTTGCTCATTGACGCGCCAATCTATACGCTCATCTTCTTGTTTATCATTCACCATTTCTCTAACAAGTGCGCGTTGTAAATCGGAACTATATAAACTTGAATTAACATAAAACGTATTGGCACGATCTCGGTGATCTTTAAAATAAATTTGATTATTTATAAATACAATAGATACTACAATACTTAATAAGATAATGGATATTCCATATATATAATTTAACTTTATACGATAGGATTTATCTTTTATCAATAAAATGATTAAACCTATAATTGAAACCATTGGAACAAGAATTAACCAAGCTACGAATTTATGATATACAATGGCACTACTAAAAATAACTATTTCAGCTATAAGGTTAGAGAGTATATACGTTTTAAGGCTTAACGTACGATAATATTTTAGAAATAGACCGATTAAGATTGCCGAATTGAACGCTAGAATAAAGTGCCAGCGTTTTTGTGGTGCAGAAAAGCCATTGAACACTTGATCCACAAATGGAATAAAACTACATATAATGAAAATAAATGTCAGTATCGCAAACAGGCGATAGTAATAATGTTTATATAATTTAAACGATAATAAAGCTTGAATTGTAATAAACAATATGACAATAAGATAATTATCAAAAAATACATTAGTATTAATGTCTAATTTTTCAAAAGCAGGGACGTCACCTGAAAAAGGAATACGTCGGTTGTTTAAAAAACTTTGCGCGCCATGGAAGAAAATAAATAAACTGTTACCAAGCGCTAATAATGCACTTATAACTAGTAATAATAGGGCTTTTCCACGTGAAATCATATCTTTAGGATGTCTTAATATAATGCGTATTAATATGTAACCTGCACCTATTAAACATAAATAATAAGCGAAATAGAAATTGTTGATTAATAGAAGTGTGACAGTCACTATGAATAAACCAAATTTCCGCTTCTGTAATACACGTTCAATTGACAATAGTAGAAGTGGCATCCAGATAAAGACATCACTGAAAAATGGCCAATAAACGGTAAAACGATAGTATAGGGGTGACATGACAAATAAAAAGGCCATGATTAAACTTAGCCATTTATTTTTAGAAATCCATTTACTATATAAATAAGTACAATACATAGCAATGGCTGCTTTGATAATTGACATAATTAGGGCATCAATCATCCAAAACATTAAATCTTGCGTATGTAACGTCATGAAAGATTTTATTATCAATATAATAATAACGTTTAAAATAAATAATAAATTAGTAGAGAAGTAATAACTTAAGTCAGTGAAAAAGTCTCCACCCAAACCAAAATCCGTAGCATAAAATAGATTGCCATGACTCCACTTCTCAAATAAATACATTTGAATAGGGACCATTTGCTCCATACCGTCATTCGGTCCAGTAAATAAAATACCATCATGAATGAAGCGGTAAATAATGTAGCTATGGCCAATTAAAGCAAGCGCTAAGAATAAGCATATATGTATTAGAAATTTCTTCATATTTAACCTCTAACGTATTTTAAATCATTTTCATAATTAAATTGTAGGCTATTCGTGGATAGGAATAAAGTAATTTGAGCATGCTGATAAAGTAATATAACCACTAATAGTTCACGCATATTAAACACGAATGATAAAATGATAGAGAACGTACATGATTAGTGGTGAAGGTTTTAATTTTCAAGTATAATCAAAAAGTTGAAATCGACATAAAATTAATGAAAGTAAGGTGAATGAATATGCCAATACAATGGTATCCAGGCCATATGGCAAAAGCCAAAAGAGAGGTTACGGAACAATTAAAAAAAGTGGACGTTGTCTTTGAATTAGTAGATGCACGTATTCCATATAGTTCACGAAATCCAATGATCGACGATGTCATTAAGCAAAAACCAAGAGTAGTTATTCTCAATAAAAAAGATATGGCTAATTTAAATGAAATGCAAAAATGGGAGCATTTCTTTGTAGATAAAGGTTACTATCCTGTAGCGTTTGATGCTAAGCACGGTAAAAATTTAAAAAACGTAGAAACAGCGGCTATTGAAGCGACTAAAGAAAAATTTGAAAGAGAAAAAGCAAAAGGATTAAAGCCACGTGCCATTCGTGCCATGATTGTAGGCATTCCAAATGTGGGGAAATCAACGCTTATTAATAAATTAGCTAGAAAGAATATCGCTCAAACAGGAAATAAGCCTGGCGTGACTAAGCAACAACAATGGATTAAAGTGGGTCAATCACTACAATTATTAGACACACCAGGGATCCTTTGGCCTAAATTCGAAGATGAATTAGTAGGTAAGAAATTAAGTTTAACGGGTGCGATTAAAGATAGTATTGTACATTTAGATGAAGTGGCGATTTATGGTTTAGAATTCTTGATTAAACATGATTTAGAAGGATTCAAACAACATTATAAAATTGATGTGCCTGAAGATGCTGAAATGCTAGAATGGTTCGATGCTATTGGTCGACGTCGAGGTCTATTACAACGTGGTAATGAAGTGGATTATGAAGCGGTTATTGAATTAATTATTAACGATGTACGTAATGCTAAAATTGGCACTTATTGCTTTGACTTATATGCTGAAATGAAAAGTGAGTTAAACGATGATGCAAACAATTAAAGAAGTTAAAGCATTACTAGCCACAATCACAGATATTGAAGAATTAGACAACCACGAATTAAATGCTGATAGTCGTAAAGGCGTGCAACAAAGTATTGCCCAACGTCGCAAACAACTTTTAAAAGAACAAGAAATCATTCAGCATTATCAAGTTATGAATAAGTATGAGAATGAATTGCTTGAAAGACATCCTGAAGCATTAATTTGTGGGATAGATGAAGTGGGACGCGGGCCATTAGCAGGACCTGTAGTGGCTTGCGCTGTCATACTCAATCCGGGGCATCAATATTTAGGATTAGATGATTCAAAAAAAGTTTCAGCTGTAAAACGCGAGTTGTTAAATCAACAACTTAAAGAAGGCGTATTAGATTATGCATATGGCATAGCAAGTGCAGAAGAAATCGACCAATTAAATATTTATAATGCAACAAAAGTAGCGATGGAACGTGCCATTGCACAATTAAAGCATCAGCCTGATCACTTGTTAATTGATGCGATGACTTTAGATAATTCCATTCCCCAAACTTCAATTATTAAAGGGGATGCTAAAAGTGTATCGATAGCGGCTGCAAGTATTATGGCTAAAGAATATCGAGATACATTAATGAAAGAAATTGCTGAAGCATATCCTGGTTACGATTTTGATAAAAATGTGGGCTACGGCACGAAAGCCCATCTTAAAGGGTTGAATCAGTTAGGTATTACGCCTTATCATCGCAAGAGCTTTGAACCAGTGAAATCTATGTTGTAATTATTTGAATTTTAAATTTATTGCAAAAAGTGAAACAGTTTCAGTTTACAATAGCGCTTTCATTTTTTATAATTAAAAATGAACTTAACCTAAGAAACAGGAGGATGGAAGATGAATATCCACGAGTATCAAGGTAAAGAAATATTTCGTTCTATGGGCGTAGCAGTTCCAGAAGGACGCGTTGCATTCACTGCTGAAGAAGCAGTAGAAAAGGCGAAAGAATTAGACTCAGATGTTTATGTGGTAAAAGCACAAATCCACGCTGGGGGTAGAGGTAAAGCAGGTGGTGTTAAAATTGCTAAATCACTATCTGAAGTTGAAACTTACGCTAATGAATTATTAGGGAAACAATTAGTTACACATCAAACTGGCCCAGAAGGTAAAGAAGTAAAACGTTTATACATCGAACAAGGTTGCGATATTCAAAAAGAATATTATGTCGGTTTCGTTATTGACCGCGCAACTGATCGTATTACTTTAATGGCTTCTGAAGAAGGCGGTACTGAAATTGAAGAAGTAGCTGCTAAAACACCAGAAAAAATCTTTAAAGAAACAATTGACCCAGTTGTAGGTTTATCACCATACCAAGCACGTCGTATTGCTTTCAATATTAACATTCCTAAAGAATCAGTTAATAAAGCAGCGAAATTTTTACTTTCTTTATACAATGTATTTGTAGAAAAAGATTGCTCTATCGTTGAAATTAACCCATTAGTAACAACTGGTGACGGCGACGTTTTAGCTCTAGATGCGAAACTTAACTTTGATGACAATGCTTTATTTAGACATAAAGATATTCAAGAATTACGTGATTTAGAAGAAGAAGATCCAAAAGAAATTGAAGCATCTAAATATGACTTATCTTACATCGCATTAGATGGAGATATCGGTTGTATGGTTAACGGTGCTGGTTTAGCTATGGCCACAATGGATACGATTAATCATTTTGGTGGAAATCCAGCTAACTTCCTAGACGTTGGGGGCGGCGCTACTAAAGAAAAAGTTACTGAAGCATTCAAAATCATCTTAGGTGATGACAATGTTAAAGGTATCTTTGTAAATATCTTCGGTGGAATCATGAAATGTGACGTTATCGCTGAAGGTATCGTAGCAGCAGTTAAAGAAGTAGACTTAACTTTACCTTTAGTTGTACGTTTAGAAGGTACTAACGTTGAACGTGGTAAACAAATCTTAAACGATTCAGGATTAGCAATCGAACCAGCAGCTACAATGGCTGAAGGCGCACAAAAAATTGTTAAACTTGTTAAAGAAGCGTAAGGAAAGGATGGGAACACTAAGATGAGTGTATTTATAGATAAGAATACTAAAGTAATGGTACAAGGTATTACAGGGTCTACTGCCCTTTTCCATACAAAACAAATGCTTGATTATGGCACACAAATCGTTGCTGGTGTAACACCGGGTAAAGGCGGACAAGTCGTTGAAGGCGTGCCAGTATACAATACAGTAGCAGAAGCTAAAGAAGAAACAGGCGCTAACGTATCAGTTGTTTATGTTCCAGCACCATTTGCTGCAGATTCAATTTTAGAAGCGGCTGATGCTGACTTAGATATGGTAATTTGTATTACAGAACATATTCCAGTTATTGACATGATTAAAGTTAAACGTTACTTAGAAGGTAGAAAAACACGTTTAGTAGGACCAAACTGCCCAGGTGTTATCACAGCTGATGAATGTAAAATCGGTATCATGCCTGGATATATCCACAAAAAAGGTCATGTAGGCGTAGTTTCACGTTCTGGTACATTAACTTATGAAGCTGTACATCAATTAACTGAAGAAGGTATTGGTCAAACTACAGCTGTAGGTATCGGTGGCGACCCAGTTAACGGTACAAACTTCATCGATGTTCTTAAAGCATTCAATGAAGATGAAGAAACTAAAGCAGTCGTAATGATCGGTGAAATCGGTGGTACAGCTGAAGAAGAAGCAGCTGAATGGATTAAAGCTAACATGAAGAAACCAGTAGTAGGTTTCATTGGTGGACAAACTGCTCCTCCAGGTAAACGTATGGGCCATGCTGGTGCGATTATTTCTGGCGGTAAAGGTACTGCAGATGAAAAAATTAAAACATTAAACGATTGTGGTGTTAAAACTGCAGATACACCTTCAGAAATCGGTACAACTTTAATCGAAGCAGCTAAAGAAGCTGGCATTTATGAAGAATTATTAACAGTAAAATAATTTGATATCATTTCAAATTTGATAGCCTAGATTCCAAATTGGTGGAGTCTAGGCTTTTTTGCGTTTAAAATAGGACTTTAACTTATAATATATATATTATAATTTTTTTATCATATATGTTTGTGATGGCTATCCAGCAAACTATCCAACATGGCAAAAGATAAAAATTTTGAAACTTAGCAATATAATTGAAAGAGAGTTAAACACCTATGAAATTTACATCACTTACCCCTGATGAGTTTAAAGACTACGTTGAACAACATTTTTCTCATTATACTCAATCAACAGATTTATACCAATATCGAATTACACATAATAAAGGCGTTCATTTAGTAGGCGTTAAAGAAGCTGGAAAGGTAATAGCCGCATGCTTATTAACTGATGCTCGTGCGTTGAAAGTTTTTAAATATTTTTATACGCACCGTGGTCCAGTAATGGATTATTCTAATACAGAATTAGTCGAATTTTTCTTTAAGAATTTAACTCGATATGTCCGTAGACGCAGAGGAATTTTTATACTAGTTGACCCTTATGTTTTGGAAAATATACGAAATGCAGATGGAGACCTACTAGAACGCTTTAATAATCAACAGTGGTTCAAAGTAATGGAGAGTCTAGGCTATCAACATCAAGGTTTTACAACTGGTTATTCAGATATGAGTCAAATACGATGGCATTCTATTTTAGATTTGCAAGATAAAAGTGAACAACAAATCTTACAAGATATGTCATATCAAACTAGAAGAAACATTTCGAAAACGTTAGAAATGGATGTTGAAGTTAAAACTTTAACTATTAATGAAACAAATAGATTTTATCGATTATTTCACATGGCTGAAGAGAAACATGGTTTCCATTTTCAAGAAGAGCCTTATTTCAAGCAAATGTTAGAAATTTATGGAGATAGAGCGTGTATAAAGTTAGCTTATATTGATTTAAATAAGTATTTAAAATCATTAAAAAATAAAAAGATAGAACTAGAAGCTGCTATTAGTGAATTGAAAAAATCATTGGAAACTAATTCTAATTCGAAAAAAACTAAAACTAAATATCAGCAATTAAAACAGCAATTAGAAAGTGTATGTAATAAAGTGACCAAAACTGAAAAATTAATAGTGACGGACGGTACTTTACTTGATTTAGCTGCTGCTTTATTTATATACAACAATCATGAAATGTACTATTTATCTAGTGGTTCTAATCCTAAGTATAATGAATTTATGGGCGCTTACCGATTACAATGGGACATGATTCTATTTGCAAAAGAGAAAGGAATACCGCGCTATAATTTCTATGGAATAACTGGAGAATTCGGTAAAAACGCAGAAGATTATGGTGTTCAACAATTTAAAAAAGGTTTTAATGCATTTGTTGAAGAGTATGTAGGCGATTTTATTAAACCTGTTAACCAATTTTTATACAAACTGTATAAGAAATAAAGAAGATTGACGTAGAGAGGAAAGAAATAGAAATCTCTACTTTAATTTTTTATTAAGGAGAAAAATAGGGTTAGTTTACATAAGGAGAGGCGAGGTTTTACTCATTAAATTTAGATTTAATTTTTAAAGTGAATTGTCTCACAAATGAAATTTTTCTATGAATAATTTGTACTATAATAGTTACAAAGGAGAAAGCATCATGACAGACAACGAAATAGTTTTATTAAAACTTAGATGGGCTGGGTATTCAACACAGCAAATTCATCATTTACTAAATTTGTACCCTGATTATTTAAGTTATTCTTTCAGAGACCAAGTAGATACCTTAAGAACATGGGAAAAGCTTTATAGCAAAAAAGAACTTGTAGACCAATTTATCAAAGTTAACATCAATAAAATTATAGAACATTTAGCAAGCCACCATGTGAAATTTATTTCTTCATTTAATTCTTCGTATTCACCGCTTCTTAAGCAAATTTATGATTATCCATTCATTTTATTTTATAAAGGAAATGTCAATTTACTGTCTTCTACTAATACTTTAGGCGTTGTAGGCTCACGCGCCGCCACTCAATATTCCTCTCACGCCATGCAGTATCTCTTCTCAAATTTCACTCATATTCCTCTTACTATTGTTTCAGGACTAGCTAAAGGTGCAGATAGTTTAGCACATCATTACGCGTTAAAGTTTAATTTACCTACTATTGCAGTTTTAGGTCATGGTCATTTAAAACACTATCCTAAAAAAACTGAGAAACTACGATATATAATTGAAGAAAGAGGATTAGTTATTAGTGAATATCCACCATGTGTTAATATTGCAAGGTATCACTTTCCACAACGTAATCGTCTAATTAGTGGTTTATCAAAAGGGGTTTTAATTACTGAAGCAGGTATTAAAAGCGGTAGCCAAATCACGATTGATTGTGCGATTGAACAAAATAGAAATGTGTATGTATTGCCAGGATCTATGTTTAATCCATTAACTAAAGGAAACCTGCTAAGAGCTCAAGAAGGGGCAATGATAGTTTCAGAAGCAAAAGATATATTGAATGATTTTTAAGTATAGTCAATTTTTAAAAAATTGCTAAAATTGTTATAAATGATAATTTATATTGTGAAATAAGTTGATATTATATGTTAATAGAAACTAATTCAAATGATGATCAAAAACGAAGTTAATTAAAGTTAAATATTGACAAAATCAAAATCGACCGTTTATCATTTATCTTTAGTAATTGAAAAAGCAAGGGGGAATTCACTTTGGCAGATAATTTAGTCATAGTTGAGTCGCCTGCAAAAGCTAAAACCATTGAAAAATATTTAGGTAAAAAATATAAAGTTATAGCTTCTATGGGACATGTACGTGACTTACCAAGAAGTCAAATGGGTGTCGATGTAGAAGATAATTATGAACCAAAATATATTACTATTCGCGGTAAAGGGCCCGTAGTTAAAGATTTAAAAAAATATGCTAAGAAAGCGAAAAAAGTTTTCCTAGCGAGTGACCCCGACCGTGAAGGTGAAGCGATTGCTTGGCATTTATCAAAAATTTTAGAACTTGATGATACAAAAGAAAACAGAGTAGTATTTAATGAAATTACAAAAGACGCGGTTAAAGAGAGTTTTAAGCATCCACGTGATATTCAAATGGATTTAGTAGATGCTCAACAAGCGCGTCGTATTTTAGATAGATTAGTAGGTTACAACATTTCTCCAGTATTATGGAAGAAAGTAAAAAAAGGTTTATCAGCAGGACGCGTACAATCAGTAGCATTAAGATTAGTAATTGATAGAGAAAATGAAATTCGCAATTTTAAACCAGAAGAATATTGGACAATTGAAGGCGAATTTAGATATAAAAAATCGAAATTTAATGCGAAATTTTTACATTATAAAAACAAGCCGTTTAAATTAAAGACTAAGAAAGATGTAGAAAAAATTACTGCTGAACTTAATGGCGATGAATTTGAAATTACGAATGTAAACAAAAAGGAAAAAACAAGAAACCCAGCTAATCCTTTTACAACTTCAACACTTCAACAAGAAGCGGCGCGTAAATTAAACTTTAAAGCTCGTAAAACAATGATGATTGCGCAACAATTGTATGAAGGTATTGATTTAAAAAGACAAGGGACAGTTGGTTTAATTACTTATATGCGTACAGACTCTACACGTATTTCTCAATCAGCTAAAGATGAAGCAAAAAATTATATTGAAGACAAATACGGTAAAGAGTATGTTTCTCGCCGTACAGCTAAAGGCAAACAAGGGGACCAAGATGCCCATGAGGCAATTCGTCCTACAAGTACATTACGTACGCCTGACGAAATGAAAGCGTGTTTAACTCGTGATCAACATCGTTTATATAAATTAATTTGGGAACGCTTTGTAGCGAGTCAAATGGCGCCAGCTATTTTAGATACTATAGCTTTAGACGTTACTCAAAATGACATTAAGTTTAGAGCTAATGGACAAACTATTAAATTTAAAGGCTTTATGACTTTATATGTTGAAGCTAAAGACGATAAAGAAAATGAAAAAGAAAATAAATTACCGAAATTAAGTGAAGGCGATAAAGTTACTGCAACACAAATTGAACCTTCACAACACTTTACGCAACCACCTCCACGTTATACAGAAGCACGTCTAGTAAAAACATTAGAAGAATTGAAAATCGGTAGACCATCAACGTACGCACCGACAATTGATACAATTCAAAAAAGAAATTATGTAAAACTTGAAAGTAAGCGATTTGTACCTACTGAATTAGGTGAAATTGTGTATGAACAAGTTAGAGATTACTTCCCAGAAATCATAGACGTAGAATTTACAGTTAATATGGAAACGCTTTTAGATAAAATTGCTGAAGGCGATATTGGTTGGAGAAAAGTAATTGATAATTTCTATGGTAGTTTCAAATTAGATGTCGAACGTGCTGAAGAGGAAATGGAAAAAGTTGAAATCAAAGACGAACCAGCTGGAGAAGATTGCGAAGTCTGTGGTTCGCCAATGGTTATTAAAATGGGCCGTTACGGTAAATTTATGGCTTGTTCTAATTTCCCTGATTGTAGAAATACAAAAGCGATTGTTAAAACAATTGGCGTTACTTGCCCTAAATGTAAAAATGGAGATGTAGTAGAAAGAAAATCTAAGAAAAATAGATTATTCTATGGCTGTTCAAATTATCCAGAGTGCGACTTTATTTCATGGGATAAACCAGTAGGTCGTGATTGTCCAAAATGTAATCACTATCTCATGGAACATAAGAAAGGACGTAGCTCTCAAGTTATTTGTTCAAATTGTGACTATAAAGAAGAAGTTCAGAAATAAAAATTTTGAGGAGGATCAATATGAGTCAAACCGTTAACGTAGTTGGTGCAGGGTTAGCTGGTTCAGAAGCTGCTTATCAATTAGCACAACGAGGAATTAAAGTTAACCTAATTGAAATGCGTCCGGTGAAACAAACACCAGCGCATCATACCGATAAATTTGCTGAATTAGTATGTTCTAACTCATTGAGAGGTAATGCATTAACAAACGGCGTAGGTGTATTAAAAGAAGAAATGAGACGCTTAGACTCATTAATCATTGCAGCTGCTGACAAAGCTAGAGTACCAGCAGGAGGCGCTTTAGCTGTAGATAGACATGACTTTTCAGGATATATCACTGATACATTAAGAAATCATCCAAATGTGACTGTATTAAATGAAGAAATTCATAGCATTCCAGAAGGCCACACAATCATTGCTACTGGACCATTAACTACTGAGAACTTAGCTAAAGAAATCGTAGATATTACTGGTAAAGACCAATTATACTTCTACGATGCTGCAGCGCCTATTATTGAAAAAGATTCAATTGATATGGACAAAGTATATCTGAAATCACGTTATGATAAAGGTGAAGCGGCATACTTAAACTGTCCAATGACTGAAGAAGAATTTAACCGTTTTTATGATGCAGTTCTTGAAGCAGAAGTTGCACCAACAAATGAATTTGAAAAAGAAAAATATTTCGAAGGTTGCATGCCTTTTGAGGTAATGGCTGAACGTGGTCGTAAAACATTATTATTCGGACCTATGAAACCAGTTGGTCTTGAAGACCCTAAAACAGGTAAACGCCCATATGCAGTTGTACAATTACGTCAAGACGATGCGGCTGGTACACTTTATAATATTGTTGGTTTCCAAACGCACTTAAAATGGGGCGCACAAAAAGAAGTTATCCGATTAATTCCAGGCTTAGAAAATGTTGATATCGTAAGATACGGTGTAATGCACAGAAACACTTTCATTAATTCAC
>NZ_PPRD01000070.1 GCF_002902575.1 Staphylococcus croceilyticus | reverse complement strand
GTATTGTAAATAAAGAAGCCAGTAAATGAATTTATAAAAAACTCATTTACTGGCATTTTTGCTAGGAATTATGTCCCAGCCTCTTTTATCTGATTATTTATTTTTTAAAGACTTAATGCTAATAGTTCCTCTCATTATACTAATCAATTGGTCATCGTCACTTTTAATTTCAATATTCCAAACTTGTGTTGTACGACCTTGATGAATAATTGTAGCAGTAGCAATCACTCGTCCCTCTTTTACAGAATGAATATGATTGGCGTTCATTTCCAAGCCTAAAGGGATATAGTGATTGGTATCCACTAAATTTGCTGCACCGATTGAACACGCTGTTTCGCCTAGTGCAATCGTCGCACCCCCATGTAAATAACCAAATGGTTGTTTCACTTTATCAGTAACAGGCATAGAGATGACAACTTTACCGTTAGCTGTTTCTTCAATCTTCATTTCAAAGGTTTCTAATAAATTGGTCACCTATTTCACCTCATTTACAACTATAATATCATAGCTGCAATTGTACCAAAAATCATTAACGGTATATTGTAGAAAAGGAAATTCGGGATACATGTATCTCTTATGTGATCATGCTGGCCATCTATCGCTAATCCTGCCGTTGGCCCTAATGTCGAATCACTTGCTGGTGAACCAGAATCTCCTAATGCACTGGCTGTACCTACTAGTGCAATTAATGCCATACTATCTAAACCTAGTGAAGCACCTAATGGAATAAATAATGTAGCAATGATTGGTATAGTCGCGAATGATGAACCAATACCCAATGTCACAATTAAACCAATAATATACATAGCAATGATACTAATTAATTTATGTCCACTCGTGATTTCCGTTAAGCTACTGACTAACTTTTGAATATCACCAGTAGCATTCATTACACCAGCGAAACCATTGGCCGAAAGAATAACGACACCTATAAATGACATAATCTTGATACCTTCAACAAACTGACTATCTAATTCATTCCATTTATACACGCCAGAGATAAAGAAGATAAGAACCCCTGCTAATGCACCAAATATCATTGAATCCGTAAATGTTTGGACTAAGAAAGTAGCTAAGATGGCTACTACTGTTACTACTAAGACATATGGTCTCACTTGTGTAACTGTATCCTCATTTTCAACATAAGCTTCTGTCTTATAATCACGAGGTTTACGATAAACAATCATACCTAGGATTAGACCTACAATATAACCCATAGATGGAAGGAGCATCGCTTTCCAAATCATATTAAATTCGATAGGGTGATGTGCTTTTTGGAAGCCACTTTGAATAATTTGATGGAAAATTTGACCAAACCCATAAGGTAGTAAAACATAAGGCCAACATAATCCAAAACCTATTACCAAGCCAATTAATCGTCTATCAATTTTCAAATCATTAAATAAACTAATAAGTGGCGGAATCACAATAGGAATAAAAGCAATATGTACTGGAATTAAGTTCTGACTCATAATACTCATTGCAAGAAGTGCAACGATAATGATGACTTTGACTTTAACTCTTGAAAGTCGACTATTTTCAGTGTGAATCGCACGTATAATTTTATTAACGAGGTAATCTGTTATCCCACTATATGAGATAAGTGCTGCGAAACCACCTAATAAAGCATAGCTCAAAGCTACTTCAGAACCATCTACAATATTCTTACCAAAAATGCTAATCACTTTATTTAAACTCATACCTGAAATCAGCCCACCTACTAGCGAGCTTATAAATAAACTTATGACAACATTAAGTCTACACAGGCACAAGATAATCATTAAAATGACAGCGATGACAACTGCATTTAACATACCTTCCACATCCTTTAACACTCTACCGAACTAAAGCGAAATATTATGTGACTTATCATATCAAGTCGTTTAATTATTGTCAATATCTGCGTTTTAAATATTTTCTTTTGCAAAAAATAAAGAACCAAAGCTATTTAGGATTAGCTCTGGTTCTATCACATACATTCAATTTATCATTAACCAAACGATTCTTTATTGACGTAACCAATTGACCACCGTAGTTATCATACTGCCAGTTGGTCCTTTAGGTCCTCGATAACTTTTTACGTTTGTCGTAGCTGGACCTGCAATATCAAAATGAATATGTGGTGTTTCACCACTAAAGTGCGTTACAAAGGTTGCAGCAAATAACGCTTTTCCTTGGCCATTCGTATGGTTAACTAAATCTGCCACATCAGAATTACGAATTAAACGCTGTTCAGTGCTAGTGATTGGCAATTCAAATGCAAATTCATCTACTGCTTTAGCACTCGCTAATATGTCTTGAATATCATTATCCGCGTTTGAACTAAATAATGCTGCTTTATCTTCTCCTAATGCCGCCACTGCAGCACCTGTTAATGTAGCAAAATCTAGAATAATACTTGGTTTGAATTGATTGGCATAAAAGACCGCATCTCCTAAAACTAATCGCCCTTCTGCATCACTATTTAGCATTTCAACCGTTTCTCCACTAAGTGCTGTGAATACATCATCTGGTTTCATTGCATTATGATTAATCATATTTTCAGCGGATGCAATCACACCGACGATATTAATAGGAAGTTCAAGGCGTGAAGCTGCTTCAATCATTCCTACGACATTCGCTGCGCCACACATATCAAATTTCATCGTTTGCATGCCCATTTTAGATTTAATACTGTAACCGCCTGAATCGTAAGTAATACCTTTGCCTACTAATGCTATAGGAAGCGTGTCATTTTGAGCACCATTATAAGTTAAAGTAATAACTCTTGGCTGGTTCTCAGAGCCTTTTCCTACTGCGTGAATTAAGCCAAAGCCTTCCGCTAATAACGTTTCACCATCTTTAATATCTATATCAACTTTAGTTTCTGCAAAATGATCTTCAATTTGGTCTGAAAAATATGCTGGCGTCAAAATATTAGGAGGCATATTACTGAAATCACGAGCTAGATTAATAGATTGACCAACTATTGCACCCTTTTCAATATCAGAGATTAAATTTTCATTTTCTGAAATTATATTTAAATCTAGTTGATAAGGTGCAGTTTTATTAGATTTATAATTATCAAACACATAAATGGCTTGTTCACTTTGTAATCCAAAGACCTCCGCCACTTTCTCTTGCGCCAACTCTTTTGAAATAAATGTTTCAAAGAGTACATCAGCACTTGTAATTCCCTCTTCTTTTAAAAATTGAAACAAATGACCGAACGCTTTCAATAATTCTGCATAATTGAGCGATTTTAAATTTCCTAACCCAACTGTTATTAAACGTTTCGAGTCATTTTTAAGTGATAAAAGCGTTGAAGAAATCTTACCTAATGTACTGCCAATCAGATGATGATGGCGATATATATCAATACGTTGCGTTAAATCTTCATTATTATAATTAATCGTACCAAGTTGATTAATATGGTTCGGCAAACCTAAGATTAAGACTTCTTCCTGTGCTATACCATTATTGTTGTTAGTGAAATTGACCATTTACTATCCACTCCTTTTTAAGTGTTGTAAAAAAAGAGGCTGGGACATAATTCCTAGCAAAAATGCCAGTAAATGAGTTTTTTATAAATTCATTTACTGGCTTCTTTATTTACAATACT
>NZ_PPRD01000069.1 GCF_002902575.1 Staphylococcus croceilyticus | reverse complement strand
AGTGAGAGTCTTTCAGACTCAGCAAGCGCGAGCACGTCAGACAGTGAGTCAACATCAACAAGCGAAAGTGACTCAGAGTCAGCAAGTGCAAGCACCTCAGATAGTGAGTCAACATCAACGAGCGAAAGTGACTCAGACTCAGCAAGCGCAAGCACATCAGATAGTGAGTCAGCATCAACGAGTGGAAGTGACTCAGAGTCGGTAAGTACAAGTGACTCAGAAAGCACATCAGGATCAGAAAGTG
>NZ_PPRD01000007.1 GCF_002902575.1 Staphylococcus croceilyticus | reverse complement strand
GATAACCAAAATAATTTACGTTATAAAGCGTTTAATTATTTAATTAAATGACGTTATTTTATATTAATCAGTGATTTAAAAGTCTTATTTAAATTTGGTACAATAAAGGTATTATTTAGAGGGGGCAACAATAACAATGGCGAATTTTAAACCTGGTAAAATCAATAAACACATTCTACATAGTCATATTTTAGAAAGAGATGTTACGCTATCTGTTTATCTACCAGAAGATTATTCAGAACTATTTAAATATCAAGTCATCATTTGTTTTGATGGACTCGACTTTTTACGTTTTGGGAGACTTCAACGTGAATACGAACGCTTAAGAAGAGAAAATCAAATTCAACGCGCTATTATCGTTGGCTTCCATTATGAAGATGTAGATAAACGTCGAGAAGAATTTCATCCTCAAGGTAGTCGTAGTAGTAAGACAGTTCAAGCAGTGGGTAAAGAATTATTACCATTTATTGATAACACTTTTCCAACTTTCAAAGTAGGGAATGCCAGAATATTAATGGGTGATAGCCTAGCAGGAAGTATTGCTCTGCTTACAGCACTTACGTATCCAACTATATTTAGTCAAGTCGCTATGCTAAGCCCACATTCTGATCATACAGTGCTCGATAAATTAAATAGTTGTATACAATATAAAGAATTAACCATTTGGCATGCTATTGGTAAAGAGGAAGAAGATTTTAAACTCCCAACTAATGGTGAGCGCGCGAACTTTTTAACACCTAACAGGGAACTTTCTAAAGCTATTAAGCAATGTGGCATAACTTATCAATATACTGAATTTGATGGTGGTCATAATTGGAAATCTTGGAAGCCTATGTTAGCTGATATTTTAAATTATTTTTTAAACGAAGATATTCCATTACTATCTAATGAAGTGTAAATAGTTATATTTTTTAGGAAAAGGGTATTGTTAATTAATAGCATAGGTGGAGCACTCTTTTTCAAGAAGAGGAAAGGCAGATTAGGCTTAATATTTCAATATTGTAAACCTTTTCAAAAAATTCTATTAACTAATAACGTAATATATAGAATTTTGCTATAATGGAACTATGTTAAACAAAGGAGGAATTTCAATGAATATAGGATTAGCATTAATTCCGTCAAAATCATTCCAAGAAGAAGTGAACGGTTATCGTAAACGTTATGATACTGAATATGCACGTATCATGCCTCACATTACGATTAAATCACATTTTGAAATTAATGATGAAGAATTAGATTCAGTAAAAGAAGAAGTTTCAAAAAGATTAGAAGGTTTAAAACCAATTGAAGTACATGCAACAAAAGCTTCAAGTTTTAAACCTACAAATAACGTTATTTATTTTAAAGTTACTAAAACTGATGAGTTAGAACAACTTTTCAATAAGTTTAATGCTGGAGATTTTCACGATGAAGCGGAACATCCTTTCGTGCCTCACTTTACAATTGCTCAAGGCTTATCTAGCCAAGAATTTGAAGATATCTATGGTCAAGTAGAATTAGCAGGGGTAGACCATAAAGAAATTATCGATGAACTTTCATTATTACGTTATGACGATGAAGAAGATAAATGGAAAGTAATTGATACTTTCAAATTAGCGTAATTATTTAATATATTGAATAAGGGTCTAGAAATAAGTGTAATAACACTCGTTTCTAGACCCTTTTTTAATATTAATTAAAAGCGTTTTTGTTTACGTCCACTTTTCATAAAATAAATGCCATAAAATACAGCTAGCACTAAAAAGATAAATGCTGAAAAATAAAATGTGTTACTTAAACCATTTGAGAACTGCGCAATAAGACCACCGAATAAAGGCCCAATCATTGAACCAAAGCCTTGAACACTGTTAAACACGCCCCACGTTTCCTCTTGTTCAGAAGGATCAATTTGACCTGCCATAAATGTGTTCCAAGCTGGTAATAAGATACCATACATTAATCCGATAAAGATTGCTACAATCCATACAATAATAATATTTGTAACTAATGATAATCCGAAGATGAAAGCTGTAAATAATATGAAACCTGTAAAGATAATTCCATACATAAACCCTCGACTATTTTTATCAATAATTTTAGATAAAAATAGCATTGAAATAGCACAACCAATACCACCAATCGCTATAGCGACAGTATATTCAATTGTACTCACACCAACAACTTTAGTGGCATACGTAGGTAAAATAGGGAGTAAAGCTGAGATTGAAGCACCTTGTAATAAAATACCTGGGAATAATACAAGATGACGTTTCATTACATCAACAATTTGACCCAGTTGTTCACTTACGGGCTTGGTATTATAATTCGTTAATTTTATATCAACAAAGTAATATAATACCCATGCAATAACAACAACTAGAGACATCATAAACGCAAAACGTGTTGGATGTAGTTTCACTAATACATTCATAAAAGCCCAACCCACTAGCAAACCTAATAACCATGCAAAGTATACATATCCCATTTGTTTACCACGCTGATCTTCTTCAACACTGGATAACATAATAACCCAAATAGGACTAACAGCAATACCTAGCATGATAGCACTAAATATAATGATTATTGGATTAGCTGGGAAAAAGATAACTAAGAATAAACTGACAAAAGCAAGTAAGAATCCTAAAGTTAAGACAATTTTAGTACCGAACTTTTTTAATAAGAAACCGATGACAAAATTAGTTGCTGCATCGGAAATAAAATGAATCGATAAAGCTGCTGAGGTTACGCCTACTGCAATAGAAGTAACAGTAGGTAAGTAATTGATGTAACTTAAAATATACATCCCTCTAGCAAATTCCATTAAAAATAGAATAATAAGCATTATCTTAAAATTTTTACTTATATTTTTATTATTTAACGAAGAACTTGGCATATAGGGGCACCTTTCCATAAATTTCTTGTTGTTGCGATGAACTATCTAGAATATTTAATAAGTCGGTACATAATCTATATGTTGAATAATCAACTTTTTCATTCGCCATTTTTTCGCTCATTGCTTTCAGTGTATCTTCATGATTAGTTAAATCAGCCACTACTTCAATTGCTTCTTCAGGTGTATTAGCTATTTTGCCATACCCTTTTTCTTGGAAGTAATGGGCATTTTCTAATTCTTGACCAGGCGCAGGATTTAAGAAAATCATAGGCAAACTTCGAGTTAAACCTTCAGAAATAGTGATGCCACCTGGTTTGGTAATCATAAGTTGGCTAGATGCCATCCATTCATTCATATTTTTTGTATAACCTAGAATAAGGACATTATCATATGATTTAAATTGTAATTCTAAATTACGTTTCAGAGCTTTACTTCGACCACATATCATTACGATTTGAGAATGTGGACTTTTTTCTAAAATATTTTCAATCATATATTCAAAGCCCTTAGAAACGCCAAAGGCACCAGCTGACATTAAAATAGTAGGCTTATCTGGATTAAGATGATGCTGCGTTAACCATGCCTCTTTATCAATGTCCGCTTCAAATTTATCTGAAATAGGGATACCTGTCACTTTAATATCAGAGGCAGGAATACCTACATTCATAAAGTCTTTCTTCGTATCTTCTGTCGCTACGTAATATCTGTGTGAGTTTGGCGTAATCCAGTTTTTCTGCAGACGATAGTCCGTCATTACCGTAGCAATTGGAATTCGCATATTAAATTGTTCGGTTAAAACTGACATAACCGGAGTAGGGAATGTCAATAATATTAAATCTGGCTTCTCCTTAAGTAGTAAATTAATTAATTTATTTAAGCCATAATATTTATAAAAACATTTATCTAATTCATCTGGGCGACTATAATAAAAGTTTTTATACATATTTCTAAAATATTTAAAGCTATTAATATACCATTTCTTACATATAGAAGTTAATATAGGATGGGCTTCCATAAATAAGTCATGTTCAATCACCGTTAAGTGAGGTAAATTCATTTGATTAAGTTGATTAACGACACTTTGTGTTACTTGTAAATGACCATTTCCAAATGACCCGGTAATAATCAATAACTTTTTATTTTGAGTAACCATTAATAGTCACCCTCCAATAATTTAAATTTATTACTTATAAAAATTAGGAATATATGAAGGCTAAAATTAGTATTTATTAAAAGAAATTTATAACCTATATTAAACCTATTAATTTCATTTATAGTGCATTATAGCATAATGCGGTAGTGAATACTCGCCGTTTATACTTATATCCTAGCATTAAAGCGTTCAAATGTATTGTTATAAAGCTGGATATATATATAATTTTAAAATAGTTAACTTCAAATTAATAAATAGATATTTTAAGTGGAATTGAAATAATTGTTAGATTGTGAGTAAGTATCAAATCAAGTGATTAAAATGATTTAATCTGATAATAATGAATTTATCAACGTCTTTAAAACGTGTATAATAGAATTATTGTAAAAAAAGGAGCGAGACATTTTGAATGCGAATGAGTTGTTCGAAAAAATAAGAGTCAAAGAAGTTATTGGAACTTTAGATATAAATGTAAATGATATTACTACAGATTCACGTACAGCAAAAGAAGGAAGTATATTTGTCGCATCAAAAGGATATACTGTTGACAGCCATAAGTTTTGCCAAAATGTAGTTGATCAAGGCGCTAAAATTATAGTAGTGAACCACAAACAAGAAATTAATGGCGATGTAACACAAATCATCGTTCCAGATACATTAAGAGTAGCAAGTTTACTTGCGCACACGTTATTTGATTATCCTAGCCAAAAGCTAGATACATTCGGTGTGACAGGGACAAATGGTAAAACATCAATCGCTACGATGATTCATTTCATTTTCAGAGGCTTAGGAAAAGGCAGTGCATACTTGGGCACAAATGGCTTTCAAATTAATGAGCAAAAGACTAAAGGTGCAAATACTACACCAGAAACAGTTTCATTAACTAAAAAAATTAAAGAAGCAGTCGATAAAAAGGCTGAAGCAATGACGATGGAAGTTTCAAGTCACGGCTTATCATTAGGAAGATTACGTGGTGTAGAATTTGATGTTGCTATCTTCTCTAACCTTACACAAGACCACTTAGACTTCCACGGTACAATGGAAGCGTATGGACATGCTAAATCATTGCTGTTTAGTCAATTAGGCGAAGATTTATCTAAAGAAAAATATGTTGTCTTAAATAATGATGACGGTTTTTCAGAATATCTAGCTTCAGTGACACCGTTTGAAATTTTTAGTTATGGCATAGATAATGAAGCACAATTTATGGCGAAGAATATCCAAGAGTCATTACAAGGTGTTCAGTTTGACTTTGTAACACCAGTTGGCACATATCATGTGCAATCACCATATGTTGGTAAGTTTAATATTTCAAACATTATGGCTGCAATGATTGCTGTTTGGAGTAAAGGCACTAATATGGAAGATATTGTACGCGTCGTTAAATCATTAGAACCAGTAGAAGGCCGTTTGGAAGTGTTAGATCCATCATTACCGATTGATTTAATTATAGACTATGCCCACACTGCTGACGGTATGAATAAACTTATCGATGCGGTTAAACCATTTGTAAAACAAAAGCTTATCTTTTTAGTAGGTATGGCTGGCGAACGTGACTTAACTAAAACGCCTGAAATGGGCGCAGTTGCATGTCGTGCAGACTATGTGATTTTCACACCAGACAACCCAGCGAATGACGATCCTAAAATGTTAACTGGCGAACTAGCCAAAGGCGCTACACATGATAACTATGTTGAATTTGACGATAGAGCTGAAGGTATTAGACATGCGATTGATGTCGCAAAGCCAGGGGACACAGTCGTCTTAGCTTCTAAAGGAAGAGAACCATATCAAATCATGCCAGGACATGTTAAAGTGCCTCACAGAGATGATTTAATCGGCTTAGAAGCAGCTTATAAAAAATTTGGCGGTGGCCCAGTTGAGGATTAAACAACTTTCTGAACAAAATGAAGTTGTCAATGTATATCTTTATAAAAATGATGAGAGAGAACAGCTAATGATTGCTATTCCAGATATGTTTTGGTCTGTAGAAATTGATTATAAAGACATGAGTATGAATGAAATCGAAGAAGAATTAGTAATGCAATTGTTTACTTTTAAAGATGAAAATGAAGCAACGCGTATTGCTTCTAAATTATCTGAATGGATTGCGAATGATTTGAAGGAGAATATTAAATGAGTTTAAAAGAAGAAGTAGAGTCAAGAAAGACGTTTGCCATTATCTCTCACCCAGATGCTGGTAAAACAACGTTAACTGAAAAATTATTGTATTTTAGTGGAGCGATTCGTGAAGCAGGTACAGTTAAAGGTAAAAAAACTGGAAAGTTTGCTACGAGTGACTGGATGAAAGTAGAACAAGAACGTGGTATCTCTGTAACAAGTTCTGTAATGCAATTTGATTACGATGATTTCAAAATTAATATCTTAGATACGCCAGGGCACGAAGACTTCTCTGAAGATACGTATCGTACGTTAATGGCTGTAGACAGTGCCGTGATGGTTATTGACTGTGCAAAAGGGATTGAACCTCAAACATTGAAATTATTCAAAGTATGTAAAATGAGAGGTATTCCAATTTTCACATTTATTAATAAGTTAGACCGTGTAGGTAAAGAACCATTTGAATTATTAGATGAAATTGAAGAAACTTTAAACATTGATACTTACCCAATGAACTGGCCAATCGGCATGGGACAAAGTTTCTTTGGTATCATTGATCGCCAATCTAAATCAATTGAACCATTTAGAGACGAGGAAAATGTTTTACATTTAAATGATGATTACGAATTAGAAGAAGATCATGCAATTACTAATGACAGCGCGTTCGAACAAGCTATTGAGGAATTTATGCTAGTTGAAGAAGCAGGAGAGGAATTTGATAACGAAGCGTTATTAAACGGTGAATTAACGCCTGTATTCTTCGGTTCAGCTTTAGCAAACTTTGGCGTTCAGAACTTTTTAAATGCTTACGTAGACCATGCACCTATGCCAAATGCACGTCAAACTAATGAAGATGTAGAAGTAAGTCCATTTGATGAAGAATTCTCAGGATTTATTTTCAAAATTCAAGCAAACATGGACCCTAAACACCGTGATAGAATTGCGTTTATGCGTGTAGTGAGTGGTGCATTTGAACGTGGTATGGATGTTACTTTACAACGTACTGAGAAAAAACAAAAGATTACACGTTCAACATCATTTATGGCCGATGATAAAGAAACAGTTAACCATGCCGTAGCAGGAGACATCATTGGTTTATATGACACTGGTAACTATCAAATTGGCGATACATTAGTAGGTGGTAAACAAAAATTTAGTTTCCAAGATTTACCACAGTTCACTCCAGAGATATTTATGAAAGTGTCTGCGAAAAACGTTATGAAGCAAAAACACTTCCATAAAGGTATTGAACAATTAGTACAAGAAGGTGCGATTCAATACTATAAAACGTTGCATACTAACCAAATCATTCTTGGTGCAGTAGGACAATTACAATTTGAAGTGTTCGAGCATCGTATGAAAAATGAGTACAACGTAGATGTAGTAATGGAACCTGTAGGTAGGAAAATAGCACGTTGGATTGAAAATGAAGACGATATTCAAGATAAAATGAATACATCTCGTTCAATTTTAGTGAAAGATAGATATGATAACTTTGTCTTCTTATTTGAAAACGAATTTGCTACGCGTTGGTTTGAAGAAAAATTCCCAGACATTAAACTTTATAGTTTACTGTAAGCATGGGCCATTTAGCTAAATTTATAATTAAAATAGGACAATATAATCAATTATAATTGTATATTATTGTGAATATTGGTTATAATACACATAACAAATGAATACCTATGACATATTGTCAGAGGGGAGTAACTTGAGAACCACAGTTTGAACAAAGTGGTTTAACACTTTATCGTCATTACGAAGCCATAGCTTCCGGTAAAGTGGGCAAATGAATTGCTAAGTGAGACCTTTGCTATTATTTAGCATAGGTCTCTTTATTTGTATAAAATGAAAAAAGGAGTTGTCCCCTATGGATCCGAGTTTGATATTACCATATTTATGGGTAGTTTTAGTCCTTGTATTTTTAGAAGGATTATTAGCAGCAGATAATGCTGTCGTAATGGCTGTAATGGTAAAACATTTGCCACCTGAACAGCGTAAAAAAGCATTATTCTATGGCCTTTTAGGTGCATTTGTATTCCGTTTTATTGCATTATTCTTAATTAGTATTATTGTTAATTTCTGGTTTATCCAAGCTATTGGTGCTGCATATTTAATCTTCATGTCTATTAGAAATCTTTGGAATTTCTTCCATAAGAAAGAAGATGAACATGAAGAAGGAGACGACCATCACTATGATGAGTCTGGTGTTGAAAAGAAAGTAAGTCCTCTACAATTCTGGGGCACTGTATTTAAAGTAGAATTTGCAGATATCGCATTTGCGATTGACTCTATGTTAGCTGCTATGGCAATTGCCGTAACACTTCCTAAAGTGGGCATTCACTTTGGCGGAATGGATTTAGGTCAATTTGGTGTTATGTTTGTAGGTGGAATGATTGGTGTTATTTTAATGCGTTTCGCAGCAACATGGTTTGTTGACCTATTAAATAAATACCCAGGCTTAGAAGGAGCTGCCTTCGCTATCGTTGGATGGGTAGGTATCAAATTAGTCATTATCGTACTTGCTCATAAAGACATTGGTGTTTTACCTGAAGATTTCCCGCATAGTGCGCTATGGCAAACAATCTTCTGGGTTGTCATGATTTTATTAGTTGTAATTGGCTGGTTAACATCAGTACGCAATAATAAAAAGAAAGCAAAATAATTAAAAAATATAATTAGTGCCTTTTAAAGTTTAATTCTAAACAAGCTTTGAAAGGTACTTTTCTTATAAAACTAAGAAAATAAACGGCCTATTCATTGCTTATTAGTACTTTTGATATTAAAATTTAATTAATGAATATATTACTTAAAATTAACAAAATCTATTAGACATCAGTAAGATGATAAAATGATACATAATTATTTATAGGTAGTGATTATAAAGTTAGGAGTGGACAGCTTTGAATAATGATAAAAAGCACGTCATACCACGCGATAAATATCGTCGTAAGCGTCATGAATATTTTCATAATGAAGAACGTGAAGAGAGAATTGCACGTGAGAAAGAAGAACGTGAACGTTTAGCCGAAAAAGAACAACAATTAGTAAAGGTAAATGAAGAACGCGTTCGAGATAACTTAAGAAAAGCTAGAATTGAAAAATTAACTCAAGAAGAAATACAACAGCAACAACATGAAGCAAAATTAAGAGCTAACAATAGTAACTCTTCTAGCAAAGAAGAATATAAAGAACATAATTTAACATTACCTGAAGAACAACGTTTAAAAGAAGAAAATAATCATCCTACAGATAGTGAACAATCAAAACGTCACTCAAATAAAGAAAAAGCATCTCAGCCTACATATAGTAGAGTAAAGAAAAATAAAGAAAAAGATAAACAAAGTACTGAGAATAAAGATAAAACTAAAAAGCAAAAAGTTGAAACAGTCTACGATAATCAAACAAATGACATAGATAGTAAGCGTGAACCACATAGTGTAGTAAATAACACAACATCAACTGAGAAACCACAAAAAAACGTGAAGAAAAACAAAGAAGAAAATAAATATGATGCAAAAGATAATCACAAAAAATTATCAACTCAAAAAGTAAAAGAAGATAAAGAATTAAAGGCTCAAGAAGTAAAAGAAGATAAAGAATTAAAGGCTCAAGAAAAATCAAGAAATGAAAGTAACACTAAGAAGAATGTTGATTCTCACCAAGAAACGGCAAAATCTAATAACAGTAACGAAACAATGGACAAAGTGAAAGCCTTTCTACAACGCCATTGGATTAAAATTGTTATTGCTATCATTATTCTGTTATTAATTTTAATACTAAATTCGATTTTTTCTCACTCAAAACATAATCAAAATATTAATCAAAGCGAAATTAATGATAAGAAGTATACCACAACTATGAAAATTGCTAATAACGCTGTTAAATCAGTCGTAACAGTCGAAAGTAACACACCTAAGAATACTTCAGTTCAAAAAACAAATATAAATTCAGATAATGAACTTGGCTCAGGTGTCGTCTACAAAACTGTAGGCGACACTATTTTTATTTTGACGAATACACATATCATAGATCAAAGTGACTATATTAAAATAACTTATGATGGTAATAAGACTGCTCAAGCAACGCTTGTAGGTAAAGACAAGTGGTCTGATATAGCAGTGCTTAAAGTTAAATTAAAAGATAGTAATCTTAAGCCACTTCATATTGGAAACTCAAATCACTTAGTAGTAGGAGAATCTATTTTAGTAATAGGGAATCCTTTAGGAAATGACTTTAAAAATACTGTGTCTAAAGGTATTATTTCGGGAATTAATCGTTTAGTACCAGTCGATTTTGATAAAGATAATATTAATGATGAACTCATTAAAGCTTTCCAAGTTGATGCACCTGTAAATCCAGGAAATTCTGGTGGTGCGGTCATGGATAAAAATGGAGACTTAATTGGGGTAGTATCTCTCAAAATAAATATGCCGAGTGTTGAAGGAATGGGCTTTGCAATACCTATTAATGAGGCACAATCTATAGCTAATGAATTGGAAAAAAGCGGAAAAATTAAATATCCAAATACAGGAATAGCCATTGGAAACGTAACAGAACTGAACAGTTATGAGAGAAAAATCTATAAGATACCTAATGATATTAAACAAGGTATTATAGTTGAAAAATTAAAAGATGGTGGGTTAGGTGAAAAATCTGGTTTAAAAACTGGCGATGTCGTTGTAGAATTAGATAGTAAAATTCTAAAAGATAATTTACAGTATAGACAAATTCTTTTTGAACACAGACAAGATTTAAAAACATTGTCCGCGAAAATTTTTAGAGATGGAAAATCTCAAAAGATAAAAATAAAATTAAAATAACGTTGAGGTGACAAGTTAATGTCTATTTTCAGTAAGTTACTTAAAAAATCAAGTCCTCAACAAGGGATTGTTTTATATTATCTAATAGCCATAATTGTCGCTTTTTTATTATTAAATCTTCCTTTTGTGCATAAGCCAGGTGTGAACGTTTCGCCAATTGATACTTTGTTTGTAGCTGTTTCTGGGATCAGTGTAACAGGGTTAACACCAGTAAATATTGTGGATACATATTCCGCATTTGGGCAAATCATTATACTCATCATCCTAAATATTGGCGGTATTGGCGTAATGGCCATTGGTACAGTTTTGTGGGTAGTGCTCGGTAAACATATTGGAATTCGAGAGCGTCAATTAATCATGCTAGATAATAACAAAGATACGATGAGTGGCACAGTGAAACTAATCTTGGAAATTATTAAAACAATTGTCACTATTGAATTTATTGGAGCATTATTATTAGCGTTTTACTTCTATAGAGATAATCCAGATTTAAAAAATGCGTTAATGCAAGGATTATTTGTTTCTATATCTGCTACTACAAACGGCGGTTTAGACATAACAGGACAATCCTTAATTCCATATGCAAATGATTATTTTGTGCAAACGATAGTAATGTTTCTTATCATCCTAGGGTCTATTGGATTTCCAGTGTTATTGGAAGTACGTGCTTATATTAGAAATAGAGTAAGTCATTTTAGATTCTCTTTATTTACTAAAATCACTACGACAACATATTTCTTTTTATTCACATTTGGGGTATTAGCTATTTTAGCATTAGAGCATAATAACGCTTTTAAAGGGTTAAGTTGGCATCAATCATTATTTTACGCTCTGTTTCAATCTGCTACTACGCGAAGTGCTGGATTACAAACTATTGATGTTACTCAATTAAGTGATGCTACGAATGTAATCATGAGTATCTTAATGTTTATTGGATCTTCTCCTAGTTCAGTAGGTGGGGGTATTCGTACAACAACATTTGCGATATTAATTCTCTTCGTAATTAATTTTAATAATAATTCTGAGAAAACTTCAATTAAAGTATATAATAGAGAAATTCATGTGGTTGATATTCAAAGATCATTTGCTGTATTTACAATGGCTTCAGTACTTACTTTTGTAAGTATGATTATTATCTTAGCCACTGAAAAAAATAATCTTAGTTTCTTACAAGTCTTCTTTGAAGTGATGTCTGCCTTCGGTACATGTGGCTTGTCATTAGGGGTAACAGACAATATTAGTAGTATTACGAAAATCGTTCTTATGATTTTAATGTTTATAGGTCGTGTTGGATTAATATCATTTATTATTATGATATCAGGACGTAAAGAACCAGATAAATTTAGTTATCCTAAAGAACGTATTCAAATCGGTTAATTTGATTTAGACATTTCAAGTGAATTTATTTAAGAATTTGCTTGGAATGTCTTTTCTTTTTCAAAAATATATCAATAACACTATGATAATAATAAATGTTAAACTAGCCTTAAATGAGGGGTGTGTAAACGTGGATAGAAATGAAAGTATTAATATCGATATTTTAGCAACATCTGATATGCATAGTCATTTTATGAATGGAGATTTTGGGTCTAATATTTATCGAGCAGGAACATATGTTAAAAATATTAGAGAGCAAAACAATAATGTCATTTTATTAGATAGTGGGGGAAGTTTAGCGGGTTCATTAGCTGCTCATTACTATGCAATAGTTGCGCCTTATAAACGACATCCTATGATTAAATTGATGAACGCAATGCAATATGATGCTAGTGGTATTAGTCCAGATGATTTTAAATTCGGGTTATCATTCTTGACTAAGGCAGTTTCATTAGCACGTTTTCATTGGCTATCAGCTAATATAGAATATGCGTTGACTAAAGAACCATATTTTTCAACGCCATATGTTATTAAAGAATTGAACAATGTAAAAATTGCTATTGTAGGCTTAACAGCTGAAGGTTTGATGAAAAATGAATACGCAGAAATGGAACGAGATGTTAGTATTGAAAAATCATTACTGTCCGCAAAACGTTGGGTTAGATATATACATGAAAAAGAACATCCAGACTTTTTAGTGGTGATTTATCATGGTGGGCTAGATAAAATTAATACAACCAATCCACGTCACGGAGAAAGTTCGCATGAAGCGGAAAAATTGATGAAAGAAATAGGCGTCATTGATTTACTAATTACAGCACATCAACATCAAACTTTTATTGGTAATGATTATGAAACGACTTATATTCAAGCAGGACAAAACGCACAAGATTTAGTTCACGTAAAAATAAAATTTAAAAAACGTACGAATACATTTGAAAAAGAAGCGGTTCAATCTGAAATAATTGATTTGAGTAACTATCCAGAAGATGAGGAATTATTAGATATAACTCACTATGATCGTAAAGCGATAGAACATTGGTCTAAAGAAATTGTGTCAGAAAATGATCTAGAGATGCAGGTGAACGGATTAGAAGATTTATTGAGTAGAAGTCATCCATTTACACAACTGCTACATGACAGTATTAAACTAGCTTATGATAATGATATTACTTGTGTGAACGTACCTAAAAATGGTGAGCAAGGGTTTAAGGGTGTGATTACAAATAAAGATATTTATAATGCTTATCCTCACCCCGATAAGGCTATGGAGCTAACGATAAAAGGGCGTCAAATCAAAGATATTATTGAATATACGTATTCTTATATCCAATTTGAACAAAATCAACTTAGTATGACAATTGTAGATGAAACACTATGCACTTTATGGCAAGGTTTCCGCTATGAAGTGGATATGACTGCATTACCATTTCATCGCGTGACTCTAACAGATATTGAGTTAGATAAAGCGTACCGTGTAACGATGACGGATTATACTTATAGAAATTATAAGCACTTGTTAGAGAATGCTAAAGTACATCATGGTTCATTTGAACATTCTATGAGTACGCTTATTAGTGAAAAATTGAAAGATCCTGATTATAAATTAAACGTCATTGATAATTTTCAAGTTAAAAGTTAGAGGTTAAATTTAAGCCTTACATTTATATAAACGAAGCATTCAACTAAATTACTTCACAAAATGGAGCGAGACAGAAATTAAAATAATTTCGTCTTCCAACCCCAGCTTGCTTTGTTTGTAGAATTTTTTAATGAAATTCTTTGTGCTGGGGCCCCGCTCCCCGGTAAGGCTGACTAGGTTTGAAAAAAGATTAATTTAAGCATATTTTCAAATCAGTCAGCTACTGCCAATATATAAAAAAAGACTAGGACATTTTATATTTGTCCTAGTTTTTTTATCCATGAAATATTAACAATAATATAATCGCAACAATTTGGCCAAGTGATGTAGTTACAATTCGACGAGTATATTGATAACTTATTGATAATACGATTTGTGCAACAAAAATGAATGTTACAATCCACCATTTATCAAGATATATGAACAGTGAACTTGAACATAGAGCTGGAATAAGGATAACTACCCAAGTAGGTAGTTTGAAATTGCTTAATTCTTTTTGTAACACAGTTCTCATATATAGCTCATGGCATGGAATAACAAATATTAATGTTATTAGCATTTGCCATTTAAAATAAACACCTGTTCTACTTAATTCTTTAATAAGTTCAGGATAAGTTATTTGTGAAGACAATAATGAGAAAATTAATTGTATAACGATTAAAACAATACTTGTCAAAATACCTACGCCAATCGATGTTAATAAACGTTTCGAATTAATGTCTCTTTGATAAAAAACGTAACTAATTCCTGCTATTAACATGATTCCAGTATATAGATACCAATATTCTTGGTGTTCACCCCACATAATAAACAAGATAAGGTGAAAAACAATAAAACTAGCAATAAACCAAATCAATGCCTTTGATATATTTTTCATTTACTATTAACCTTCTTATTCAACGATTTTATATCGTTTGTGATTAATAACTGTTTTTTCTGGTAAGTCTAATTCATTGAAGTTATCCATTATAGTTAAGTCAACAATTACTGAATTATCATTAATTTTTTCAACACGGCCTCTTAAACCGTCATAAAATTCTACGATATTTCCTACTTCTGCAACAGTCATTTCGAGTCCTCCTCAAATCATAGCTAGACTATATTGTACTAAAATTTAGCTTACAAATAAACAAATATATACTAAAAATAGAAAATAATAATTCAATTGAAAAATTAATGTCATAATTGAGTAAATAATTGGCAATAATTTTTTATTTGAGGCATAACTAAGATAAGGGCATATATGAGGAATATTAAGGAGAGATAAATATGAAATTTGTAAGTAACAATAATATTACCGATCCTACAACAAATCTTGCCATGGAAGAATATGTATTAAAACATCTACCTGTTGATGATAGTTATTTTTTATTTTATGTAAATGAGCCTTCAATTATCGTTGGTAAAAACCAAAATACTATTGAAGAAGTTAATAAAAAATATGTAGACGAACATAACATTCATGTAGTGAGACGTATCTCTGGAGGCGGCGCAGTATATCATGATCAAGGTAATTTAAACTTTAGTTTTATTACAGATGATGATGGTAATAGTTTCCATAATTTCAAAAAATTCACGGAACCTATCGTGCAAGCTTTACAATCTATGGGTGTAAACGCAGAAATGACAGGACGAAATGATATTCAAGTAGGGCAAGCCAAAATTTCAGGAAATGCAATGGTTAAAGTGAAAAATAGAATGTTTAGCCATGGGACATTGATGTTGAATAGTGACTTAGGAGAAGTTCAAAATGCGTTAAAAGTTAATCCTAAAAAAATTCAATCAAAAGGTGTGAAATCTGTACGTAAACGTGTTGCTAATATTGATGAATTTTTAGAACAATCTATCTCTATCGATGAGTTTAAACAAATTATTTTAAAAACTATATTTGGCGAACATGAAGTTGAAGAATACGAACTTACAGATGAAGACTGGAAAAATATTGAACAACTAAGTAATGAAAAATATCGTACTTGGGATTGGAACTTTGGTAGAAATCCAAAATATAATTTCGAACGTGATGAAAAATTTGAAAAAGGCTTTGTGCAAATCAAATTTGACGTTAAACAAGGTAAAATAGAGCACGCAAAAATCTTTGGTGATTTCTTTGGTGAGGGGAATGTGACTGAATTAGAAGAAGCGCTAATTGGTGTATTACACGATTACACACATATTCAAGAAGCTATGGCTGACTTTGATTTCTATCATTATTTCGGTGATATTGAAAAAGATGAAATTATAAAATTAATGTCTTATTAATTAAACAGAGTGAAGCGGTTAACAGTAAAGAGTATCTGTTAGCCGCTTCTCTTTTTATGTGGACAACAAAGTGGACCACGTTACAAAATTTCACACCAATATTGTCCACTCGTTGACCAAAAACAAAAAGACTTAAAATAAATCGAGTAGTGCAATTTTATTTTACAAATTCAAATTGCTTCAAAACCGCGTCAATAAAGGCTTTTGCGAGCGATAATAAAACAGAAAAAAACCACCGAATATTTCGGTGGTTTTACATGACGGAAACGGAGGGATTCGAACCCTCGCGCCGCTCTCGCGACCTACACCCTTAGCAGGGGCGCCTCTTCAGCCAACTTGAGTACGTTTCCATATGGCTCCGCAGGTAGGATTCGAACCTACGACCGATCGGTTAACAGCCGATAGCTCTACCACTGAGCTACTGCGGAATAATTAAATTTTTAACTCATCTCTCTAATGAGCACAAATATTATTATATCAATAAACTTAAAATATGCAAGGGATAATCTTAAAAAAATATACGGAACATTTACACTATATTAATATAAACGTCCCGTATAATTTAATATTAAACGTAAAACTATTTATCTTGTAATAATGAATAATGTGAAAGAGCTTCAAAAATGTTAAGGGTAGTTTTTTCGTAGTCAATTGGCATTTCAGGGTTGTTAGATTTCATGCGGGAATGTTTATCAATCATGTAGTAGTAAAAAATTGCGTTGGTATATTGATGCCATAAACTGTGGAAAGAAACATTTAAAGTAAGGGTTTCTTGATTAGCGAAGATAATTTTACTGCGACGATTTTTAAGAGGTTTGATATCTGAGATGTAATGCATATTAATCCATATGTTTTCTTCTAAACGATCTGAATGTGTAGGGAAGAAATAGGTAGGAAATAAAGGGGTTAATAAAATAGGGGGCTTGCTTGTGATGCCTGCAATACGTTGTGTTTCTGCTTTCTTGCTTAAATAATTGTTACCATAAAATTTACAAGAGCGTTCAATAATCTTTTGTGTTTTGAAAGGACTAATTTCTTTAGTAGTGTCAAACTTCATTATTTCAGTGCCTTGAGGTTGCTCATACTCATTGAAAATAGGTTTGACTACCATATCTCCTTTCCGGATGACATAAACAGTATTATTGAGTTCTTCAGTCTTATTCATAGAAAAACTCCTTTGTAATTAAATTTATCATTAAAAGACACAGTTGAGTGCGCAATTAATAATATAAAATTATTATATAAAAATTTTATCAGTTGTCAAGGTTTTCTTTTAAAATAATATTACACTTATTTTTACAGAAATGTCTGAATATTCGATTGATTTAAAAAATAAAAGCTTGTATACTATCCTTATATAAAAAAGAAAGGCAGTGATTGTAATGTATTACAACACGAACGTCAAACATACGACACTAGAAGATTTTGTAACTACAGTTAATGATCTTGGAGTTGAGCTTATAATTGATGAGGCCCTTCGACAAGCGCGCAAAAAGCAACTTGTAAAATTAATTGATGAAGCATTGATTAATAAAAATGAAACAGATTTTATGAATTACACTAACGAATATAAAACTTTGGAGGCAGTTTTCAATGAGTAAAATAGGATCCTGTCACTCATTATAAAAGGTCTATTACTACTTTAAATTAAAATAGTAAATAGACCTTTTTTATATTATTATTTTCTACCTTTTGAATTACCTTCAATCATATTACGAATCCATTTTACTAAATATCCTGTAAGAATTATACGAAATACACGTTTAATAATATTCATATTTATTAACCCCTTTTTTCTAATTGTCTTATCTTTAATTTTACCCGTTCTATCTAAGTATAAATCTAATTTTTTAAATACCTATTTAAATATTTAAATCCTTATTAGATAAAGTGATATACCCATATTTATCTGCGTTTGTTGTAAATATAATGATGATACCGTGAATAATAGAAATAATTGTTGGTATAAATGTCCAAAAAAACACTAAATGAAAGATACCTTGCCATACTTTGTCAGCATAAAATTTATGAATGCCGACGCCACCTAAAAAGAGTGTTAATAATACATAAATTGTTTTATTTACTCTCATTAAATCTAATCCTCCATGACTTCACTTTTAACTCCTATTTAAATAAAGATTATATACTTATTTATAAGATTACCGTTAGAACTAGAACCAAACATCCAAGTTTTTTGTTATTAATTTATTAAAATTTGAAACTTTTATATAATTATAGATAGTTAAAATATAAGGGGAGGAGAGTATGCAGTGATTCGTAAAGCACATCCAAGTGATAATAAACAAATTGCAGAATTATGTTATATGATTTGGCAAGATATGGAACTAAAAATGGTTGAAGAGATAACTAAAGAACGTGTGTTAAATGCATTAGAAGAAAGTGTTGTTAATATTCGTTATCGTGCTTTTTATGACAATGTATGGGTCTATGAAAAAGATAGTAAGGTGGTAGGATGTATTATTGCTTATAATGGGGCTGAAGAAATGGCGTTAGAAGACACGTGGAATGATTTACCCCTTGAAGAAGATATGAAAGCGTATGGTACACCATTACCAATTAAAGAAGCGAAAGATGATGAATGGTACATTGAAACGGTAGCTACTTTTCCGGAATACAGAGGGCAAGGGATTGCCACGCAACTGTTTAAATATCTAATCGATGCTTATCCTGATAAAAAGTGGAGTCTAAATTGTGATTATGATAATCCAAAAGCGCGCAAACTATATGAACGTTTAGGTTTCAAATGGGTAGAGGATATTGATTTATATGGACATAACTATTTACACATGATTTATCAAGCATAAAAAAATCCAACATTTAACTGTTATAAACACAGTAATGTTGGATAATAATCATTTATTAAATGCCACCAAGTAATGCACTAATATAAATTCCCAAAGCATAAAGAATACCAAAGACTGTATTCGTTTTACCTGTTGCAGCCATTGCAGGCATCATACTAGCAGGTGTATCGTTTTTCTTGAAGCGACGAATCGCTTTAACTGGCATTGGGAATGAAAGTAATACGAGTAAGTAAAATAGAGAGCCACCTTTATTAAATAAAGCAATAAATACGACAATAGCATAAGCTAAAATGTACATTGCTGCCATAAATGTGATAGAAGCTTTTTTACCTAACAAGATTGGTAAAGTTTTACGTCCACTTGCTTTATCTTTCACGCGGTCACGGATATTGTTTGCCATATTAATTAATCCGATAGTAATGACAATCGGAATACTAATCCACACAACAAATCCATTGATATTACCTGTTTGAATGAAAAACGCAAGTAAAATAATAATCATACCCATAAATAAACCAGAGAATAATTCACCAAATGGTGTCCATGAAATTGGGAATGGACCTCCAGTATAAAGGTAACCAATCGCCATACAAACGATACCTACTGGAATAATCCAGAATGAGCTTTTAACAGCAAGGAAGATACCAAGTAAAGCGGCTATAATATAAAATGCAATTGCTAGATTCATGACAAGTTTAGGGCTCATACCATTTCTTACAATAGCGCCACCTATGCCCACAGAAGTGTGGTCATCTAAACCTTTTTTGAAGTCATAGTATTCATTGAACATATTTGTTGCAGCTTGTATTAAAAGACATGCAATTAACATAGCTAAAAATAAGCTGAACTTAACATGGTCTTGACTACCTAATAAAAAAAGTTTAGCTGTTGCTGTACCTACTAATACAGGTACAATGGCAGCAGTTAATGTATGAGGTCGCATCAGTTGCCAATATTTTCTAACAGTAGAATATTGTTGATATTGATCTGCCATAATATAATCTACCTCTTATTATATAAAGTTTTAACATATGTATTTTAAAGGAATAGGTTATAAAGGTCAATCTACGTGAAATATTTCCCAATTCGATTAAGCAATTATGCCACTATAAATAATGAAAAATGATACAATATTATAATGAGTAAAAATAGAAAAATGAAAGAAGTGAAAATGAATGGCTGCGAATTTAAAAGAAGACGAAATTATTGAATCAATTTACGAAAGCAATAAAAATTGGATTTCTGTGGAAGTAATTTTAAATAGAACTTTACCACCAACTGCTTTATTTCAATTAACTGAAGACCAAGCAGGTGATCGCTTTTATCTACGTTTAAATGATAATCAGTCTTCGTTTTTCGGCTATCATGCAGTTCAAAGGTTCAAAAATAACTTTGAAAATAAACAATCTATTTTCCGTGAATGGGAAAAGTTTAAAAAAGATGTGGAACTGATACATCTTGAAACTTCTAAGCACCACTTAAAAGTAGTAGGAGGCTTTCAATTCTCAAGTCATAAATCTGATGATGAATGGCGCGAATTTGGTATCAATCATTTTGTTGTGCCAAAAGTCCTTATTTCTAATGTTGATAACCAAACGTTATTAACATATACCGTCGAAAGAGAAAATTTCGATATGGCGCAATTTAAGGAAATTATTGATTACTTCGAGAATACTGAAGTACATGAACCCGATGTGAATGACGCCATGGGCAATATCACACGTATGGAAGATATTTATAAAGATGAGTGGAAAGAATTAGTGAGCGATGCGATTGATCAATTAGATGAAGACAAAAAGATTGTGTTAGCGCGTCGTCGTTTAATTAAATTCGATAAAACTATTAGTATTCCTTATGTTTTAAAACGTGCACTTGAAAATGAGAAAAATAGTTATATTTTCATATTAGAATCAAATCAATCGGTCTTCTTTTCACAAACGCCTGAACAATTATTAAAAGTAGATGAAGGTGTATTATCAACTAAGGCCGTAGCGGGTACGATTAAACGTACGCATAACGAAGATGTCGATAAACAAAATGTGAAAGCCTTCTTAGAAGATAAAAAGAACTTAGGTGAACATCAATTTGTAGTAAGAAGCATCCTACATGATATTGAGTCATTTGTAGATGATGTAGAGTATAATCAAACACCTAACATATTAAAAAATGATCATATGTATCATCTATATACTGAAATTAAAAGTAAATTAAAAAGTAATTCATATATTGGTTTAATTGACGAATTACATCCAACGCCTGCTTTAGGCGGATATCCGAAAGATGAAGCGGTTCAATTTATTGAAGAGAACGAATTTGGTACGCGTGGTCTTTACGGTGCCCCAGTAGGCTATATCGATATGGATGATGATTGTGAATTTATCGTAGCTATACGTTCGATGTTAATTAAAGAGAAACAAACGACTTTATTTGCCGGTTGTGGCATAGTTAAGGATTCTGATCCTGAAAGTGAATTAGCTGAAACAGCAGTTAAATTCTCACCAATGATGAATGCTTTAGGAGTAGTGGATAAGAATGAATCATAATGAAGCATTAACGAAACAAGTATATACTTTCGCCTCAGAGCTCTATGCTTATGGCGTGCGTGAAGTAGTGATTAGTCCTGGATCTCGCTCAACGCCATTAGCGATTGCATTTGAAGCGCATCCCAATATTAAGACTTGGATTCATCCTGATGAACGTAGCGCCGCCTTTTTTGCTTTAGGTTTAATAAAAGGAAGCGAAAGACCGGTAGCAATATTATGTACATCAGGTACTGCAGCGGCGAATTACACGCCAGCTATTGCAGAAAGCCAAATTAGTCGCATTCCATTAATTGTATTAACGAGTGATCGCCCACATGAATTAAGAAGTGTAGGGGCGCCTCAAGCGATTAATCAAGTGAACATGTTTGAGAACTATGTGAACTTCCAATTTGATATGCCAGTAGCAGATGGCAGTGAACAAACGTTAGATACGATTTATTATCAAATGCAAATTGCAAGTCAATATTTATATGGCCCGCATCGTGGACCTATTCATTTCAACTTGCCGTTTAGAGAGCCGTTGACGCCTGACCTTGAAAAGGTAGAATGGCTTACTTCGTATCATAAAACGTTGCCACATTATCAAAAAAATATTAATGTGCAAGATATTCGAGACATTTTAAAACAACCAAAAGGTCTTATTATAGTAGGGGATATGCAACATCAAGCGATAGATCAAATCCTTACATATGCGACGATACACGATTTACCAATATTAGCTGATCCGTTGAGTCAATTACGTAAACATAATCATCCTAACGTGATTACAACGTATGATTTATTGTATCGCGCAGGATTAGATTTAGATGTTGATTTCATTATTCGTGTCGGTAAACCTGTGATTTCTAAAAAGTTAAATCAATGGTTAAAACGCACTAATGCATTTCAAATTCTTGTACAAAACAATGATAAAATTGATGTTTTCCCAACACCACCAAGTATTTCGTATGAAATTTCAGCTAATGACTTCTTCAGGAATTTAGTTGAAGAATCGACGGTTAATCGTAAATCTTGGATAGAAATGTGGCAAACACTTGAAGCCCGCTCTCGCGTAATGATTACTAAACATGCCGAACAAGCTACAGATGAAGCGGCTTATGTAAATGCATTAATTCATAAATTAACTAAAGATGATGCCTTATTTGTTAGTAATAGTATGCCAGTGCGTGACGTCGATAACTTATTGTTTGATAGCGAAGTTGAAGTGTTTGCAAACCGTGGCGCTAATGGGATTGACGGCGTAGTGTCGACTGCTATCGGTATGGCCGTGCATAAAAATATCACGTTATTAATTGGCGATTTAGCTTTTTATCATGATATGAATGGTTTATTAATGGCGAAATTGAATAATATTCATTTAAATATTGTGTTATTAAATAACGATGGTGGGGGCATTTTCTCTTATCTACCACAGAAATCGTCTGCGGATGCTTACTTTGAACGTTTATTTGGCACACCAACAGGTTTGAATTTTGAATACACAGCATTACTTTATGATTTCACATTCAAGCGTTTTAACACGATTACTGATTTTTCTCAGGAAAAGTTATCGCATATGAGTTCACACATTTATGAAATTATGACAGACCGTCAAGATAATCTTGAACAGCATCAAATTTTATATAAGAAATTGAGTGATATTTTAAATGTTACATTATAATTTTCA
Organism: Staphylococcus croceilyticus; assembly: GCF_002902575.1. Taxonomy (GTDB): domain Bacteria; phylum Bacillota; class Bacilli; order Staphylococcales; family Staphylococcaceae; genus Staphylococcus; species Staphylococcus croceilyticus. The sequence continues at coordinate 11,727 of NZ_PPRD01000007.1, read as the reverse complement.
TAAATCAGAGAAAGAAACGTCTCAATTATTAATATTATTGCATGGATTTATTAGTGATAGTCGTACGTATAGCCAACATCTTCCAGCGTTGTTACAAGAAGTGAATGTGTTGACGATTGATTTACCAGGTCATGGTCAAGATGAATCATCAATGGAGGAGACGTGGGACTTCCCATATCTTGCTCAACAATTAGATGAGGTCTTAGACCAATTCAACACGTACACATTACATTTATTAGGCTATTCTATGGGTGGACGTGTGGCGTTATATTATGCGTTACATGGTAACCATACTTTAAAAAGTTTAATATTAGAGAGTACATCGCCGGGTATCGACAATGAAGACGACCGTCTTGAGCGTCAACAAATCGATGCCGCAAGAGGTAAGGTGCTTGATATAGCTGGCTTGGAAATCTTTGTGAATGATTGGGAAAAACTACCGCTATTTTACACGCAATATGATTTAGATAAAGAGAAGCGTGTAGCGATTCGTGATATGCGGATGTCTCAAGATCCTCATAAATTAGCGAAAGCGTTACGAGATTATGGCACAGGACATATGCCGAATTTATGGAATAAAGTGAAAGATATTCAAATACCGTGCTTCATTTTAGCAGGAGAATTAGATAAAAAATTCGTGAAAACTGCGCATGCTATGGCTGATAAAATGAATCGTAGTCAAGTTCATATCTTCAAAGAAGTAGGCCATACAATTCATGTGGAAGATGAGACGGAATTTGATACAATAGTGTTAGGTTTTTTAAAGGAGGAGCAAAATGACTAGACAGTGGGAAACACTAAGAGAATATGATGAAATTAAATATGAATTTTTCGAAGGAATTGCAAAAGTAACAATTAATCGCCCAGAGGTGCGTAATGCATTCACACCTAAAACAGTTGCTGAAATGATTGATGCATTTACACGTGCACGCGATGACCAAAATGTATCTGTAATCATCTTAACTGGTGAAGGCGACAAAGCATTTTGTTCAGGCGGAGATCAAAAGAAACGTGGACATGGTGGTTATGTAGGCGAAGACCAAATCCCTCGTTTAAACGTATTAGACTTACAACGTTTAATCCGTGTTATTCCTAAACCAGTTATCGCTATGGTTAGAGGTTATGCAATTGGTGGCGGTAACGTCTTAAACGTAGTGTGTGACTTAACAATCGCTGCTGACAATGCTATTTTCGGACAAACAGGTCCTAAAGTTGGTTCATTCGACGCAGGTTATGGTTCAGGTTACTTAGCTAGAATCGTTGGACATAAAAAAGCACGTGAAATTTGGTACTTATGCCGTCAATATAATGCACAAGAAGCATTAGACATGGGCTTAGTAAATACAGTTGTACCTTTAGACGAAGTAGAAGATGAAACAGTTAAATGGTGTAAAGAAATTATGAAACATTCACCAACAGCTCTACGTTTCTTAAAAGCAGCAATGAATGCAGACACTGATGGTTTAGCTGGTTTACAACAAATGGCTGGAGACGCTACATTATTGTACTACACAACTGATGAAGCGAAAGAAGGTCGTGACGCGTTCAAAGAAAAACGTGACCCAGACTTCGATCAATTCCCTAAATTCCCATAATAGATTTTTATATAAAGTGAGGACCTAAAGAGAGAAGATGTATCCACATCTTCCTTTAGGTCCTTTTATTTATAAACCATAATTTTGTTTTAAAAATGCTTCTAAACGTCGCATACCTTCTTTTAATACACTCATTTCATAGGCGTAGGAGATACGCACATAGCCTTTACCAATATTAGTGAAAGAGGAGCCTGGCACAATAGCAACATGAGCTTCTTCTAACACTTTGACACAAAATTCAAAGTCTTCTTCTGTATATTTCTTAATACTTGGGAAAATATAAAATGCACCTTCTGGTTGACCCTCAAGTTCAAAACCTAATTCTACAAGCTTATTTTTTAAATAATCTCGACGTTCAATATACGCTTCATTCATATATTTTGGCGCATCTAATCCTTCATTTAATGCAGCGATACAAGCAATTTGAGCAGGTACGTTAGCACAAATACAATTATATGCATGCATAAAGGTTAACTTTTCAATAAGATATTCAGGGCCTAATAAAAAGCCAATACGAATACCTGTAGCTGAATGAGATTTACTTAAACCACCAATTAATAATAATTGATCACGAATTACTTCATATTCTGCAAAAGATGTATGCTTACCTCTAAATGTGTTTTCAGCATAAATTTCATCACTTATAATGAAAATTTTTTTCGTTTTTAAATATTCTACTAAAGCTTCTACTTCATGACGTTCTAAAATAACACCAGTTGGGTTAGTAGGGTAATTAAGTAGAATGGCTTTCGTTTTATCAGTAATATGTTGAGCGATTAACTCAGGTGTTACTTTAAAATGAGATTGTGTTGTATCGATATACACGGGTTGCCCGCCAAGCGTTTCTACAAGAGGGATATAACCTGCATAAATAGGACCTGGGATAAGGATTTCATCGCCTGGTTCAATGATGCTACGTAAAGAGGTATCTAACGCTTCACTCGCACCATTCGTCACGATGATTTCTTCTTCGCTATAATAAAAGCCATATTTGTCTTTAAAATATTGACTGATAGCTTGGCGCGTTTCAGTCAAACCTTTGTTGTGAGAATAACTTGTTTTATCTTCTTTAATCGCATTAATATACGCTTCTTTTACCACATCTGGCATTGGGAAATCCGGCTGACCAATCGTTAAATTGACACAATCATCAATATGTTTCATACGATTAGAGAATTGGCGGATACTTGGTGCTCTTAAAAATTTAGAATTTGAATTTAATGATAATTTCATGTTTTACACCTCAAAAAATACCAAACTATAGTCTTCTTATATGTCACTATAGATTTTTTAGAATAATCTAATAATAACATATTTTAATACTATAATTTGGTATCCGTGCGTTGTTTTTCATTTTCAAAAAATTAAAGCTTAAATTGGGATGGTTTCTTAAGATTAATGACGGGATTGGTCCATTTACAAACAAAATCACTTGAAAGAATGTAAACAATCAACATTGAAGTCCCAATTAAATAAATATAGGTCAATATTGAAATAGAGTCGTAAAATGGATATAGCTTGAATCCTCGTACTACGCCAATCACGAGTCCATGCAATAGGTAGATATACATTGTGCGTGGCCCAATATAAGTATAAAACCGTTGATGGTTGCTCATTAAATTCAGGAATGCAAACATTGTTACAAAGATAATGATGTAATGCATTAAACGTTTCAATGGACTATAAACGCTTTGATTGTGATTCTCGAGAGAGGTGTAGGGACTACTGCCTAATAGCCAATCACCGTTAATGGGATGAATATAGTAACCAATAAAGAAAGCAATAAGAACGCATATTGATACAATACTTAATTTCTTATTCCTGAAAATTTGGGTCTGAGATTTCGTCATTAAATAGCCAATATAGAAAACAGGGAAGAACACTATCGTGCGTGAAACACTTAAATAGCCGTCCACATTATCTGAAAAGCCTGCTAAAACTGAGACAATGATAGCAATAGGCAAGATAATCATTGGATTATAACGACGAATAATAACTAAAATAACATGGAAAAAGAAGAGTGTTAGTAAGAACCATAAAGCAAATACAGGATTGAATGGATCCATTTGAATGGTATCACTTTTTCCAGTTATAAAATAATATATTGAGAAGAACGCATAAAAAATAGCGTAAGGCGCAAGCAATTTTTTAGCGACATTCTCTAAATAATGGGGTTTATCTAAATGCTTTGCGAAGTATCCGGAGATAAATAAAAATGTTGGCATATGGAAACTATAAATCACAAGATACAAAGCTAACATATATTTACTCTCAGAAGTATAAGGCTGAATCATATGACCTAATACGACTAAAAGTATTAGTACGGCACGTGCATTATCGAAAAAGTAGTCTCTATCTTTATTTATAGGCATACGATGTGCTCCTTTATTAAATGCTAACTGTATATAACTTAGTATAAAATAATATAATAATGCAACAAATTTAGGCAATTTGTTGAATAGTATTGTATAATGATAGAATAAATTTTATAATAATTACAATTACAAAAGTGGAGTAGAACAGCTATGTACAATCAACTAGAAAAACTTATCACGTTAACGAATAATGATCTTAATTTAGTAAATAGACGCTTTGGACAACGGACAGATATTACTAATGACCAGTTAGAATTATTGAGAATATTATATAATTATGATCGCTTATCTCAATATGATTTAACTATGAAGATTAGTAGAGAACAATCCATTGTTTCACGATGGATTAAGAAATTGGTTTATAAAGGCTATATTACAAGCCAACAATCACATGAGGATTTGCGTTGTAAAGAATTATGTTTAACAGAAGAAGCACGTGAATTAATTAAGCAAATTAATACTGCAAGATATGAATTAATTGAAGCACGATGCCAATGTTTATCAAAAAAAGAAATTGAAAATTTAAACTCATTATTGAATAAATTAAATAGTCGTCATATATATTTTTAAAATGAAACCCTATGTCATCACTCTTTTAAACAAACAAGATGACATAGGGTTATTTTAGTATAGAGAAAACAGAAGAGGGGCGTTGCATTTTGAACGCGACCTCTTCTGTTTTTAATTTAAATTTTTATTTAATATAGCTTGTTATTTCGAAATATTTGCCTACTGTTTTGATTTTATCGTAAAACGATTTTAAGATTTCAGCGTTAAGGTTTGCCCAATTAATATCAGTTGCATATTGGTGTGTACCTGGATGATCAGGATTCCAACGCATTTTATAAAGCGTATTTTGACCAGCTTTAATATAGTCTTGACCGATGAACTTAGCACCACCGATGATGGCTTTAGATACTGAGTTCCATCCAGCACTTTTAGCATAATTGATACCACTTGCAATAGGATTGCTATCATAAGCTGCAATACCAAATACATTATAGTATTTATTAGCATTGTTAGTAGTAACTTTATTATTTACTACATCGCCACCGTTAGCTAATTGTGATTGACCGTTTCCAGTTTCAATTAAAGCATGAGCAATTAAGTAAATTTCATTAATTCCTGCTGCTTTAGCTGCGTCACTAAATGCTTGACCTTGATTTTCAAGCACACCTTTACCTTTAAGTAGCGTGTTCATGCTTGCTACTGATAAGTTTTGTGGACGATCTAAACGTAAGAATTGGTATTTATGTGTATTATCTTTAGATAATGTATCAGGGTTCATCGCATTTTTAATTTCACTAGCTGAAGCGTTTGACCATCCATATCCATTACGTTGAACTTGTGGTTTTGCCCCATAAGCATTTTGTTGTTTCGCTACAGCTTGGCTTAATGTTTGATATGATTTTGAACTTTTAACTAATTGTTTTTTCAAATCTGTATCTTTAATCCATACATATTTTCCATTACTTAATTTACCATAGTACCAAGTTTTGCCATTAACGACTTTACGTTTAGTCACATGGAAATTTTGTTCATTATATGGTTTTAAAGCATAAGCTTTTGCTGAAGAAGGGGAGTCATAGTAAAAACTATTCGTACTATCAATAATGAAATCATCATTATAATCTTCAGCATTATCAACCGCAGTGTCAGCCGTTAAATCATTTTGCGCAATCCAACCTGTTTTGCCATTTACTGTACCATAGTAATAAGTTGTATTACCAATAGTGGCAGCTTTTGAAACTTTGAATGTTTGATTTGCTAAATTTTTATTATCTAAACGTTGTTGTGGTGTACCCCAAGCCACTGAATAAAGTCCGTTATTTGCTTTATTAACAGTATAAGTACCAGAAACTTTTTGTTCATTACTTAATGATTGAACATTTAAGTCTTTAACGTTGAACCAACCTAAAGGTGTATTTTGAGTTGGATTTTGTAATAGAACGTAAGTGTTATCATCTATAGTTCTTTCTTTAGTTACTTTATAAGTTTTATTAGCGTATTTTGCTGCATTTTTACCATTTTTATCGTAAACAGTAGCACGGATGCCATCGTTATTAGCATTCACTTGTGCCATACTAGATACAGTTTGCGTTGTAGCAGGTTTTTTAGTAGCTGCAGCAAATTTAGCGTTAATACGAGGTTTAGCTACATCATTAGCATTAACCCAACCCCATACATTATTAACTACACCATGAAGGTACGTATCTTTACCAATTTGAACTGTATTTATTGATCTTAGTTCTTGATTGCTTTTAGTAGTAGTCGATTTGATTTGTTTTTTGCTGCCCCAAGGCGTACTATACACATTTGCATTCTTATTTAATTTATAAGAAGTGACATCTGTTTTAGTAGGTGTAGCTGTCTTCACAGAAATATCTGATGATGGTACCCATCCACGCAATTGACCACTATTGTAATCTGAAATTAAATAAAAATCTTGATTATTTAAATTAGCTTTTTTAGTGATGCGATACGTATTATCGTTAAGTTCAGGATTTGCTTTAGCCGTTTTATCGTAAACTGTTGTGTATGCACCTTTACTATTAGTTGAAACTTGGCCAAGTGTATTTTTTAAGTCTGAAACTTTCAATACATTTGTTTTAGGTGCTGAATAAGGTCTTAAGTAATATTTACTTATCCAACCATTTTGTCCATTAACTGAACCATATAAATAAGTAGCTGTTCCTACTTGTTGAGATTTAGTTGCTTTAAATGGTTCAGTATTTGATTTAGACACAGTGCCAGCTTTTTGATTGTAATTACCCCAAGGTACTGTATATAAAGTTGAACCAAGTTTAATAGTATAAGATTGGTTAACTTTTACTGGAGATTTAACAGTATTGTAAGTTGTTTCGTTTTGTTTAACCCAGCCGTATGTTTTGCCACTATTATAATCAGAAAGTAAGTAATATTTATCTGAACCTAATTGAGCTGATTTAGTAACTGATAATGTGTTATGAACTTGGTCAGTAGCTTTTCCTTTATCATCGTAAACAGTAGTGTAAACACCACTATTATCCGTATTGATTTGAGCTAAGCCAGTAGTTGGTTTAACAGTTAACTTATCATTTTTAGCAGTGTTTGAACTGTTATTTCCTTTATTACTATTGTTGTTATTAGTACCTGAATTGTTATTTGATGTTGTGCCCCAAGGCGCTACTTGTCCAGTTTTAATTAAATATTTCTCATTAATTAAATCGTACAATTCATCATAACTATAGTTATGCGCTTGGAAGTATGCGTGTGGATCTGAATGGTCAGTACCACCTAAGTAACGACTAATAGTGTAATGAGTCCATACAGTACCTTGACCATCATATTCAGCGCTATTTGGTTGTAAATCATAATATTGTAACTGAGTAGCTGCGTAATCCGCATAGTTATTCATTGAACGTGCGAACGAACCATAGTCATGGGTATGCACGATTTCAACGTTGATGAAGCGTTCGTTACCTTGTGGACCTGCACCCCAAGATAAGTAATCTGTTGGCGCTGTTTCAATGATACGATTGCCATCGACAAAAGCGTGTACAAAGGCAGTCTGATAGTTATTCTTCATATAATTGATTTCGCCTTCGATAGTAGAGTTATCATTAGCAGTATCATGTACGACAATTCCTTCAGGATTACCTACGCCGTTACGATAGCCATATTGAGGGAAATAAGATGTATAATCTTCTTCAATTCTTGGCGCTTGTAAATTGTGAGAACGTATATAATTGTTAATTGATGAACTCACTTGAGGTTTATATTTAGGTAATGATGAAGTAGCTGCATAGCGTTGTACAGCACGAACATTGGTAGCAGGGCCACCTTTACCACCTACAGATCTAACAGCTGATTCACCAGCTGTTGGTTGAGCATAAGTCGTTACATTTTTAGTTGTATTATTTTGTGTTTGTGCGTTAGTTGTAGGATTGGATTGTTTAGATTGTGTTGCTACTGTGTTATTAGTAGTTGGTACTTTACTTGAATTAATTTGCTTATTATTTTGTGTAGCAGTTGCGTTTTTCACATTTGCTGTTGAATTAGCAGTTGCTTTTTGAACATTAGTTGTTTGTGTATTGTCTTGAGTTTTGTTGACACTATTATTTAACTTTGATGTAGTAGACGCTTGAGCTTTAGGTTGTGCTTGTGCAGCTTTGTTAGCTTTTGCAACAGCTTGTTCTTGAGTGTCTTGATTCACGTTAGTAACAACTGATTGTTGTTTGTTGTTATTTGTATTTTGAGTTGTAGTTGTCTTATTAGATTGTGATGCGTTACTACTTTGTGGCGCCACATTTTGATTATTAATTGTATTTTGTTGTTTAGATGCAGCTTGTTTTTGAGTGTCTTGATTCACGTTAGTAACAACTGATTGTTGTTTGTTGTTATTTGTATTTTGAGTTGTAATTGTTTTATCAGATTGTGATGCGTTACTACTTTGTGGCGCCACATTTTGATTATTAATTGTATTTTGTTGTTTAGATGCAACTTGATTTTTCTGTTGTGATGCAGTTTGTGTACTATTATTTGCATTTGAATTTAATTGTTGAGCGCCATTTGCTTGAGTAGCGTTTGATGCTTGTGCATTACTTGTTTTATGAGTTGTATCATTATTATTAGCTGTTGCTTTGTTCACATTTGTATTGCTTGAAGATACAACACTAGTATTGTTTTGGGCCTTAGATTGGCTATTTGAATTATGTAAATTATCTAAGTTAGCATCATATGTACGAATATTAGAAGAAGTGTTAGCTTTTACTTCTGATGGATTGTGATAAGCTTGAACGCCAGAAATATTTTGAGTTGACTGTGTTACTTGTTGTTTTGCTTGCGTAGCACCTTTTAATTGATGTTGATCGTCGACTACATTTTTAGCATCAGCATTAGTTTGATTGTTTTCAGCTGCATGAGCTTGGTGTGATGTAAATGCAGCACCAAATAGAGTGATTGCAATCATTGAAGGCAATTTTAGGTTGAATTTTTTCGTCATTTTTCTACTCCTCACAAATTTCTTTTTACTCCGAATAATTTTTACTACTCCACCATTATAATAATTATTCGTTTGTTAATAATTAATTTAACTATATTGTAAACTAACTTTAATTTTTCTTTTAATTTTTAGCTAAAGATAATTATGCTAACGGTAGCTAAAAAGCTGAGAATAAAATACTAAACAGTTTAAATTTTAATTATCTTTAGAGATATATTTATTTTCCATTGATACTTTTGTTTTGTTGAACGTTAATAGACAAATTTAAGTATTTACTTATTATAAGTAGAATTAAAGATTAGCTATTTTATACATTTTAATATGTTCAATATTTTCTTCTAAAAATATCTCACCTGTAGGCGTGTAACCTAATCTTTCGTAAAAACCTTGAGCTTGTGTTTGAGCATTTAAAACAAGATGTTGATGTCCTTGTTCTTTGGCAAAGTGCTCTATAGCAGTCATTAGACCATGACCATAGCCATATTTACGATATGGTTTTAAGATGGCCACACGTTCTATTTTAACAACATCTTCATAAGGTCGAAACCGTGCACAAGCAAATGGTTGGTGCTCTTGATCATAACCAATGATGTGAGTAGATTGTTCTTCAAATTCATCGAGTTCGTTTTCCAGAGGAACACCTTGTTCTTTAACAAATACTTCTTTTCTAATTGCAAAGCAGGCTGATAACATATCTTTATTTTTTACAATCTCAAACATTGCTTAGTTCTCCTTTAAAAAATAGTATTAGACAAGATGAATATAAATATAAAGTTATTCTATATTAAATAAAGGTATAAAAATAGAGCGAACCAGAAATCAATAGTCATTTAATAGATTTCATCGGCTCGCTCATAGCATAAATGTGTATGATTATAGAGCTTCTTGACGCACGATGGCACAGTATTGCCAGAAAATTCTAAGTTGTGCAATATTCCAGTTGTTCATTCCCATAGTAAAGCCAGAAGGTTTAAATAGGTTGACGTCAGTAACTTCTAAAGCCGCAGCAATTAAATATTGAAGCGGTATGCTAATATTTTGCATTGTTTGTGTGATGCCGTTCTCATTGTATACCCAAGAAAATGGTAACTCTGATTCAAATACATCTACTTTATTGAAAATATCTGGAAGAGCTACGATATAACAAGCACCATTTACAACAGGGTTCTCTGACGTATCACCATAATACAATAATAAAGCTTCATAGTTCTCACGATGTTCATGATTAACGTAGAAGAATTCATTTCTAAATAACGCCATATCTTTACTATGAATAATTTGCTGTTCTAAAACATTGAACATCCCGTTGATATTGGCAACTTTTTCATACGTTTTACGTGACATTGTACGTGCTCCTTTCAACTTAATATAACTGATTGTTTTGATTATTATTATCTAATTCATTTGATTGATCTGGGATATACGTAGCGTCTGAGTTGTTATTATCCGAAGACGATTGGTTTGTATTATTTGTGGTGCTTTGTTCATTATCGCTTGATTGATTATCTGTTGCATCTTTATTATTATCTTTTGAAGTTGTATCTTTTTGATTATCTTTTAATAAAGACTGCTCTAGCGGTGTTAATGGAACTAGTGAGCCATAATACTTGATAACACGTTCATCTAAAAACTCTTTCTTATCTGTTATTTTAGATAGTCCTAAATCTGAACGCAATAAATTTGAATATTTAGCGATACTATCCACGCTTGGATTATAGTAATAGATACCATCTAAGTAATCATCTTTACCTTTGAGTTGAGACTTTTTAAAGTCTATATCATCAGATAAATACATAGAAGCGAGGCTTTTGATTTCTTGAGATGTTAAGTTATGTTTCGCATTTTTACCCACGATTTGAACTAATTCATCTAATTTACTATATGAATTTAAATCTTTTGCTTTTTGGAAAAGAAGTTTAATTAAATCCATTTGACGTTCGCCACGTTTAAGGTCAGAGTCATGATGACGAGTTCTTGCTACAGCTAACGCTTCATCACCATTAAGTTTTTGGTAACCTTTTTTGATTTTAATTCTACCAGTGTCATCTGTGTTAGGTTCATTTAAATCATAAGGTACATCATAATAAATGCCACCAAGCTCATCAACTGCTTGAACAAATGCATCCATATTAATTCGAACGTAGTAGTCAACTGGTACGTTTAATGTTGCTTCTACAGAATCCATTGCAGCTATCGGACCACCATAGGCATGAGCATGAGTGACTTTATCGTAATAGCCGACCTTAGGAATATAACTAATTGTATCACGGGGGATACTTAGTAATCTAATTTGATGTTTTTGAGGACTAAGGGTTGAAAGAATCATTGAATCCGTTCTTGAGTGTTCTGTAGTTTGACCATTTTTTCTACGGCCTTCATTATCATCAATACCTAAAAATAAAATTGAAACAGCATCTTTAGATGGATCAACTTTTCCTTTTCTTAAGTTTGATTCTCGATTTGCATCGTCTTTACTATAAGAAACTTTCATAGCATCTTCTGAACTATGATATAAATTGATAATAAAAATAACAGGAACCACTATAAGAACTAAAGTCAATAACATCATAAAGTATTTTAAAAAACGGTTCATAACTTTTGCTCCTATACTTAATTTTTAGTAATTATCAGTTAAATTAAGAAATTATAAACTATTATCTTATATATATAGAGGTTATATTTCCTATTTTTATTTAAAATAATATATTTTTCACTATGATGTCTTAAATTTTTAAATAATCTTTAACTCTCATAACCATAAATTGTATTACTC
>NZ_PPRD01000068.1 GCF_002902575.1 Staphylococcus croceilyticus | reverse complement strand
TTGATGTTGATTCACTGTCTGATGTGCTTGTGCTTGCTGAGTCTGAGTCACTTTCACTCGTTGATACTGATTTACTATCTGAGGTGCTTGCACTTACTGAGTCTGAGTCACTTTCACTTGTTGATGCTGACTCACTATCTGACATGCTTGCGCTTGCTGAATCGCTCATGCTTGTTGATGTTGATGCACTTAGCGATGCACTTGCACTCACTGATTCCGATGCAAGATATGATGGTAAGTCAAATTCCGGCAATGAGTTGCTTTCTGGTTCGCCCATACTATATGAGAACGAACTACTGTCTGATGTGCTTGCACTTGCTGACTCTGAGTCACTTTCACTCGTTGATGTTGACTCACTATCTGACGTGCTCGCACTTGCTGAGTCTGAAAGACTCTCACTTTCTGATCCTGATGTGCTTTCTGAGTCACTTGTACTTACCGACTCTGAGTCACTTCCACTCG
>NZ_PPRD01000067.1 GCF_002902575.1 Staphylococcus croceilyticus | reverse complement strand
CTTCCATATCTATTCACCTCAATTATATAAAAACATATATTTCGAGGTATTGTAAGGCGAAAGGCCCAAAATTACAACTCTGTAAGTTTCCTGGGAAATTTCCACACCTTTCTTTTCAATTTCTTTCCATTTTTTTCGAAATAAAAGAATAACTTCCCTACTTCAATTTATTTATTGTTATAATACTGGTATTACACTAGAAAAAATGTGAGGCATTTATATGGCAGATCAATTAGTATGTAAATGGCTAGATTTCACAGCTACTTATAACAATGTTTCTAAACAACTGGAACGAGACTTAATGTCACGCCATAATCTTGCGTTGAAAGAATTTTATGTCTTAATGTATTTGGATTGCGCTGAAGATAATCAACTACCATTAAAAGAATTACAAAATAAAGTGGGATTAAGTCAAAGTGCAATGTCACGACTCGCGACTAGAATGGAATCAAAAGATTGTGGTGTGATAAGACGTCAAGGTTATGGAGATGACAAACGTGGGGTTTATGCTAAGATGACTGACAAAGGTCACCGCTTCTACGATGAAGTGAAAGTTACATTTGAAGAAACACTACGCTCCACTTTTCAATAATAAAAACAAAAGGCCCATATGAGACAGCGCTTATATGCCATCTCATATGGGCCTAAACTTTACCTATAACTCATTATTTAATTTCTTCTAAAGCTGTTCTAACATCAGTATCTCCAGATTGGATATAAACAACTTGTTTATCGACTTTCTCAACATCTAACGCATTAATTAATGTTGTCGCTACGTCGTCACGTGGAATAGTGTAGCTATTTGGGTCTCCTTCAATTGAGAATGAAGCATTGATTTTACCTGTACCTTCGTCATCTTGTAATGGACCTGGACGAACAATTGTATAATTTAAATCTGATTGTTCTATATAGAAGTCTGACATATGTTTTGCGACTGCATAAGGACGCATCTCATCAGATTCTTTATCTGGATCAGGGCTATCTGTAGCACTAAGTTGTACTAATTTTTTAACACCGTGCTTACTTGCGGCATCGACTACTTTTTTAGAGCCCCATAAATCAACTAATAGTGTTTTATCTGCACCTGTACTACCGCCAGAACCTGCGACGAAGATGACTGCATCTACACCATCAAATGCTTGTGAGATGTCGCCTTCTAAGTCTCCGATGACTACATTATCAGCACCTACGCTCTCTAATTCTGAGACTTGTTCTTCTTTACGCACTAAAGCGACTGAACTGTGCTCAGTATCTTTCAATTGTGCAATGACTTTGTGACCTACTGCACCATTTGCGCCTACAACTAATACTTTCATGATAAAACTCCTTTCAGTTTATATATCACTATACATGCATGCACATGCATTATATTTAATTACATAATATATCATTGCCTTTTTATTTATTTTTAAACATTGAGAATTAAAAAAGAAGGAGCGGGCAGAAATCTCATTCAAAAATAAGATTTCTGTTCCGCTCCTCTTTTCAAAAAATAAATAACTTTATTACACAATGCGTTTACGGATGGCGCCAGATATTAAATCTACGATGGCTACCATGATAACTAAACCAATTAGAATGATACCTACACGATTCCATGAACGCGTTTGTAGCGCAAAGATTAACGGTGTACCGATACCGCCTGCACCAATTAAACCTAAGATTGAAGCTGAACGTAAGTTTAATTCAAAACGATATAACACAAGTGATAAGAATGAAGGCAAGATTTGTGGAATAACCGCAAATATTAATGTCTTCGTCTTATTCGCACCACTTGCTTTTAACGATTCCACAGACGCGAAGTCTAAGCGTTCAATATCTTCTACAAACAATTTACCTAACATACCTACAGAGTGAATACCAAGCGCTAACACCCCAGAGAACGAACCAGGACCTACAGCTTTAATAAAAATAAGTGCCATTACAATTTCAGGGAATACACGAATCACACTCAAAATAAATTTAGTGATGCCTGTGACTGGGCGTGCTTTAACTAAGTTACGTGCGCCTAAAAATGCGAACGGTATACAGATAATTGCTGCGATAAATGTACCAATGACAGCAATCGCAAATGTTTCAAGTAAGCCACGTAATAAGTCCTCACCAGCTGGTATGTAAACATAACCCCAATCGGGATGGAATAAGCCTTTAAATATCGATTTTAAAATTTCAATCGATTTAGATTTCAGCTCGAGCGCAGGCATGCCAGCAAAGCCCCACACAATAATTGCTAAAACGACGATAGCTATTATCCAATTTTTAATTAATTTTTGCTTCTGTTTTTTTGATTTAACGGGATACTTTTGTTCTAACTTATGCTCATTTTGTGTCATGCGAGTTGTTCCCTCACTTTCGAACTTACATAGTCAATAATAACGACAATAACTAATGTAAATAGGATAATCATCGCAGTTTTCGGATATTGGAATAAGCCTAATGTTGAATCATAGAATAAACCAATACCACCAGCACCTACGAGTCCAAGTACCGCTGAAGCACGAATATTAATTTCAAATGCAAAGAGTACATATGAGAAGAACGTAGATAGTATTTGCGGAACAACACCGAATATAATCCACTTTGTTTTATTTGCGCCAACTGCCGTCATCGCTTCCATTGGGCCTGGGTCAATTGTTTCGAGCGCTTCATATAATAATTTAGCGATAACACAAATGGTTAGAATGAATAAAGCTAACACCCCAGGAATTTGGCCAATACCGAAGACAGCTACAAAGATAGCAGCTAATAATAAATCTGGAATCGTACGTACAATATTTAAGATAAACCGCGCAGGAATCGTAATCCATTTCGTTTTAACAATATTGCTAGCACAGATTAAAGCGATTGGAATTGATACAATTGCTCCTAAAAATGTCCCTACAATAGCCATGCGAATGGTATCTAACATAGGTTTAGTAATGGTACTCAAATATCCCCAATCTGGAGGTACCATTTGACCAAAGAATGAGGCAATTTGAGGTAAACCAACCATTAAGTCACCAAAGCTAAAGCCTGTATATAAGAAACTCCAAATGACTAACGCTAACACTAGAAAAATGGTAAAACTCGTCTTAAGTGAAAATTTCTTGTTTAAATATTGATCATATTTACTCGTTGTAGGTGTCGCCATATTACTCCACCCCTAGCTTCTCGTCATCTTTAAGTTTACGACCATAAATTTCATTAAATACCTCTTCAGTAGCTTCACTCGCAGGACCATCATAAACAAGTTCACCGGCACGTAAACCAATGATGCGTGTACCATATTCAAGTGCTAAATCTACGAAATGCAAATTAATTAGAATCGTTATACCTAATTCTTCATTAATCTTCTTTAAATCATCCATAACCTGTTTCGTTGTTAAAGGGTCTAACGACGCGACTGGTTCATCGGCTAAGATAATCGCTGGTTCTTGTGCCAGCGCACGTGCAATTGAAATACGTTGTTGTTGCCCACCTGACAACTGATCTGAACGTTGATCATATTTATCTAGGATATTCACACGTTCCAACGCATTCATTGCCTTCACTTTATCTTCTTTTGGAAATAGTCCTAAGACCATTTTCCAAGTAGGATGATACCCCACTCGACCGCTCAATACATTACGTAACACTGAAGAACGTTTTACAAGATTAAAGTGTTGGAAAATCATTCCAATATTACGACGCATCATTAATAGTTCTTTACCTTTAGCTTTAGTAATCGATTTACCTTCGATAGTGATTTCCCCAGAAGTAATATCATGAAGACGATTCACCGATCTTAATAATGTAGATTTACCTGCCCCTGATAAACCAACAATGACCGCAAAATCGCCTTTTTCGATATTCAAGTTGATATCCTTTAACCCAACATGACCATTAGGATACACTTTATTAACATCTTTAAATTCAATTTGACTCATTTACTTAACACCCTTCATTTTACAAAGAAAAGCTATGCCCAACACAAATAGGGCTTAGCTTTTCCTTGTCACTTATTTAATTACAGTGTCGCTAAAAACTGAGCTAGTCTGCATCCCTCTCCATTCAAGAAGTGACTAACTCAATCTTTTTTTCACAAATTATTTCATATCTTGAACTTGTTTTTCATATTTTCTTACGATATCGAAGTCTGAATCTTTAGCATCTGTGTAGCCTTCATGAGAGTATACTTCACTGATAATTTTGTGACCTTCTTTTGATTTTGAAATTTCTTTAAATGCTTTTTTAAGTTTTTCTTGGAAATCTTTGTTCATGTCTGGACGAACAGAGATTGTATCGTTTGGAATTGGTTCTGTTAATTTAAGAATTTTTGTATCTTTGAATACGTTCGGTTGGTCTTTTTTAACAATTGTACGTGCATCTTGGAATACTGCAGCTGCATCTACATCGCCATTTAATAATGAAATGACTGCTTGGTCATGACCTTTCATGTTTACAATTTTCATATCTTTTGTTGCGTCAATACCAGCTTCTTCTTTAAGCGTTGAGATAGGGAATGTGTAACCTGCTGTTGAAGTAACGTCTTGTAATGCGATTTTTTTACCTTTTAAGTCTTTTAAGCTATTGATACCAGAATCTTTTTTAACTAAGATTTCTGATTTGTAGTTATTAACTAAATCTTTTGAATTAGAACCATCTTCTTTAACACCATAACGTTGTGCTTGTAATAATAAGTCAGCTGCTTTTTGATCATGTGCTAAAGTGTAAGCAGTTGGTGGTAAGAAACCTACGTCTACTTTTTTAGATTTCATCGCTTCAACGATTGTATTGTAGTTAGTTGAAACAGATACTTTTACTGGAATGCCTAATTTTTTAGATAATAATTTTTCAAGTGGTTTTGCTTTTGCTTCAAGTGTGTCTGCATTTTGTGATGGAACGAATTGTACTGTTAACTCTTTAGGTGTGTAACCATCTTTACCAGAATCTGACCCGCTGTCAGAGCTTTTGTTCTTGCTATCTAATGAGCTATTATTTCCACATGCCGCCGCAAAAATAATAACCGTTAAAGCTAGAACTAAAAGGTACTTCATTTGCTTCATAACTGTAATGCCCCCGTTCGATATGTATAAAATAGTGTAAATTGTCATTCTATATGACATTTATAAGATTACCACAACATTAACTTAAATAATATTTATTATCTGTGAAAAATATATAAAATTTATTTATAATGTGAATGAATTGTAAAGTTTTCTTAAATATTCACTTAACATTCTCTTGTATATCAAATTTTTTATTATACTTTTTTTATGTGGGAGCGGGACAGCATAAAATGTTTTAGCCTACTTTATCATTTTGGCAGTAGCTGACTGATTTGAAAATGCGCTTAAATCAAGCTTTTTCAAACCTAGTCATCCTTGACTAGCGGGCGGGGCCCCAACATAGAGACTTTCGAAAAGAAAGGCTACAAATAAAGCAAGTTGGGGATACAACGAAATTATTTTAATTTCTGTCCTGCTCCCATTGCTTAATTTTCAAAAATGAAAAATGTCTTAATAAATCTTATACATAGTTCAATAATAGGAGAAAAATATATGAAACTTATCAAAATAGTAAGTTCAACTTTATTAGCCTCAACGATTTCATTAACAGGACTAAATGTGAGTCACGCTGCACAAAATAATGCTAACAATTCGCAAACAGTTTTATTCGATGCGTCACATGAACAAACTGCTGGCGCTGCAGATTGGGTCATGGATGGTGGCTTCTCTGATTACGCTGATTCAATGAGACAACAAGGCTACACTGTAAAAGAAATTGACGGCGAAGATAACATCAATGACCAAACTTTAAGTAATAGTAAGATATTAGTGATTCCTGAAGCTAATATCCCTTTTAAAGAAAATGAGCAACAAGCCATGGTTAATTATGTAAAAAAAGGTGGCAACATTATCTTTATCGCCGACCATTACAATGCGGATAGAAATTTAAATCGCATCGACTCTTCAGAGGCAATGAACGGTTATCGTCGTGGAGCTTATAAAGACATGACGAAAGATATGACTGCTGAGGAGAAGAATTCACAAGCTATGCAAGGCGTGAAAAGTTCAGATTGGCTATCTGACAACTTCGGTATCCGCTTCCGTTACAACGCGCTTGGTGATTTAAATACGCAAAATATCGTCCCTAGTTCGGAAAGTTTCGGCATCACTCAGGGCATTCACTCTGTATCTATGCACTCTGGTTCAACACTAGCGATTACGGATCCTACGAAAGCGAAAGGTATCATTTACACGCCTGAACATTTATCATCTAAACAGAAATGGTCTCACGCTGTAGACCAAGGCATTTAAAATGGCGGTGGCGTAGCTGAAGGTCCTTATGTAGCGATAGCGAAAGTCGGCAAAGGTAAAGCAGCCTTTATCGGTGACTCATCTCTAGTAGAAGATAGTACGCCGAAGTATAAACGTGAAGATAACGGCCAGACTAAGAAGACTTACGATGGCTTTAAAGAAGAAGACAACGGCCAACTTTTAACAAATATTACAGATTGGTTTGGAAAAGTAGACAATGCAACGAGCTTGAAAAAAAGTGGTATTAAATTAGATCAACCAACACCTACTCTAGCATTCGAAACACCACAAAATTCAACAGAACCGCAAAAAGAACCGTGGTCTCAACCAGAGCAAGGCTACAAATGGTATGATCGCTCAACATTCGCACCAGGTAGTTATGGCGCAACAAAAACGACTAACAATCAAAACAATAATTCAAATGCCACTCACAACAGCAATAATAATGATGGTAATTCAAAAGGAAGCGATACAAAGAGTCCTTCACCTACCCATACAACAAATGGCAACGTGCAATTTCACTTACCAGACAATATTCAACTAAATAAACCATTCCAAATTACCGTTAATTTAAGTAATATGGAACAAAGTAAAACGCTCGATCAACTGAAATTATCGATTTATCAAAATGGCGGCACGCAATTAGCTAGTTTTACTCAAGACGGTAAAAACTATGATGACATTGGTTATAGCCAACCTCAAAGTGTAACAACAGACAATGAAGGCAACGCCACACTTACACTTACAGCCAAAGTGAATACGAACATCTCAGGCGCAAACATTCGCCTTAAACAGGGTAACCAACCATTAGCCACAGGCACAATTCAATAATCTTAACACAATCTAAAGAGATATAAGAAGATAGCGCATACTTCCCAAACGACGCCCTTCTTTATCTCTTTTTTACGAAAGGACGATACCCATGACACAACTCTCTTTTTACATCGTAAGCGACGTACACGGCTACATCTTTCCCACAGACTTCTCATCACGCAACCAACAATTACCGATGGGCCTATTGAAAGCCAACCAATTAATCGAAAGTGAGCGCTCGCATGACGACATTAGCTTTAAAATAGATAACGGCGATTTCCTACAAGGCGCCCCATTATGCAATTACTTAGTTTCTGAACGCCAAACTAGCGCCCCATTAACTAATATTTACAACCGCCTCAACTTCGATTTTGGCACAATCGGCAACCACGAATTTAATTACGGACTTCCCTACCTTAAAGACACACTCAGCCAATTGCACCATCCAGTCCTATGCGCCAACATCTTAGATACACAGAACCAGCCTTTCACAGGTAACGGCATTCATTTCTTTGAAAAGGCAGGCCTAACAGTCGGCGTCATCGGACTAACCACACAATACATACCTAACTGGGAACAACCCAACCATATCAAAGGCTTACAATTCCGTAGCGCCGTAGATACACTTGAACAATTATTACCTGACATACGCAGCAAAGTAGACATCGTCGTCGTGTCGTATCATGGCGGGTTCGAAAGAGATATAGATACTAATGAACCAACTGAAGCTTTATCAGGCGAGAACGAAGCATCAGAAATTTTAAATCAATTTCATGATCACATCGATGTTCTCATCACAGGTCATCAACATCGCGATATCGCCACAGTAAAGTATGATACAGCAGTTATTCAACCAGGTACTCGCGCAACTCAAGTTGGTAAAGTTACACTGACTTTAAATAATCAACATCAAATTATTAATAAACAAGCGACTTTACTACCCGTTACTTCAGAAACAGATTTTGAACTTTTACCAGAAGACGCCTCACTTTTAAATAACTTAGAAGATTGGCTAGATACAAATATCACGACGCTACCTGAACCTATGTTAGTAGAAGACAAATTTGAAGCGCGCGTAAAACCTCACCCGCTTCTTAATTTAATCAATCTCATTTTGTTAGAGAAAAGTGGCGCCGACATAGCAAGTATAGCCCTATTCGATTCAGCAGCTGGCTTTAATACACAAGTGACTATGCGTGATATTATTAATAACTATCCTTTCCCTAATACCTTCCAAGTTTTAGAACTCACAGGAGCCGGTATTAAAGAAGCACTCGAACGATCAGCAAGCTACTTTGCGCTAGACGAAAATAATGGGATTATTGTTAACGAAGCATTCTTGTATCCAAAGCCCCAACACTTTAACTACGATATTTACGGTGGTATTAGTTATACAATTCATGTTGGGCAACCTATTGGCCAACGCGTAACAGATATTAAAGTTGGAGATACACCTTTAAATGAAACACAAACGTACACAATTTGCGTGAATAATTATCGTGCCGTCGGAGGCGGTAATTATGAAATGTTCGCCCAAGCTCCTGTGGTAAAAGACATTCAAGAAGAAGGTGCTCAAGTGTTAATCGACTATATGACAACGCATCAACTTGATAGTCTGCCACAAGTAGTGAATTTCGAAGTAACTATTTAAATAAACGATTTATGAAGCTGAATTTATATTAAAAACACCTCTAACATCAGTACTTTCAACTACTCATGTTAGAGGTATTACTTTATTCTTCAAATTGGATATTTTTCTTTTCATAAAAATGATTTAACGTATTTAGTAAAATACCTAAAATAATAATGCCACCAGATACAAACGTAATGATTAGATAAGGGAAACCAATTGATAATAAAATTGAACCAATTAATGCACCTAAAAAGTTAGCGACATTAAAGATTGAAGCCGCTAATGTACTAGCAAGTAATGGCGCTTCTTTCGCACTTAAAATAATCTTACTGTTAAGTAACGGTGTTGTACCAAATGTACCGAAACCGAATAAGAAACAGATAATAATTGCTAAGATTGCACTATGCACAACCGTAACGAATGAAATAATCGTTAAGAACAGTAATAAAAATGTGTAGAATAAAAATTTCGTTAATTTAGGTTCAGGCACTCTACCAGTGATAAGATTGCCCGCTACACCACCTAAACCGAACATAAATAAACACAATGTAAGGCCTATGATGCCATATGGTGAATATTTATGAATCATTGGTTCCATAAATGTATACGTTGTAAATACACCGGAATAACCAAATATAATAATAGACATAATAATTAAGATATGCGGATTTTTAAATACCTTCAATTCACCTTTAATATTTGTTTCAGTGCTTAAAGTAACATTAGGTACAAATTTCACCATACCTAACATTGTAATGATAGCTAAACCAATCATTACAGCAAAAACAACGCGCCAATTTGCGAAACCACCTAAGAATGAACCAAATGGCACACCTATCATAACTGCAATGGTTAAGCCTGCTTGTACTAATGCAATCGCTTGTGGCTGTTTACCACGTGGTGCCACGGCAGCCGCCACACTCATACACACACCAAAGAACGGCGCATGCATTGAAGCAGAAAGCAATCGGGATAACAACAATATAGGAAAGTTTGGCGCTAACATTCCAATAATGTTACTTCCTATAAATATCGCCACCAATATAGGTAATAAACGCTGTGCACGCATTTTCATTGTAAACACGCGCATAAATGGTCCGATGACTGCCACACTCACAGCGTAGACACTAATCAATAGACCCGTGCTCGAAATTGAAACTTTCATATCCCCTGCGATTTGTGTCAATAAACCTGTTACTACATATTCAGCCATGCCTACTGTAAAGGTACCTAGCATGAATATGAAAAACATCATTCTGTTATCCTTCATCATTGCTTCCTCCTTTTTATTCATTTTTAAATAATACGATAGCTATATTACAAAAAAATACATACCATGTGAAGAGGTTTGTTCATATTTTTTTATTCCCTAAAAGTCTTATCTCATAAGTTTTCATAAATTTTCATTGTATTAAAATTAAGATAATTTCAAATGTATTACCTACGCCTAAGATGTTTGAATATATTTCTGATAATCTTATATTTATTCAATTTTATTTATATATTTTTTTGGAAAATTTTAAGTTTTATAC